>DASTCZ010000030.1:0-10144 GCA_035710585.1 Candidatus Acidiferrales bacterium | reverse complement strand
GATTCGCTTGACGAAACGCTGCTGTGATCCGATGAAATCGGCAATTCCAGCGCGCATTCCTTCCTCGTACACAGTGCGAAATACGATTCTCCGCCCTGCGACGGTGCTCGCTCCAATGGCGGGCGTTACGGACACCGTGTTTCGGCGCGTGATTCGAGGGCTCGGCGGATGCGGGCTCATCATGACGGAATTTACAAGCGCCGAGGGTTTGTCGCGGCGCGCTTCCCGAACATTGCGGTATCTCTATTTCGACGAGGACGAACATCCGATTTCCGCGCAGCTGTTTGGCGCGGAGCCCAATGTCATGGCGCACGCTGCCGCGCTGAGTGAAGAGTTGGGTTTCGATTTCGTAGACATCAATCTCGGTTGTCCCGCAAAGAAAGTGGTGAAGTGCGGCGGATCAGGACTTCTCCGCGACCTTGGCCAGCTCGAAGCGGTACTCGGAGCTGTTCGGGCGGCCGTGCGGATTCCACTCACGATTAAAATTCGCGCGGGCTGGGATTCGGAGAGCATCGTTGCGGTGGAGGTTGCTCGACTCGCCGAGAAGATTGGCATCGAAGCGATCGCGGTTCATCCGCGCACGCGCGAGCAGGGCTATGCAGGGCGTGCGGACTGGCCCATCATCCGAGCCGTGCGCGATGCGGTGAAAATTCCGGTGATCGGGAATGGAGATATTCAGCGGCCAGAAGACGCCGCCCGCATGTTCGCGGAGACAGGCTGCGATGCCGTGATGATCGGGCGCGCGGCCGCCACGAACCCGTGGATCTTCCGGCAGATCTCTGAGTTCAAGGAGACCGGGAGTTACTCTCAACCTTCCGAGCTTGACCGGTATCAGCTTCTAGCAGGGTACTTCCGCGACTTGATCGCCTCGGAAATTCCAGACGCCATCGGCAAGATGAAGCAGTTCGCAACGTGGTTTACGCATGGCATACGAAATGGCGGGGAGCTGCGCCGAGAAGTACATCACGCAAAAACAACGGATGAAATCATGTCCCGTGTGGATTTATTCTTCGCGCCGATTCCCGAGCTCAAGGAGACTGCATGAATCCCGACGCGAATCCGTCGATTCTCAACATGCGCATCGAACGCCGCGTCGAAGTTCATCTGCCGGTGGAGATCCGCGGCAAGGACAACGCTGGTCGGCCTTTCGCGGAAACATCAAGAACTGAAAACGTTTCCCGGCGTGGCGCGGCGCTCATGGTGTCCGCGGAAATCGCAGAAGGCGCGACCGTCGAAATCCGAATCCCCCTGCCGCCAGCGCAAAATTCAGCTCAAGGCGAGACGGAGTTCAGTACCTCGGGCCGGGTTGTGCACGTCTACAGTTCGACGCCAGGTTCATCCCGCGTGATCGGAATCCAGTTCACTGGCCGCAGCTTTCAGCGAATTTTCGTCCCCGAATCAGGCAAGTAGACGTTTGGAACATGGTTCGCGACACATCGAATAGGCTCTAGCCTCGATCCGCCTGCGGCAGCAATATTCTGTAGGCGTCACGCTTCTTGATCCCAAGCTCTCTCGCAGCCAGCTTCAGCGCTGATTTGCGATCCATCGCACCGCCGGCAGTCAGTTCCGCGACGCGGTCTTCCAGCGACCGGCGAGGGGTACTCGCAGGGCGCTGCGCAGCTTTTTCCTGGGGGCTGGCACCTTCAATGAGCAACGTAATCTCGCCGCGAATTTCGCTTTTCTCCGCCCAAGTCAAGAGCTCGGGCAGCGTCCCGCGAACGAATTCCTCGTGTACCTTCGTCAACTCGCGCGCAATCGCCGCACGGCGCGCCCCAAAGATTTCCGCAGCATCCGCAAGCATTGGCTTCAGCCGGTGGGGCGCCTCATAGAATATGAGTGTTGCTGGACCCCCGACCGCAGGCCAGCACATGGCCGCCAAATCGTGAAATTCCCTCCGTCGCTCGGAAGATTTCGCAGGTGCGAATCCCAGAAACAAGAATCGCTCAGTTGGAAGTCCGGACGCTGCGAGTGCTGTGATCGTCGCGGAGGGTCCCGGCATGGGCGTCACGCGAATCCCCGCTGCGATACACGCCAAAACAAGACTCTCGCCGGGATCGGAGACAAGCGGCGTCCCGGCATCGCTCACGAGAGCGACGCGTGCGCCGCTCCTCATCTCATCCAGCAACTCGGCCGCGCGGGATTTTTCGTTGTGCTCGTGATAGCTCACCGTGCGAGTGTCAATCGAATAGCGCAAGAGCAGCTTGCGCGTCTGCCTGGTGTCTTCGCAGGCGATAACGTCGCATTCCTTCAGCAATCGCAGAGCCCGTACCGTGATGTCTTCTAGATTCCCGATCGGCGTCGAGACGACAAATAGCTCACCCGGACCGGATAATTTGTCACCAGGTTTTGGCATTCGGCTGAAGTCTAGCACGCGCGGCGCGGCCGAACGGTCCGCTGGCAGCCGTGATAAACTGTTCTGTACCTCCACTAAAAAGGTGATGCGGAATTAAAGGAGACCGGAAACACAGTGCCGCTCTACGAGTACGAATGCCGCAAATGCCATCATCGATTCGAATTAATTGAAAAAGTAGGCGCGCCGGAAGTCCGAAAGTGCCCGAAGTGCGGAAGCAAGGCGGATAGACTCCTTGCATCGCCGGCGATCCAGTTCAAGGGTTCAGGGTGGTATGTAACCGACTATGCGGGAAAAAGCGGTTCGCGCGGGAATTCTTCAGAAGGGGGCGAAAAGAGCGGCAAATCGGACGGATCCGATAAATCTTCAAAGAAAGAGCCGGCGACTGAAAAACCAGCAGGAAAAGACACGAAGACTACGAAAAAGATCGGATAAAGTTCAGACCTTCAGGGTTCTCAAGTATTCGCGGAATTCCTTTCCGAGCACCGGATTATCAAGCGCAATCTCGACGGTGGCCTTCAGAAATCCCAATTTATCCCCGGCATCGTACGTTTTTCCTTCGCAGACGTAGGCCCACAGCCCGCGATCTCTAAGAAGCGCGCACATCGCATCGGTCAACTGAATCTCGCCGCCTCGACCGGGTTTTGTATTCTCCAAGTAATCGAAGATCTCTCCCGGTAGAACATATCTGCCCGTAACCGCAAAATTGGAGGGCGCATCTTCCGGCTTGGGCTTTTCAATCACATTCCGGATTTTGAAGCCGCGCTCTCCCCAGGGCGAATGGTCGGATTTATCCGGCTCCACGATTCCATACAGGCGAGTTTGGTCGCGCGGAACCTCTTCAACTGCGATTGCACCCATGCCGGTCGCGTCATAGACATCGATTAACTGCTGCGTCGCGGGCCGCTTACCGGGAACGATGACGTCGCCCAGTAAAACGGCGAAAGGTTCGTTGCCCACCAGTTCGCGAGTCACCAGAACTGCATGGCCCAGACCCAGAGGCTGCTTCTGCCGGGTGTAGCTGATCTGCGCCATCTCGCCGATGCGGCGAATTTCGGCGGCACGATCGGGTTGTCCTTTTGCTTCAAGATATCGCTCGAGGTCTTCCGAGCTGTCGAAGTGGTCCTCGATCGAGTTCTTGCCCTTGCCATTGACGATGATGATGTGGTCGATTCCTGACGCAACGCATTCTTCAACGGCGTATTGAATCAAGGGCTTATCCACGACCGGGAGCATTTCCTTCGGCTGCGCCTTTGTAGCGGGCAAAAATCGGGTTCCGAGGCCCGCGGCGGGAAGGACTGCTTTCCGCACTCGTGCGTATTTCGACATTCGTCCCTTTCTACAAAGCTGTAGCCTGACTGGAAATGCCTGCGCCGCATCGCATGCCGCGGACCGCTTCAGCGCAAGCCGCATGTTACGATGCTGAGAGGAATCATAACCGAAGATGAGCGTTCGCATTCTGGGAATCGAATCGTCTTGCGATGAAACGGCCGCGGCAGTGGTGTGCGACGGCCGCGAGATTCTTTCCAACATCGTCGCGTCGCAGACAGACATTCACCGAAAGTACGGCGGCGTTGTGCCGGAACTTGCGTCGCGCGAACATGTTCGGCAAATCGTACCGGTGGTGCGCGAGGCGCTCGCTGGTGCGGGTCTGCGTTTCCAAGACATCGATGCAATTGGGGTCACTCAGGGGCCAGGCCTCGTGGGTTCGCTGCTTGTCGGCTTTATGTACGGGAAGGCTCTAGCGCTGGCGCTGCAGAAACCGCTGATCCCGGTCAATCATCTGGAGGGCCACGTCCACGCGGTTTTTCTCGAGGCTCGCAAGAACGGTTTGCGTCCAGAACTTCCAGCGGCGTGCTTAATCGTTTCGGGAGGGCATACGCTTTTGTATGAGGTGACGACAGAGACCGGAGAGCATACTCAGACTTCGCTATCATTTCGGCGCCTCGGTGGCACTCGAGACGATGCGGCCGGCGAGGCGTACGACAAAGTGGCGAAACTGCTCGCGCTCGGATATCCCGGTGGCCCAGTGATCGACCAGCTTGCCGATTCAACGCAGCCGGGCGCCGGTGATCCGGAGGCTGTCCGATTCGCGTCGCCGAAAATGAAAGGGAATCCGCTCGACTTCAGTTTCAGCGGCGTGAAGACTGCTGTGCTGTACTACGTTCGAGAGCATCCCGAGCTTCAGCCGGAGATTGAAGCGCGGCGCGCAGCGCTTGCGAGCGGCGAACGCAAAGCCGCTCAACTGAAGCCTTTGTGCAGTGCGACGACGCTTAATTTGATCGCGAGCTTTCAGCGGACAGTTGTCCGCGAACTCTTGTCGCGGACGTTTAGCGCCGCCGAGCAGTGCAATGTGCGATCCATCCTGGTGTCCGGCGGCGTGGCCGCAAATCGCGAACTGCGGTCGGCATTTGATTTCGAGGCGCGCAGACGAGGGCTTTCTGCATTCTTTCCCAGCCTCGCATTGAGCACGGATAACGCCGCTATGATCGCCGCGGCTGCATATTCTCACTACTCCGGCGGCGTGCGCGCGGATCTCGAACTGGACGTGGATCCCTCGCTCAAGCTTGGCAGTTCTCGCTAGCTCCGCTTGCTTGCGATCAGACTGGCAACTCGCAGGTCCATTTGCTCTTCCAACCCGCTAACAGTAAGCTCAAAATCAAACTTGGGGTGTGAGGGGCGTGACTATGGCGGATGCTCAAGCATCGCCGCTTGCTGCGGTGAAATCGAGTGGATCGTCTGCATTCAAAGCCATTTTCCTCGGCGGTCTACTGGTCGGCGTGATTGATATCGCGTACGCGATTCTCGTTTATAGCCCGAGGCATCCCGTGCGAATTCTCCAGTCCGTCGGAAGCGGAATCTTCGGCCGCAATTCATTCAAGATGGGCGCGGAATCCGCAATCGTGGGGCTCTTGTGCCATTTCACGATCGCGATCGGAGCGGCGGCCGTCTACTACCTCGCCAGCCGAAAAATTCCGTTCATGACCGAGCATGCGGTGATCGCCGGCATGATTTATGGCGCGCTTGTTTACGGATTTATGCATCTCGTCGTGCTACCGCTTTCGGCTGCTCCCGCGGGCCATGCTGCATTTATCTACAAGGCGTGCGAATTTGTGGAGCACTGGTTCGGCGTAGGGCTTCCTATCGCGCTTTCGGTGCGCAGGTACGCTCCATACGATCGCGTTAGTTCAGGCTTGCGGTACGGGCGTTGAGTTTCTGAGCTTTCCGGCTCATTATTCGTTGCCGCCAGAAAGGATCTGTTTCGGCGGAACTGCCTCCACGTCGGCGTCCAATGCGATTTTCCAATCGCCCACCGGAGTCTTTTTCCAGACTGTCGCAAAACGCGTCGTCCGCTGAAACTTCTTATTGTTCTCACCGGCAAAAGTGAAGTGCGCCGTCCCCGTGGAATAAGCGAGATCTCCTGAAGACGCGACCTCGAGCTTCTCAACTTTCCAGGAGACGGAAAAGTTCGCGTCGGAAAAGCTCTTCCTGAATGAGTTACGGATTGCGTCCCGGCCTTCTGATAATGGCTGGTCTGCTTGCAAGACGCGAGCGTCGTCCGTGTAGAAGTTCACGCACCGGTCCACCTCCCGGGCGGCAGCGGCTTTCGCAAATGCGGCGTCAGCGGCGCGGAGTTCCGTCTCCGCACCTGGTGCCGATTTCAGCCGATAACTTCCAGCGCCGGACGAACTGAAGGTAATCATTAGCATTGCCAACCCGGATATCCGCGCGAGCGTGGCACTCAATTTCATCTTGAGCTCCCTTGAACGAGTCAGCGAATCTTCCGCCTTTTGTAAGGTGATGTCGAGAACAGAGAGGCTGCAACGCGGGCTTGGAGAGTAGGAGTCCCTCGACCGACTCCGGCACACCCTCTGAGGTACAATCTCGCACTCTTATGCGCATCGCGATGGACGCCGGCGGAACTTTCACGGATTGCGTATTCGTTCGTGACGGAAAGCTCGAAGTTGTGAAGGTGCCTTCGACCCCTACAAACCCGGCGGACGCAATCGTCACTGCGTTGGAATCAGTGCTCCCGGAACGCGACACGGCCTTAGAGTTGACGCTCGGCACCACAGTTGGCACGAACGCCATTCTTCAACGAAAAGGCGGACGCGCTGCGCTCGTAACTACCTCCGGTTTTGAGGATGTGCTTGAAATTGGCCGCCAGGCCCGGCCGAAGCTTTACGATTTTTTCGTCGAGCGTACTGCTCCACTGGTGCCATCGGCGCTGCGTTTCGGTTTGAAGGAGCGCGTTTCCGCAGAGGGTAGAGCACTGCAAGTTCCTTCGCGGGGTGAAATTCGTCGGGTCGTGACACTGGTTCGAGCCTCCGGCGCTGAATCCGTGGCCGTGTGTTTGCTTTTTTCTTTCGTCAATCCGGCCAACGAGCGGGCGATTTCCCGGGCTCTGCGCGCTGTGGGCCTCGAAGTATCCGTCTCACACGAAATACTTCCTGAATTTCGCGAGTTCGAACGCACCGCTACCACCGCCGCCAATGCGTACCTTGCGCCTGTGATGGCTACATATCTTGCAAGGGTCTCGACGCAAGCCCAAAGATTTGCGACAGCGCGATCGCGACCGCGTGTGCGCGTCATGCAGTCGAGCGGAGGCATCGTTGATGTCGGCTTGGCTGCTCGAGAACCAGTGCGCACCGTTCTCTCCGGCCCGGCGGGAGGAATCGTCGGAGCCGAATACGTGGCAAAGCTCGCAGGTTTCGAGCGCATCATCACTTTCGACATGGGCGGCACATCGACCGATGTCGCGCTGAGCGACGGAGGCGTCGGAACGACGAATGAATCGCAAATCGCCGAGTTGCCGATCGCCGTGCCGATGCTGGAAATCCACACTGTAGGGGCCGGAGGCGGCTCATTGGCGCGCTTCGACCGCGCCGGAGCTCTGAGAGTCGGGCCGGAGAGTGCCGGGGCTGATCCGGGACCAATTTGCTACGGCCGCGGCGAAAGGCCGACGGTGACCGATGCTCACTTGATGCTGGGGAGGATTTCCGAGCGCGGACTTCTTGATGGCAGTTTTCCGCTGCATGCCGAGCGCACGCGCAGAATCATGTCGGAATTGACGGGTGCGCTGGGCGCGGTCGAGAGATTTGCGCAGGGGATTATTGAAGTCGCAAATTCAGTTATGGAGAAGGCCATACGCGTGATCAGCGTGGAACGCGGGCATGATCCGCGCGACTACACGCTCGTAGCGTTCGGAGGCGCGGGGGGACTTCATGCGTGTGATCTTGCGGCGAGCCTCGCGATTCCTCGGGTTTTGATCCCGCGCCTTCCTGGCGGTCTTTCGGCGCTCGGAATTCTGCGATCGGACGTGATTCACGATTATTCGCAGACCGTTCGGCTCGTTATCCGTCCAGAAGCGAATATTATGAGGGAAACGGCTGCGCACTTTGCGCGGCTCGAATCGCGCGGCAGGTCGGAACTTCGCCGGGAACAGTTTGCCGCGCGAAGTATTTCGATGCAGCGATTTTTTGACGTGCGATATGTCGGGCAAGCGTACGAGCTTACCGTGCCCGCCGGCGAAAAGTTTCTGGCCGATTTTCACCGGCTTCACGAGCGGCGCTACGGTTATTCCGATCCGAAACGTGCGACGGAAATCGTAAATGTTCGGCTCCGCGCGATCGGGATTGCAGAAAAGCCAAATCTAAATCGACTGCCGGCGCGAAATATAAGCTCCTCCAGACATTTGGCCTCGATCGCTGATTCCCGGTCTGTTTCATTTAGCGGCCGATCTCTCCAAACTCGAATTTACGACCGAGCAAAATTGATGGCGCGTGACCGTTTTTCGGGGCCTGCCGTCGTCACCGAGTACAGCGGGACGACTGTGATTCCTCCGGACTGGACAGCCCGAGTCGACGAATGGGGAAATTTATTGTTGGAAAGGCTGCGCGCGGTGGCCAAAAAGCAAAAGGATCGGCGTCGATGAGCAAATCTTTCGATCCTACTCGACTCGAGATTTTCAAGAATCTCTATCACTCCGTTGCGGAAGAAATGGGCGCGAGCCTTCGGCGCTCGGCGTTCTCCCCTAACATAAAAGAGCGGCGCGATTACTCGTGCGCGGTGTTCGATGGTGCCGGCGAAGTGCTTGCTATGGGAGACCATATGCCGGTGCACCTCGGCTCGATGCCCATGTCCGTCGCAGCGGCGATGAAAGCGCTCACTCTTGGACCTGGCGACATCGCCGTCTTAAACGATCCTTACACCGGCGGCACGCACCTTCCCGATCTCACGATGGTCATGGCTGTGTACGAGCACCGCGGTCGGAAGCCGCTCTTCTACGTGGCAAATCGCGCTCATCACGCGGATATCGGCGGCGCGCAAGCGGGCTCGATGGGCGTAGCTCGTGAAATATTCCAGGAAGGCCTTCGGATTCCTCCGATCAAACTAATGTCCGGCGGCGTGCTTCAGCGCGATGTATTGGATCTAATCCTCTACAACGTTCGTACGCCCAGCGAGCGAGAGGGAGATCTCACGGCGCAGATCGCTTCGTGCCGCATCGGCGAACGCCGCCTAAGGGAAATTGCCGCCAAGTACGGCGTGCCGGAAGTCCGCGCGTACGGATCGCATCTCCTCGATTATTCGGCAAAGATGATGCGAGCGACGATTCGCGAGATTCCGCGCGGCACGTATCGCGCCGAAGATTTTCTTGATGGCGACGGTATCACGGAAAACCCGATTCGAATCGCGGTGAAGATACGCATTGATCGCGAATCAGCCGAAGTGGATTTCACAGGCAGCGATCCGCAATGTGCGGGCAGCGTAAATGCGGTTGCGGCCATCGCTTACTCCGCAGTGTTTTACGTGTTTCGGTGTCTTGTGAACGAGCAGGTGCCGGCGACAAGCGGCCTAATGCGGCCTATCAAAGTGATCGCACCGCAGGGCACGATCGTCAACGCACTGCCTCCGGGAGCGGTTGCGGGTGGCAACGTCGAATGCTCCCAGAGAATTGTAGATACTCTCCTGCGCGCAATGGCGAAAGCCCTGCCGGATAAAATTCCCGCTGCGAGCCAGGGGACGATGAACAACTTCACGCTCGGCGGATTTGACGCGCGGTTCGGCAACGCGCCTTTTTCGTACTACGAGACGATCGCCGGCGGATTGGGCGCTCGCCCAGATCGTGATGGGATATCCGGGATTCACAATCACATGACAAATTCGCTGAATTCTCCGATTGAAGTGTTGGAGCACGCGTACCCCCTTCGCGTTCGGCGTTATAGCTTTCGCGCAAATTCCGGCGGGGCAGGGAAGTTTCGCGGTGGGGATGGGCTCATTAAGGAAGTGGAGCTATTAACACAGGCACACGTGGGGATCCTCTCAGATCGGCGTGCTCGCGGTCCATACGGGCTTTCAGGCGGCCGCGATGGTGCCACAGGACGGAATTTCCTGTTTGAGCCGAAGGCTGGCACAAAGCGCATGAAGCAGAATCGATCCCCTGCGCTTGCGAAGCGACCCCTTTCCGCAAAGTGCGGACTATTCGTTGAGGCTGGTTCGATTATTCGAATCGAGACACCAGGCGGCGGGGGCTGGGGGTATCCAGTATCCAGATTCGGGACTGGATCCACAGCGCGTTCGAAATATTCGGGCCGCAAAAAAATCCGGGCATAGCGTGATTGCTATGCCCGTTGGAAAACTTGCGAACGATTTATTGGGATTACGCTTCGGCGCCCTCTGCTTCCGTCATCACGGGCATTTGCAAACGTGCCTTCGCGAGCGATTTGACTAATGCACCTTCCATCGTCTCCGCAGTGGCGTTGCGCGCAGTCGCCATCTCGCTGACGAGCAAAA
>DASTCZ010000029.1:0-5718 GCA_035710585.1 Candidatus Acidiferrales bacterium | reverse complement strand
TGGATTCGTGCTATCCCAAAGCGGTACCGTCGCCGCCGCCCCGTGCCGCGATGGCCTCCTGCGCGTCTGGTCGCTCCCCGATGGCAAGCTCACGCAAGCCATCAACATTAAAGACCGCGCCGTGGACATCTCCGCCATCTCCGACGACGGCAAATTCCTCGCCGTCGGCGATCATCAAGGCCACGTCAGCGTGTGGAACACCGCCACGGCCGTCGAAATAAACGCCACGAATCTTCTGCACTATCCGGTCGCCGCCGCGTTTTCGCACAATGGAGCTCTCGTCGCCTTCGCGCCAGCCGCAGGTGCACCCGTCGTATTCCTTGATACTCCCCGGCATCTCGGCGGCAGGAACGTTCCGGACACCTCCGACGCCGTCGCCATCGCATTTTCCCGCGACAATAATTCCTTCGCCGCAGCCAGCGGCGACACTTCGCTTCAGATTCACGATATTGCCGCGCGAAAAACGTCGCTCGCAGGCACAGAATTGCTCAACGAAGCTCTCGCCATCGATTTCACCGCCGACGGCAAGCAAATCATCGCCGCCGGAGGCGACAAAGTCGTCTATTTCATCGATCCGTCCACCGGAAAAACTCTGCGCAAATTTCCAAAACTTCCCAATCCAATTTTTGGGCTCGCCGTCTCCCCCGACGGCAACCTGCTTTGCGCCGTCACGCTTCACGCCGAGGGAATGTCGCAACCGGCTCCCATTATCATTTGGGACCTCGCCTCCGGCGCGAAAAAAGAGGAATGGACTCCGCCCGCAGGAGCCATCGGCGGCAATTGGACCACCGACGGCCACCTCGTCATCGCCACCGCCACAAAAGACGCCCTCCACCTCTTCCGCATGAATTGAGCGATTTGTGGTGCCTCAAGAAACATCACAGATTAATTGCTCTGCCGCCCACCGATGCTCCTAGCCATCAGTTTCTTCGGCCCGCCCTTGCTCGCGTTCGCCGCCGCCGGCGCGATTGAACTCCGATTCAGGCGGACTAAGACGAAGGTCGCTTGGGGCCTCCTTCCGATTGGCTTGGGATTAATTGCACTACTTCTGTGTTTAGCCGATCTAGTCCCAGATGTCCCATTCCAGTTCGAAACTCCTCGGGAGTCCTTAATTGTCAGCAGAGTGATGGCTCTCTTTTGCATCTCGATCGCAGCCGGAGCAGGATTTGTGCGGTACTCAACGAAAACCAGCAAGGTGCTCGTCATCTTAGCTGCTCTGTTCACAGCCTTTCTGCGGGCGGCAACTCGAATCGTTGCATAATCGCCGTACCCACGAGGTCGGAGCTTCGGCCGGCGTGCGAGAAGCGCCGTGTCAGGTGACGGCTTCAGCCGTCACGTACGGTGCGACAAACGGTGCGGCTTCAGCCGCTGAGGGCATCAAAAGCACGTTCAACTATTCCCGCGAGTAACAGACCATCCGCCTTCATCAGTGTTTATCAGTGTTAATCTGTGGTTCCCGGGTTTTTGTCCTAATCGCTCACCCGCCGCGCTATAATCCCCTCATCGCTCCGCACCAAGGAGGCCCCATGCGCTCCGCCATTCGCCTTTTCACTCTCTCCGCCCTCGCCGCACTTTTCGCCATCGCCGCTCACGCGCAAGCCGCCACGGAATACGGCGGTCTCGTTGGCAATTCCTCCACCGCCGCCACCAGCGCCAAAATCAAAGTTCCCAATATGAAAGTCCCCGATCCCGGCAACGCAAATTCCTCTTCCGCGCCCGGCCAGCCGAAAACCGCTTCCTCCGCCAAGCCGCTTTCCCCCGACGAAGCCGCTGCCGCCAATCGCCAATACCTTCTCACGCAAGCGGGAGCAAGCGCCGCGACTCTTTCGCTCCGCTCTACTCCCGATCACGCCCAAATTTTTGTGGATACCCGCTTCGTCGGCGCCGCGCCGCTCGATCTAAAGCTCGCGCCCGGCCATCACGAAGTCATGATTCGCGCGCAAGGCATGGAAACCGCGCACCAGTCGCTCGATCTCACCGCCAAAAAGTCGAGGCCTCTCGCCGTCACGCTCAAGCCCGGCGCCTCTGAGCCCGCTCTGCAGATTTCCCACTGACGCTCGTCGGACGCCAACTCTGCGGGCTCGTTCCTTGAACACTGCTTCTTGATTTCAGCACAGCTACTCGTGCCGCAACGCCACCATGGGATCCACTCGCATTGCTCGCCGCACAGGTACGAAGACCGCCGTCGCCGCGACGCTAAGTAAGACTACGGCGGCGCTCGCATAGGCCGCCGGGTCCGCCGTGCTCACGCCGAAGAGCAGCGCAGCGATTCCGCGCGCCGCTATCAACGCCAATCCCGTGCCGGCCACTACTCCCACTATCGCTGGCGCGAATCCCTGCCGCATCATCATCGCCATCACATCGCCGCGCCTGGCCCCGAGCGCCATCCGCACCCCAATCTCCCGCGTACGTTGCGTCACGGCGAACGCCATCAAGCCGTACAGCCCCACTGCTGAAAGCGCCATCGCCGCCGCCGAAAATAAGCCCAGCAGTTCGATCTGAAATCTGCGCTGCGCTCCCATCCGCCACAGCTGCGCCTGCACCGCGGAGCTCTCAATGATTGGCACGGTCCGGTCTGCGCGATGAATCGCCTCGCGCACTGCCCCGGCCACCCGCTCCGGTTCTGCATCCGTTCGCACCATGAAGTCGATCGACTCCCATATCCTCTGCCCGATCGGAAAATAGATTACAGAAATCGGCGCCGTCTCCGGGCCGTCGCGCACCGTATCGCCTGCGACGCCCACTACAGTTAGCCAATCGCTGAAAGCACCTGGGACACCATACTTGAAACGCTTGCCGACCGCGTTTTCGCCCGGCCAAAGTCTCCGCGCCAGGTGTTGGTTCACGATCACCACTTGCGGCGCCTTCGGCCCGTCAAACGCCGAAAATTCGCGCCCCGCCACGAGCGGAATCCCGAGCGTCCGGAAAAAATTCTCGCTGACGTAAGTCCATGTGGTTGGCTCATCGCTGCGGATCGCGCTTTCCGCCGCTCTTCCCTCGATCTGCAACGAGGAATTGGGCACCCGCCCAAGGAAAACCGAGCCGGCCGCAACCGTCCGTACGCCCGGCACTTCGCTCGCATTGCGGATTGCATTGTCCGCGAACGCGCGCATCTGCTCGTAAGTCTGGTAGTTCCGCCCGTGTAACCGCACCGTCACGTCCAGCAAATGATCGGGACGGAAGCCCAAATCAACCCGCTGCACTCGTAGCGCGCTTCGCAACAGCAGGCCCGTCCCTGCGAGCAATATGATTGCAAGTGCGCATTCCACGGACACCAGAATTCCCCTCGCGCGATTTCCGCCGCGGCCGCCCGCTTCAGAGCGCTCGCGCAACGCCTCTTGCGGATCAGCCGCTGAGAGTTTCCAGGCGGGGACCGCGCCGGAAAGAATTCCTGCGAGCAGCGATATCGCCGCCGCGAACACAAGCACACGCGCGTTTACGGAGACGCTTTCGATTCCCGGGAGACCCGGAGGCGCAACGAGCCGCAGAGCGCGCACCCCGATTCCCGCAAGCAGCGTTCCGGCAGTTCCCGCGGCAAGGCATATCAGTAAGCTTTCTGCCAAGGTTTGCGCCAATATCTGCAAGCGCCCCGCACCGAGCGCCATCTGCACGGCAAAGACTCTTCGCCTCGCGAAGGCGCGCGCAATCGAGAGCCCCGCTGCGTTGGCGCAGGCGATCAACAGTACGCACCCCACCGCGCCAAGTAGCAGCCAAAGGGAAAGCCGCACGCGCGAGCTAATCATGTAGCGCGGAAATGAAATCACGCGAATTCCCAGTTCGCGGTCCGTATCCGCATGCTCCTGCGCGAGCCTCAGGGCCAAGACGTTCATTTCCGCCTGCGCTCCCTCTATGGAGGCTTGCGACTTCAATCGGCCGATCACGCCAAACGCGTCGGCAATCCGGACTTTCTGAAAGGTCGTCCATCGCGCATCGGAATTGATCGGTATCCAGATCTGAGTTGCCTGCGCTGCCGACCAGACTTGCGAATCTTTCGCAGGAAACTCGAAAGCAGCGGGCATCACGCCGATCACTTCAAAATCTGCTCCATCGATCGTCAGATGTTTTCCCGCGAGACTTTCCGTTCCTCTCAGCTTCCCCTTCCAGAAATCAAAGCTGATCACGGCGAGATTCGGATTCGCGTTCACCTCATTGGGCGTAAACGTATGGCCAAACTGCGGCGCGGTATTCATCACATTGAAAAAATTCGCGGAGACTTTCGCGGATTGGATCTGCTCGACGGTTTCGCCGTCCGCCAGCTCTACGATCGAGCCATCCGGCCGCAGAAACGCCGTCAGGTCCTCGAATGCAGCGGCGCGTTTCCAGTCTTGATACGTCGGATAAGAGGTCCAGTCGTGATCGATGTTCTTCAGCGGAACGCTCTTCCAGACGAGCGCGAGCCGGTCGGGATTGTGATAGCGCAAGGGCTGCAGCAGCACGGCCTCTGCCACGCTGAAAATTGCCGTGCACAATCCTATGCCGAGCGCGAGCGTCAATATGGTCGCGGCTGTAAAACCGGGGCTCTTCCGCAGGCCGCGCGCGGCAAGTCGCAATTGGCTCGGAATGTTCATCCGGATATCCTCACATGACTTCGACTCTCGGATGTCTCATGCTATTCCGCGGTTGGCCCGGAGTCTTATCGCTTCCCCATCTCTAATCAGTGTTCATCAGTGTTGATCAGTGGTTCCATTTTGCTTTTTCGTCCGAAGTAATCTCTCACTCCATTGCTGTTCAGCACGACCAGAAACACAGTCACCACCGCAAGCCCTCCGCCGCTTCGCACCAGATCGTGCGTCGCAAAGAAGCTCATCACGTCTCCGCACCCGTTCACCGCAAACAGCGCCACCGCAAACCACCACGCCCACATTCGTCCGCGCAGAAATCCCATCGCCCCATAAGCCACGATCAGCGCCACCGCGACAAACAGCGCTCCAAACAATCGTGCGTGGTCGAGGGAAAACATCAGCCCGGGCCGCGCCATCACCACCATGGTCAGAAATATCTCATCCGCGAAAATCAGCGAGTAAGCCACCAACGCCGCCAGCGCCGCCGCCACAAACATCACGATTCCAATCAAAATGACCGTTACCGGCACGCGCCTCTTCACGCCGCACTCTTATCACAACCAAGCCTTTCGCGGCACGAGCGTGAAGCAGGTTCGCGTGGCGCAGGCTTCAGTCTGTGTTTCGATCTAGCAGCAACACAGAACGAGAAAGTACTCTCGATCCTACGCCGCGGGACACTCCGTCTCAGCCCTCATATTGCTATTTCGGAATCTGCTCGCAACTCCGGAAATCAATCTGAATCGAGAGAGTTCGCCTTTTCACGTCTCGATCCATTCGCACATCTCTATATGACACTTCTGGTGGAAGCGCACCGCTGTGCTTGCGCAAAAATTCGTTCAGAAACGCATTGAACGATTGTGATTTGAAAACGTCACCGCTTTTCAGTGCCGACCGAATCTCGTTCTTCATCTCACTATCCACGCCCAAGGCGTTTACGCCACCGATGCGATACGGCACCTGCTCGTCGATGTTGAGTCTTAGCGCGATCGTGTGGTTCGTCTGATTTACCTCAAATTCCGGATCGATCGTCGCGTCGACATAACCCTGTTCGCCGTATGCGCGCGTCAATTCTTCCAATCCTTCGCGGACTACCGAGGCATCGAACAGGTCGCCCTCACGGAGGGAGAACACTTCTTGCAACGTTGAAGGTGCGATG
>DASTCZ010000028.1:0-5005 GCA_035710585.1 Candidatus Acidiferrales bacterium | reverse complement strand
CGGAAATCGGCACGTTCTGATGGACTTCCAGAATCATGTAGGAAGTTCGGATTCCCCACGCGCCACCCGCGCTCGTTATGCGCACAACGAACGGAATCTTCACTCCGTCGACTTCACGATAGCCCTCATAGGTGGTGTCGAGCGGAAACCATCCAAACGCGGTCGGTTCCTCGATGTGCCTCTTCAGAAGTAAGCCGTTCGCGGAATTGAAATAGAACTTCTCACGCGTGCCTTCCGGCGATGTACCCGCAATCACATACACATTCCGGTCGCCCAAAACTTCGGATCCTGTCACCTTCACATCCGAGTACCCGTTTCGCAGGCGGCTGCCTGCATACATCTCTGCATCGCGCATCACGGAATGCAGTTGCGATTTGCTCAGGATCCCCCAATAGGACTTCAGCGAATCCTGCGCCCAAGCCTGCTTGCCATCAAACCCTGCCCGAACCGTGTAACCCGGGGACTGGTTCAGGATCAGCACTTTTCCCGGCGCCTTCTGCATTACTTCGTTCAGCGACGTGTCCCCGCTCGCTTGCATCAGCGGCGCAAACTTGATGATGCGCGTCTTCACGCGGTCCAGCGCCTCCTGTCCTCCCAGCGCCTTCACATAATGATCGAGCACTTCCTGCACGCTGGGCAGGGCGGCGGCCGCTGCCGAATCCGCCGGCGCAGCCGCGGGCCGCGGCGCGCGCAACGCCAGCACGGTCGCGATCGAGACCGGCTTTGTCGCGCCCTGATGGCACGTAAAACAATTCACCACGTTCTGTCCGTGAAATGTTTCGTCGTTGATCCGGCGCACCATTAGGATCATTTCGCGCGCCCGCAGCTTGGCTGGTTCGGCGTCGCTCGCGAAGGTTCCTTCCTTATCTTGTACGTGGCAGTAGTCGCAATCCACGCCGAGCGAGCTCGCGATGAACGACATCGCACCCTGCACCTCGCTCGCCGGCATTCCTTTGAAGACCTGAATGTTTCTGAAGACTTTTTCCGCCGGGTCTCCGGCCTGCGGCGCTGTCGGAGCAGTGGCCTGCGCGTGCAACCGTTCGCCCAACGAAATCCCCGCGAGCAACAACAGCGCAAAAATAATCGCGCCGCGCGAGTCACGCGAAGACTTTCCTTCGCGGAGTTTGTTCAGCATCAAGGCTCTCCAAAATTTCGAAATCCACGAAATTTATGAATTAAGTGTTCGGAGCATGCGCGCTGGTCTGCAGTATGGTTTTCATAAGCTCGCGAGCCTTTTGCTTCGGCGCTTTGTCGTCGGAATCAAAGCTGCCGGTCGTCAGATCGTCCGAAACGGTGTGGCAGTAACTGCATCGCACGCCGAACGTAATCGAAAATTGTTTCATCACATTGACCAACTGAGGTTTGCTGATGTCCTTCGGAAGTATCTGCAGATTGGTGTACTTGTCAGGAATAGGATTCGTCGAGGGGCGCGTTTCTGCGGAGGGATTTTGCGCCGGCGTGGTTGGTTTTGTCTGCTCCTGATGCAAGCCGAAAGGCGTCAAAGAAATGATCATCAAGCAACCGAGCATGGCTGAGCGCATGAGTCCTCCTGGTGTGCCGTCAAGTTCGCTTCCGGTTGATTTACTATCTGTCGCCACCGACGCGCAGTAAGTGTACCCGTCGAAGTTCGCGAACTGATCTCGCTCTCAGAACAAACGGCCGAAGCGGTCTGCGCGTTCCCGCCAGGCGCATGGATGGATAACACTCGTTCCTTGCATATCCAGACGCGCTGAAGGCGAAAGTGTTCCCTCGCGAAGGATTCAGGTCCAAGTCAATTGCGTGGAGGAAATGCGAGACCGAATGCCGGCGATCACTCGTCGCGCAGCGCGATCATCGGATCCACGCACGAAGCCCGCCGCGCGGGCAGATACGCAGCCGCGGCCCCAACCGCAGCGAGAAGCGCGGCGACGCTGAAAAACGTAACCGCGTCGTACGTCTTCACGCCAAAGAGAAGAGTCTGCAAGAAGCGCGTGAGTGCCAGCGCGCCGATCGCGCCCAGCACAACTCCCGCGACCGTGAGCTTCAGCGTGTGACTCAGCACTATCCCGCGCACCGAGCCCGGCTCCGAGCCAAGCGCCATGCGAATGCCGATCTCGCGCGTGCGCCGGCTCACCGTGTAGCTCATCACGCCGAAGATTCCCACCGACGCCAGCAGCAGCGCCAGTCCCGCAAATACACCCGTCAACACTGCCGAAAATCTTCGCGGCGCCACTGAATCAGAAAGCACCGTCTCGAAAGTCATCACCCGCCCCACGGGCAGCATCGCGTCAGCGGCGTGAATGACGTCGCGGGCCGATGCGGCCACGCTTGCGGGATTGGCGTTGGTGCGGATCACAATCTCCTGCGTCCATCCGCCGCTGAAGTAGACATCGGGCGTTTGCTCTGCCTCGAGCCCGAACTGGTGCACATCGCCGACAACACCCTCGATTTCGAACCAGCACGGCTTCGGATCGAGCGAACACAGATTGATCCGCTTCCCGACCGCCGTGCCGCCGGCGAAATATCGCTGCTCCATCCGGCGATTGATCAAAACGCGCGGCTGGTTCCAATCGTCTTGCGTAAACGCGCGCCCGTGCATCAGTGGCACGCCCATCGCGCCCAGATATCCCAGGCTGATCGTGCGCATCTGCGCCACGGGCAGGGCCATGCCCTTCGTGAACGCCTGCCCCTCGATCACGAATCTCGACGCAGACTTGATTCCGCCCGGGCTCAGCGGCAGCAGGCTCACGCCGCCCGCCGCCTTCACGCCGGGCAACGCGGAGATTTTCTGCGCGATGCCTTCAAATTCGAGCACATCTTTCACGTTCAGCTTGTTCTGCTCCTCCTGCGATAGCTTTTGTATTTCGGCGAAGCTGGGTTCGGCGTGCGGCACTTCCATCGTCAGCACGTGGTCTGCGCGAAAGCCGGGGCTCTCTTCCAGGAGATTACGGAAACTTTTTAGCAGCAGGCCCGCGCCCACCAGCGGCACCAGCGTCATCGCTACTTCTGCGATCACTAGCGCGTTATGCAGCCGCGCTCGTCCGCCGCTCGAGCCTTTCGAGCCCTGCTTCAACACATCGCTCAACGCGCGCCGCAGTGCGTCCATCGCCGGCATCACGCCGCAAATCAATCCCGCCAGAAAACAAATCCCCAGCGTAAATTCCACCACGCGCAAATCGAGATGCGCCTGCCTGACGATTGCCAAGTTCGCCGGAGCGAATTCAGACACGGCTTTCAGCGCAATTCCCGCGAGCGCCAATCCGAGCGCGCCTCCGAGAAATGCCAGCAAAACGCTCTCCGTCAAAAGCTGCCGCGCGAGTTGTCCGCGGCTCGCGCCCAGCGCCGTGCGCAGCGCAATCTCGCGCTCGCGCACGGAATTTCTTGCCAGCAGCAGATTTACCGTATTGGCGCACGCGATCAAAAGCACGAGTCCGACCGCGGCAAAGAGCATCATCAACGTGGTGCGCAGCTTCGCCGCGGGCGCATCCTCGAGCGGCGCCACTCCGGCGCCCCAATTCCGGTGCGAATCCGGATACGCGATCAGTTCCTGGTGATTCAATCCATCGAGTTCCGCTTGCGCCTGTTGAATCGTGGAGCCCGGTTTCAGCCGCGCGATCGCCGCCACGCCGTGATGCACGTGCTCGGTCAAATCGTCAAAATATTGTCCGTAGGAGAGCCACAGATCGTAACCGCGCGCAAACGGCACATTCGCCGGAAGCACGCCGACGATCGTGTAGCGATCGTTATCGAGCGAAATCTGCCGACCGATCACGTTTGGGTCCGCGCCAAACCTTCCCGTCCAAATTTCATGGCCAAGAATTACCACAGCGCCCGCGCCGCGCTGATCTTCCGCCGGCTGAAATCCGCGTCCCGCGACGGGGCGAATCCCGAGCATCGGCAGCAGATCGGAAACCATGTAGCCGATTTCGACGTGTTGGGGCTCGCCGCCATCGCCCGTCAAATTTTCGCCGAAGGAAATCTCGATGTATCCGCCCATCTCCGAATACGAAGTGGCTTGACGTTTCCAATCGGCGTAATCGCCCGGTGAGAGCCCGACCTTCGGGAACTGTGGTGGATATTTATTGAAAATTTCGACGAGCTGCCCGGGTTGCGCGTAGGGCAGAGGTTTCAGCAGCACGCTCTCGATGATGCTGAAAATCGCCGAATTCGCGCCGATCCCCAGCGCCAGCGTGAGAATCGCAGCCGCCGCGAACCCCGGATTCTTCCGCAGCGTTCGCAGCCCAAATTTCAAGTCCCTGACGATTGGTTCAATCATCGGATTGCAATAGTCTGTGGCCGCGTCTTTTTCATATTACGCTTGGGATGTTTTGTTCGTTGCGGAATGTCGCAGGAATGGTTGCCACATGCTTCTCAAACCTGCGGTAGGTTGAGGAGGTATCAGCGATAGATTTCTCTTCGATGGCCGATGCGAAGGACGAGTATGAGCACGCGCTCATCTTCGATTCTGCAAATCAGCCGGAGCTCGCCCACGCGGTATCTCCAGAATTCGCCCAGCTCCGAGCCCTTCAAGGCCTTCCCTATCGCGCGAGGGCCGTCGAGCTTGGCTACGCGATCGCGCAGGAACTCCAGAATGCGTATGCGAGGTTGTGGGTCGAGTTTCTTGAGTTCGCGTTCCGCTGACTCGGCGAACTCAACGCGATACGCCATGGCGCTTCATTACTGTCTTCAGCGAGATGGTCCGTTCTTCGCCCTCGCGGATTCGCGACAGGACGCGCTCCGCCAGATAGAGATCCTCGATTTCTTCCAGGTGTTCGAGGATCGCCTCGCGCGCATAGTACGTCTTTGTACGTCCCGTCTTGCGCGCAAGATTATCCAAACGCTTCTCAATCGATCGCGGGAGACGAATCGCCAGCATGTTTCGACCTCGCTATACAAGTATATCAACAAAATGTAACATTCGGTTGAAGCTTTCCTCTCGCAACACCTGGCAGTCGCTGCGCGTCACCGGCCATCGGATGCGCTAGAATCGCGCACGCCTCTTAGGAGCCATCATGCTCGATCGCCG
>DASTCZ010000027.1:0-2897 GCA_035710585.1 Candidatus Acidiferrales bacterium | reverse complement strand
GTTTGCACTTGACGTTGGCTGCCAGCCGTGGCCCTTCATCGGGCGGCCGTACTGAAAATCGCAATCGCACGGAGGATTCGTCTCGGCCTTGAGTGCGTCTTCAAGCATGTAGACCGCGAGATTGAGATAGTAGTTGTCCATCTCTCCGACGTAGACGTGGATTTTCCCGCGCAGCTTTGGGCCGAGCGTGGCCCAGTTCGTCCGCAAGTTGTAGCTCAGGTCATACCCGTGATCGCGCATGTAGATCGCGACGGCGTGATCGATTTTCCCGGTTTGTTTATCCCACAACGGCTTGGGGTAACCGTCGTTGCCGACGGGACCGTAGGCCGCTTCCCAAATTTCGAATTGTTGAGCGGAGCGGCCGTGGCTTCCGAGAACATCCTCGAGCTGGCTCATGGACTGCACGGTCACTTCGGGTTGGCCGTCGGCTTTGCGCTGCATATAGCGCGGCGATTGCAGCCAGGTGTGGCCAGGCTCGAAGAAGGCGTTGTCGTCGTTATACGCGTCGATCATCTGGTAGCGGCGAAAATCTATCGGGTCGGGATACATCGTCCAAGTTCCTCCGAAGAAATCGGGATAGAACACCTGCACACCGAGCGACTCCCATCCACCGGTCGAGCCGCCGGTGAGAACGCGAGCGTAGGGCTTCGGACCCATGCGGAAGTGCGATTCGAGGTACGGAATCATTTCGTGGACGAGTGCGTCGCCGTAAGGACCGTTGTTCGCGGAATTCACAGCGTAGGAATCGTCAAAGTAAGGAGTGGGATGCTGGAATGTGACGGCAATCATGCGCGGAAAATTATCGGAATTCCAGGACTGGTAAAACTCGGCGCCGCTTTCCCGATTCAAGTCCGCTCCTCGCGCGCGCGCCTGGGCGTTATCCGGCGGAGCTGACGCCGTGAAACCAAACGGCGCATTGAGACCGAAGTGACCCTCTTCATAGATCACAGGGTAATGCACGTTCGGATGTTCGTCGTAACCCCTTGGCAGAAGGACGATGGCCCCGATGTAGATCGGGTGGCCCCAGAATTTTGAGAGCATATCGCTCTGAATTTTGATGTGCTTGACGTATTGGGTGTCGGGCGGGACCTCCACCGCCGGTATCGCTTGCGCCAGATTCAGATGAATATCGTAGCCTGCCGCAGGGTCCAGATGAACGCGCTGCGATTCGCTGTAGAGATTTCCCGGTGAACGATTGAAGTGTTGCCCTTCCCACTGGTCCATGTGCGCCCAAACCGAGTGGCCGTCGGAGCGGTGAAACTCGGTATAAATGTTGATGAGCGCTTGCACGTAATAGTCGCCCGCGGGAATTTCGCGAAGGCTGCGCGGAGGATAGCCAAGCGTGCTGCTATCAATTACGGCGGCGCGGCCCGGTGCGAGAGCTTCGACGTCGGCGCCGAAAATGGGCGACGTGTCTCCCCAACTGCCGGCCTGCATCCGCGGCTCGGGAGTTTCGCGTTTTGAGATCACGACGAACACGCGGCCGGTGATTGGGCTTGCGTGAGCGCTTGGCGGAAAAGAAATCTCAAATTTCGTGGAAGACGATTTCTGAGCGCAGGCAAGCGATGCCGTGCCGAGAAACAGGAACGCGATTGCGAGTGTCTTCGCTGCGCCGCTCTTCTGGATTCGCATGTTCCCTCCCTGCGACGGGAATGCGGCGCATGGTAACTCAATTGACTTGGATTCCAGCGAGATTTCCGAGGGCATCTGCGAGAGGACGCGGGAGAACCGCTCAGACTTCGTCGTCGGGCAAGCGAAGATTCCTGATGCGATTTCGCATCGGCTCGATGAAGTTGGCGTCGGCGGATTCTTTGGCAGCCGCGTACCGCATCGCTACGTCGATATCTTCCCGCTCCAGTTCAGGATAGGCGGAGAGAATCTGCCCGGCGCTCATTCCTTCGCGCGCCATCCTGACGATCGTTGCAACCGTTATGGGGAGGTCGCGGATAGATGGCGCGCCGTTCAGTTGGGCCGGATCAATCGTGATGCGCCCGAATTGAAGCCGTGTGGATTTGGTCCATTTCATGCGGAGTGCCTCAGTCGAATTGTAAGCCAAGTTCGCTTCGGGCGACGAGCGTTTGATTTGGCGCGCGAATGCTGGCTCTGCGATAATTCCGACGAACATACTGCATCGAGGCGATTGTGACCGGAAGCGAAATTCGGCGGAAGTTCCTCAACTATTTTGTCCGTATTGTCGGGCATGAGCACCGCGAGGTGCGCAGCTCTTCGCTCGTGCCGCTGAACGACCCGACGCTGCTTTTCACGAATGCGGGGATGAACCAGTTCAAGGACGTGTTCCTGGGGCTGGAGCAGCGCGATTACAAGCGCGCGACGACTTCGCAGAAATGCGTGCGCGCGGGCGGCAAGCACAACGACCTGGAAAATGTGGGCTTCACGAACCGCCATCTCACATTTTTCGAGATGTTGGGAAATTTTTCGTTTGGCGATTACTTCAAAAAAGACGCGATCGCTTTCGCGTGGGAACTGATCACCGCGAAGGACCAGTTTGCGCTGCCGCTGGAAAAACTCTACTTCACCGTATTTGGCGGCGCCGAAGTCGCTCCCGGGAAAAAGCTTGGACCGGATGCCGATGCGGCGCAGCTGTGGGCCGCGGTCGGCGCGCCGAAGGATCGCATCGTTGCAATTCCGGGGCTCAAGGAAAATTTCTGGGCGATGGGCGACACCGGCCCCTGCGGGCCGTGCAGTGAGATTCATTACGATGTTGGACCCGCGGCCTCTGATGCGGGCCATGCCGACTGCAAATTTCCATGCGATTGCGGGCGGTACGTCGAAATCTGGAATCTCGTGTTCATGCAGTTCAATCGGGATGCGAGCGGCGCGCTGAATCCGCTGCCGAAGCCGTCGGTGGACACGGGCATGGGATTGGACCGCATGGC
>DASTCZ010000026.1:0-4792 GCA_035710585.1 Candidatus Acidiferrales bacterium | reverse complement strand
GGATTCCTCGACGGTGATCACGCCATCCTTGCCGACCTTCTTCATCGCCTCGGCGATGATGCTGCCGATCTGGCGGTCGTTGTTCGCAGAGATCGTGCCGACCTGCGCGATCATGTCGCCCTTGACGTCGCGGTGAAGCTTCTTGATTTCCTCGACCGCCACTTCAACGGCCTTTTCGATGCCGCGCTTGAGAGCTGTGGGGCTGGCGCCGGCTGCGACCGTCTTCACACCTTCGCGGAAGATGGCCTGCGCCAGCACGGTCGCGGTGGTGGTGCCGTCGCCGGCTACGTCGGAAGTCTTGGAAGCGACTTCGCGCACCATCTGCGCGCCCATGTTCTCGAGCGGGTCACGGAGTTCGATTTCCTTCGCCACGGTGACGCCGTCTTTGGTGATGACCGGCGCGCCGAACTTCTTTTCGATCACGGCGTTGCGACCCTTGGGGCCGAGCGTGATCTTCACGGCATCGGCCAGCGCGTTGACGCCGCGCAGGATGGATTGCCGCGAATTCTCACCAGTTACAATCTGCTTCGCCATTGGACTTCTTCCTCCTGAAATTTCGTCAGCCGCGGGTTACGCGCTGAAGTTACTTTTTGCCCGCGGCCTTAGCCGCGCCGCTGAGCTTCGCCAGGATTTCGTCCTCGCGAAGGATGAGGTATTCGGTTTCTTCGATTTTGATTTCGGTACCGCTGTATTTGCCGAAAAGGATGCGGTCACCGGCTTTGACGTCCAGGGGCACGCGAGCGCCCTTTTCCATCTTGCCTGCGCCGACGGCGACGACTTCGCCCTCCTGGGGCTTTTCCTTCGCCGTATCGGGGATGATGATTCCGCCCCGAATGGTCTCCTTCTCCTCGATCCGCTTCACGAGCACGCGGTCGTGTAGGGGAGTGATGTTCACAGCCATTTGTGTGCTTCCTCCGTCACGTAGTTGGGAATTTCGTGCAGCTTGTGCTTTGGACTCCTGCCAAAGATATGGGGTACTTGCATGTGAGGAGAAGTTAGCGCCCCGACAGGCGTTAGCACTCCTCGGATACGAGTGCTAATATAGCAAAATCAGGCGGCATGTCAAGGATTTTTGCGACACTTGGGGTCGCCGAACGGCTGCCTGAGACCCAGCTTGTATCTAGGTATCCTACCTATTTTCAGTGCATTAGCGTCTGCCAGAAAAATCTTGCACTTGGCGATTGATTTGCCTCTAATTCGGCGTCTATTATCCGAGGTGATCTGACGCTCGCTCGCTTCGCGCGTCTCATCGGCCGCCGCCCATGAAACCGGACCTCTTCGACTACGCCGTCATCGTTGCCGCGACAATGGGGACGCTCGTCTACCTTTTCCTTATGATTCTGATCGTCGGCTATCGACGGCGGCGGACGTTTGAGAGGGTGCTGTTCTTCTTGGCGCTAGCGGCGTTTCTGGCCTACAGCGGCGTCCTGCTCGGAGTGAACGCGAAATTATTCTACTCAAGCGTCCCCGTGTTCGCCCGAGATATTGTGCTTGCATTAGTCGTGCCCGCCGCATTTTTTCTCCCCGCCCTCCTACTTCATGCTCATGCCGCCTATATCGATGCGTTGGGATTAAGACCATTCAAATGGTCGGTTCGCCCGTTGGCAATTGCTTGTTATTCGACCCCGCCATTGTTTGTCGCCTTCTCTTTCTTGTTCCGCGGGTTCGAACCACCGCCCTCCCTATATCCCGACATGTGGCCCGCTTACGAAGAACCGGCTGCGTTCCAAGATGCACTAGGCTGGGCGCTCGTCGGAATTGCGCTCTTCGCCATTATCGTCTGCAGTTGGGTCCAGCTCCGGTTGGCAGCAGCCTCGGCTCGTTCAGCCAACGCCGCGCCGGCGCGATTCCATCGGCTGTTTTCACTGTCGTTCGCTCTTCTCGGATTGACGGCGTTGGTTGCGATGGGCATCGATACGTGGCCGGCGGCACTATTGTTGGCTGCAGTTCTGCCCGGCGCGCTCTTGATTGTTGGAATCATTCGGTATCGTCTGCTTGATCTGGGAATGCAAAAGAATCTTGTGTACGGAGTGACGGCAGGATTCTTGGCGATTTTGTATCTGGCGCTGGTCCGGAGGGTGAGCGGGTGGGCGGAGCCGTATTTTCCGCCGGAGGCGACGTCGGCGGTTCTGATATTTGTGCTGATCGGATTTTTCGAGCCGCTGCAGAGATTTGCGAACCGCGTTTTGCGCCGGAATGTTGAGCAACAGTTGGAGCAGTTGCAGCGACTGACAAATGAGCTGCAGCGTGAAGCGCGGGACGGCGACCTGCGCAAGTTTTTGAATACTGCACAGGAACGAATTCAGAAGGAATTTGGACTGGAGAGCGTCCAATTTACGCTTACGGATAATACAGCCGGAGGTCAGCAGGACGTAGTTTTGGAGCGACGGCCGGCATGGGCGGGGCAGCCTGTGCGGTTTGCGCTGGGGAAGAAAGGAGCAGAGGCGGGCGAGATGATTGCGGTGCCAATCGGGTCTTCGATTTCGGGAGAGGCGCACGCAGCCCTAGAGTTCTTGGCAGAGCAACTGCCGGGGATTATTGAATTGTGCCGAGCGGTGGAGGAAAAATCGCGGCTTGAAAGGGAACTGGCGGAACGGGAGCGGCTGGCGTTGGTCGGGCAGATGACGGCGAGCATTTCGCACAATTTGAAAAATCCACTGGGCTCGATGAAGACGGTGCTGCAAGTGCAGCTGGAGAATCCGCGACTCGATGGAAATATCCGCCGCGATTTGCAGATGGTGTTGAGCGAACTGGACCGGCTCAGTGCGAAATTGAATGCGTTGCTGCGGTACTCGCGGCCGGCGGTTCGCGGTACGGAGGCGGCGAAGCAGATTGAGGTTGCGCGCGTCGCGGAGGAAGTAGTCGCGCTGATGAAGAGCGAGGCCGAGCGGCGCGACGTCTCGGTGCAAATCCAGAGGCCTTCGAGCTGCGGGTGCATCAGCGGATCGGAGGAGGCGCTCAGCGATATTTTTTCGAACTTGATTGTCAACGCAATCGAAGCCGTGCAGGCGAAAGGACGCGTGGATGTGCGACTTAGTGGCACAGACAGCGAAATTGAAATCGCAGTGGGAAACGACGGCCCAGGAATACCCGTGGAGCAGCAAGCGCAGCTTTTTCAGCCATTTTTTACGACGAAGGCGAGCGGCACAGGACTCGGGCTTGCGATCGTGCGACGAAGGGCGATGGAACTGGGTGGGACGGTGAGTTGCACAAGTCCGATCGCGGATGGACGCGGCGCGGAGTTCACGGTAAAGCTGCCGAGGATGAAATGTTGAAGACGGGTGATGGAAAAATGCCAGCGCAGACAATCTTGATTGTCGATGATGAAGCAGCGGCGCGGTATGCGCTCCGGCGCGCGCTGGAGCACGCGTATCGCATTGCGGAAGCGGAAAGCGTGGCAGCGGCGCGGGAAGCAATTGCGCGGGAAAAACCAGCGCTGGTGCTGGCGGATATCGTGATGCCCGGTGAAGACGGAATCGCGCTCCTCCGCTGGATGCGCGAACAGGAATACGAAATTCCCGTGATGATGGTTTCGGCGCTCGACACCGCTCGCAGCGCAGTCGATTCGCTGAAGCTGGGCGCGGTGGATTATCTTGTCAAGGGATTTGAAATCGAGGAGCTGCGCAAGCGCGTGGCGAATCTGCTGCGGCTGGCCACGTTGGAAGGTGAAAACGCGCGATTGCGCGCACGCCTAGTGACAGAAGGGCAGTTCGGGCAGATGCTTGGCTCAACGCCGGAGATGCGAAAGCTCTTCGAAATGGCGGCGCGAGTGGCGGAGACGGACGCGACGGTATTGATTTTGGGTGAGAGTGGTACAGGAAAAGATCTGCTCGCGCAAGAAATTCACGCGAGATCGCCGCGCGCGGCGCGAGCTTTCATTGCGGTGAACTGCGCTGCGCTGCCGGAGAATTTGATCGAATCGGAGCTTTTTGGCTACGAGAAGGGCGCGTTCACCGGAGCGGCGCAGCAGAAAAAGGGGAAGTTCGAACTGGCCGATGGCGGAACGTTATTTTTGGACGAGATTGGCGACATGAACTCGGTGACGCAGGCCAAAGTGCTGCGCGCCCTGGAAAATCGCACCATCGAGCGGCTGGGCGCGACCCAATCGATCCGCGTGGATGTGCGCGTGCTCGCCGCCACACATCGCGATTTGCGAAAGGAGATTGCCGCAGGAAAATTTCGCGAGGATTTATATTACCGGCTGCGTGTGGTGACGCTGGAAGTGCCAGCGCTTCGCGCACACAAAGAAGATATTCCCGAGCTGGCAACGGCATTCCTGAATTTGCACGGGGCGAAGCTGGGCGAGGCGAGAGGGACGGCGGCAGATCGAGAGGAACAAAGATTGAGCCGTGAGGCGCTCGAGACGTTGATGCATTGCGATTGGCCTGGAAACGTGCGCGAGTTGAAGAACGCTCTCGAGCGTGCGGCGATTTTTTCGCGTGCCGGCGAGATAGCGAGGGAAGACTTGCCGCCGGAAATACGAATGCGCGACGCCACGAACGCGCCCGGCGCAGCGGTGGCGGATGGCGAATTCCTTGGCGAGCCTGACTTCCGCGAGGCGAAGCGCAAATTCGAGATAGCGTATCTGCAGCGGCAGCTTCAGAGGCACAAATGGAATATTTCGCGCACCGCTGCCACGATAGGGCTGCATCGGCAAAGCCTCCAGGAAAAGCTGCGGGAATTAGGGGTGACCCGGCCGGGGCGAGAGGCAGATCCGGAATGAGGCGCAGGAGTCGAAACTGGAATCGCACCATCGCCGTGTTGCTCGGCGCCGCTTCGCTGTGCGCGATGT
>DASTCZ010000025.1:0-4041 GCA_035710585.1 Candidatus Acidiferrales bacterium | reverse complement strand
GCCGAACGCCACATTCGAAAAAGACGGCTACTTCACGCGCAGCTTCTGGATGCTCGAGCACTACGGTACGCACCTAGATGCGCCAATCCATTTTGCGAAGGGCGGCGCGACGGTGGACCAGATTCCGGCGCAGAAATTATTCGGTCCCGGAATTGTCATTGATGTGCGTCATCAGGGAGAACGAAATCCCGATTACGCATTGAGCGCCGCGCGCGTCGAAGAATGGGAGAAAGCGCACGGCAAAATTCCGGCGGGCGCAATTGTGCTGCTGCGCACCGGATGGTCGGCATATTGGAACGACGCGCAAAAGTACCGCGGGCTCGACGCGAAAGGCTCGATGCACTTTCCCGGGTTTTCGGCGGAGGCGGTTCGAGTGCTGCTGCAGCGCGGAATCGACGGAATCGGCGCAGACGCGATGAGCGTGGACATCGGCGCTTCCAAGAATTACGAAGTCCACCAGCTCGCGCTGGGAGCGGGAATCTGGCAGCTCGAAAATCTCGCCGACATAACTAACATTCCCGAGACCGGCGCGTATATCATTGTGGCCCCGATCAAGTTGGAAGGTGGCTCCGGCGGACCGTGCCGGGTATTTGCGATTCTGCCCTGAGGAATCGCCGCGAAAATCGCTAGGAATACCCGAGTTTTGACTTTGCCAGGAGATGCAGGAAACTATGCGGAAGCAAATTTTTTTGGCGATGATGTTGTGTGCGCTGGCGGCCGCGCCGCTGGCGCAATTAGCGGGAGCGCAGAGTTTTGACGTGAAGACGACGACGCTCAAAAACGGTATGAAGGTGCTGGTCGAGGAAGATCACTCGATCCCCACCGTATCGCTCTACATTTTCTACCGCATCGGATCGCGCAACGAGCGGCCGGGCACCACGGGAATCTCGCATTTCTTCGAGCACATGATGTTCAACGGCGCGAAAAAATACGGGCCGGGTGCATTCGACAGCACCATGGAAGGCCAGGGCGGCACGAACAACGCGTATACCTCCTACGACGTGACGGTTTACCAAGATTGGTTTCCGCCGACAGCGCTCGAGACGATCTTTGATTTGGAAGCCGACCGCATTCGCGACTTGGCGTTCGATCCGGACAAAATCAAATCGGAGCGCGGCGTGGTCGCGTCCGAGCGGCGGAGTTCGGTGGACGCGAACAACTTCGGAATACTGGACGAACAGCTTTGGGCGGCTGCGTACACAGCGCATCCGTATCAGTGGCCGGTCGTCGGCTGGATGGTCGATATTCAGAATTGGACCATGGAAGACCTGAAGCACCATTTCGAGATGGGCTATTCGCCGAGCAATGCGACGATGGTCGTCGTCGGCGATGTGACGAGCGATCAGATTTTCCAGCTCGCGCAAAAATACATCGAGCCGATTCCATCGCACGCGCCTCCTCCGCCGGTAACCACGCAGGAGCCGGAGCAGATCGGCGAGCGGCGCGTGACGGTGAAAAAATTTGCGCAGCTGCCGATTTTGATGATGGCGTACCACGTGCCGCGTTCGAGCGATGCCGACTACTACGCGCTCAGCGTGCTGCGGACGATTTTATTTCAGGGACAGAGTTCGCGGATGTACGAACGGCTGGTGGACAAAGACCAACTCGCGCTTTCTATCAGCGGTGGGATGGGGTTCGCGCTCGATCCGACGCTCTTCACGATCACGGCGCAGCCGAAGGCCGGCATCGAGTCCACTGCGGTCGAGAAAGAAGTGTACGAGGAACTGGATAAGGTGAAGTCCGGCGGCGTAACGGCTGAAGAGTTGGAAAAAGCGAAGAATATTCTGCTCGCGAATTTTTACCGGCAAATGAAAATGGGCAGTGGGCGCGCGAATCAGCTTGGCTCGTATGAAGTATATTTTGGCGATTACCACAAACTTTTTGACGCAGCGAATGCGTATCAGCGAGTGACGCGCGAAGATGTGCAGCGCGTCGCATCCAAGTATTTTGGAGAGAATAACCGGACGGTCGCGACGCTGGTTCCGGACAAATCCTCTGCGCCGCAGCGCGCCGGAGGTGCGCAATGAAATTTCTGGCGAAGGTTCGCGCACTGCGTTACGCAAGAACGATCGCTGCTGTAGCGGCCGCAAGCGTTTGTGTGGCGGCGAGCGGCGCGCCGGCTTTTTCTCAATCAGGAATGGCAAACGGGATGACAACGAGCACCTTGAAGCTGCCGCAATATCGCAAAACGAAATTGCCGAACGGGCTGACGCTCCTGCTGATGGAGCGGCACAATCTGCCGCTGGTCACGTTTCAAGTGATCGTGAAGTCGGGATCGACGTCGGACCCGGCCGGCCAGGAAGGCATGGCGTCGGTAACAGCCGCGCTTCTGCGGCGCGGCACGAAAACGCGGTCCGCCGATCAATTTTCGCAGGACCTCGATTTCATCGGCGGAAGCTACGGCGCGAGCGCGGCGTCTGAATACACCGACGCCTCTGCTGAATTCATGAAGAAGGATTTGGATAAGGGACTCGATCTTTTGTCGCAGGCGCTGCTCGCCCCCGCGTTTCCGGATGAGGAAGTGACGAAGCTCTTGCGCCAGCGGACGGACGCGCTAAAAGCTGCAAAGGACCAGGCGGCGGGAGTGATCGGGGCTTATTACAGCGCGTTTCTATTCGGCAATTCGCCGTACGCGAGGCCGACGACGGGCGACGAGCAATCGCTCGCGCGGATTCATCGCGAAGATATCGCGAAGTTCTACGAGACGTTTTACAAACCGGGGAATACGATCCTCGCGGCCGTCGGCGATTTCGAATCCGCGCAGATGGAAAAAGAGCTGTCGGCGAAATTCGGCGCGTGGGCAGGAGGATCTTTGCCGTCTGCACTAGCAGCAAAACCGGCGGCGGCGACCACGGGACATCGATTCTTGCTGGTGGATAAGCCCGATTCGACGCAGTCCTATTTTCGCATCGGGTACATGGGCATTGAGCGCACCAATCCGGACCGCGTGTACATCCAGGTGGTGAACACGCTGTTCGGCGGCCGGTTCACGTCGCTGATCAATTCCGCGCTGCGCATCAATTCGGGACTCACATACGGTGCGAATTCAACTTTCGATCAGCGAAAAAATGGCGGAGCGTTCTTTATCAACAGCTACACGCGCAATGCGACGACTGAGCAAGCGCTGGATATGTCGCTCGACGTGCTGAAGAAATTCAAGGAGCAGGGAATCACCGCCGAACAACTGGCTTCCGCGAAGGCGTACATCAAGGGGCAATATCCGCGGAATCTGGAAACTTCCGATCAGGTGGCATCGCTGATCGCGCAGCTCGAGTTTTACGGCCTCGACCGGCGCGACGTGGACGACTATTTCGCGAAGATCGACGCGATGACGATGGCGGATGCGCGCCGCGTGATCGACAAATACTATCCGCTCGACAATCTCGTGTTTGTGGTGGTCGGCAAGGCCAGCGAGATCGGACCTGTGGTGAAAAAGTACGCGCCGCAGATCGAAACGCGCTCGATCTCCGATCCGGGCTTCGGTCCGGCGTCGCGCTGATTGCGCGGAAATCTATCGAGCATCGCCTTAGCCGCGAGAGTGGCGGCGTAATTTTCCATGCCTGAACTTCCTGAAGTCGAAACCATCGTTCGCGGGCTTCGCGGCGCGATTCTCGGGCGCAGAATTATGAGCGTCCGGCTCGGCAAGACCGATTTCATCGACGATCCGGCCGCAATTGCGGAAAAGCTTCCCGGCACGCGCATCGCTGCGATCGAAAGAGTCGGCAAATTCATTTCGTTCAGGCTTGAGCCGCCGTCCAATGGCGGCAAAGACGTCCAGTTCTTCGTGCACCTCGGCATGACGGGGCAGCTGATTCCGCGGGCGGCGGCCGATCCGGCGGCGCCACACACGCACGTGTACCTGGAACTCGATGATGGGCGGGAACTGCGCTACACGGATGCGCGGCGATTCGGCCGGATGGGGCTGCGCGGCGAAGATGCGAAAAGCGATCCACAGAAAGGTCTCGGGGCTGAGCCGCTGGAGATTTCGGAGCGCGAATTTGTGGAGAAGCTGCGGGAGCGGCGCGCACGAATCAAAGCGCT
>DASTCZ010000024.1:0-27928 GCA_035710585.1 Candidatus Acidiferrales bacterium | reverse complement strand
TTTCGTATTCCGCCGGTTCGCGCGCCCCGCTTCCGAAGACGATCTCGAACGCCGCCGACGATTGCGCGTCAATCAAATCGGCCGCATCTGCGAAGGCCAAATCACCGAACTAATCGAACTGCCCGCCACGCCCGCGCCTCGCGGTGGCTTCTTCGGCATGTTTCGCGGCTCCAATGGCGCATTGAATCCCGGCCGCAAACTGATCTGCTACGCTTACTCCATCTCCGGCGTCACCTACGAGACTTCGCAGGACGTCACCACTCTTTCTGATCGCGTCACGATGTCGCGGCTCGTCGCCGGCCAGCACGCCAGCGTCAAATACAATCCTTCTAATCCGAGCGATTCCATACTCGTCGCAGACGATTGGTCTGGTCTTCACTAATAAGATCCGCGCATGTCAGCAGAGTTCTCCCTCGATTCAGTTGTCGTCGCTTCTAAAGGACAAGTGTCTTCGTCTCTGGGGGACGAAGCCGCGATTCTCGACAGTGTCCGCGGCGTTTACTACGGCCTGAATCCTGTCGGCACGCGTGTGTGGAATCTTCTGCAGAAACCGGTCAAGATCGCTGAGTTGCGCGATTCCCTCGTCCTTGAATACGAAGTCGAGCCAGCGCGCTGTGAGGCAGACTTATTCGAGTTGCTCTCCAGGCTAGAATCTGCAGGTTTGATTGAAGTCAGAGAATCGCCGCGCGGCTAGAAATCAATCGCCGTCGCGCGCTTGGTGATCCGATTCTGCTATACGGCGAGGCGCTCTGCGCGCGCAGTGTCAGCCAGGATACGTTCTCGAATGTCGCCAATGCGTTGCGGATTTCGCGGCAGCCGGATTCTTCGGACACGTACCAGCCTCGAATACCGCTCCATCGTTCGAAATTGCTGCGCGAGCCTCGCCCTATTTGTGGTATCCAAGCGGAAACAATACGAGAGGAGTCCCATCATCTGGTCCCGCGCGCTCATCTCTTCGATCGACATATAATCGCGGGCGTCTTCGCGTTCCAGAATGTAGATCGCTCGCAATCTTGCAGCCTCTCGCGGAAATCCCGCCGCATCGTCCGGTTGCTTCACTCGTCGCTTGCTGGTGTAGTGCGCAACGCAATCCTTCGTGCGATTCTCCCATCCAAAATCCGCCGCGATCTCATTCCACAATCGGAACCCGGGGTATCCCGGCGCGGCATATAGCTCGCCGCCGCTCTCCGAAATCGCCAGGCAGTCGTCAGTGAGCAACGTGTCTCCTGCGCGGCAAAAAATTGCCGCCAAGGTCGATTTTCCGGACCCAGTCGGGCCGCAGAACGCAATCGCCCCTTCCGGTGTGACCACCGCGCTGCTGTGAAGCGCCTCGCCACCGCGCAACTGGATCACCATCGGCAGCACCTGGTCGAGTAGCAGATGCCGAAATGTGGTTTCCGGCACGCCGTCGCGACGCACGCAATCGATCCTGCTCCCGCGCACATCGATCGCAAACTCCGCTATATCCGAAAATCGCAAGAGAAATTTGTTCTCCAGCTTGTAAAACGAAAGCCACATCTCCCCGGACGGCGCCGTCCAGACCATAAACGGATTTGTCGCAGTCAGCTGTTTCGCGGATTTCCGGAGCTCAACATCGGCTTGTCCGCCGGATAAGATCAGTTCAGGCAGCGGAAAATCGGAAGCCAGGCGAAGACTATAAACCTCGTAACTCGCTACCGATCGATTTTGGCGGCGGGGACTCGCTTGAGCGGCCGTCTCACATTCGGCGCGGGGCGTCATTTCCGAAGGAAAGATTGTCACGGCGCCACTGTGTCGCGACGCCTAGTGGGCGGGGTGGTGCTGCTTAGCTTGGTGTGCATCGGGCTGCGTGCTTCCGCCGCTTTGCGTGAGCTTTTCCACCGAGCCGTATCGGACAAGCTTCGGAGTCTCGTAGGCCTTGCGCCCCGATCCTGTTTTTTTCTGTTCGGCGTCCGGCTTCATTCCTCAGATCCCTTTTCAAGAGCTCTGCAACTCGCGTGGTTAGGCAGGGACCGCTTTCCCGGATTATGCGCGCTCGCCTCGAAGAAATCTCTCGTGCCGCGCGCGTTAATTCACGGAGTCTGCAAGCACCGTAGCTTCCGGCTTAAATTGGATGCTCGCGGCAACTTGTTGGGCTGCAGGAGTTTTGGGGCCGCTCGAAAACTGCCGGAACCAAAGCTCGAGCCCGGTGAGGAACATGATTTGGCTTGCGCTTCTTAAGCTTGGAGCTTTTTCGTACGAGTCAAAGAGCCTCATTAAGCGCGCGCGGTCGAGAATCCCTTCGCTCGCCATTTCGGAATTCGCGAATGCCGCGCGAATTTCTTGTCCCTGCGTCCCACTCAGCTGTTCATGGAGGAGCGGCGAAAACACGGCTTTGCCTCGCCGCGTGCGCACGGATTCCGGCAAAATCCCGTTCATCGCCTGTCGCAAAATGAACTTGGATTGTCCTCGCCAGCGCTGCTCGGGCGGTAATGCGATCACAAATTCCGCCACTCGGCGGTCGAGGAACGGGTATCTCACTTCGATTCCGAATCGCGAACTGAACGACTCGATCTCTTCCACGGCGACCAATGCGTTCCATCCCCTGAAAAGTACGTCGTAGATTTTCTGCTGTGCTCGCGTCGCAAATTTTTGATTCTGGCGCTCGGAATGCCGGCTCGAGACTCCGGCTCGCTTCAGGAATTCGCCGCGCACGCAATTGTCCGCGGCTCCTCCGCGCAGCAACCGGTGCAGCGGCCGCAGGATCGGCTTGGCAAATTCCGGAACAAAAGGGATCAGTCCATAGATGTAGAGCAGATCGAACGTGCCGAAATCGCACGCCTTTGAGATTCGACGCGCTTCTCGCCACGCTTCTTTGAACTTTCGCTGTGCAGCCAGGTCGGTCACGTGCTCGCAGCCGGGCGCAAGCAGCTCGTCCCCGCCGATTCCCTCGAAAGCGACGTGAAATCCTCTTTCCTTCATCGCCGTGCACATCGGAACGTTCACCAGCATTCCCGGATGATAAAAATTATCCGGGTAGCTCGCCGCCGCCCCAGCGGGTTCCTCGCAGGGCCCCGGCTTGAACGCGAAGAAATTCGCCTTAACGCCCGCCTTCGCGACGACATCTTCGATGAACGGGCGCTCATCACACGCCATGCCCTCGAACACGTTTGAAAATGTTTCCAGCGCGCGTGCGAGCCCGGGTTCGGACTCCATTTGCAGGCTTGCCACGCAAACCACCGACGACGAATCGAGTCCTCCGCTCAATCGCGCTCCGATCGGAGTGCGCGACCTGAGCCGGCTGCGGACCGCGCGGGAAAAGATCTCTGCGAATTGCGCCCCGTATTCTGCGTCGTCGCGGCACAAAATCCTGCGCGATGGATCGAAATCCCAGTACATCCGCTTCTGCACCGCTTCGCTCGATACGCTCAACGAATAGCGCGCCGGCAAGCGCATCACCTTTGCATATCGAGTCTGTTCCGTGTCGCCGAAGTCTCCGGTCAGGTATTTCGCGATCGCTTCGAGATCCGGGCGATGCTCAACCTCTCCCGACGCAAAAATCGCCTGCGGCTCCGACGCAAAAACAAATTTCTTCTCATCAAGGCAGTAGTAAAACGGCTTCACTCCCATGGCGTCGCGCGCGCAAAACAGTTTTTGGTTCGCCTGATCCCACACCGCAAACGCGAAATCCCCCAGCATTTTCTCGACGCACGTCTCGCCCCATTGCCGGTAGGCGGCCAGCACCGCTACGGCGTCCGAAATCGAATCCCACGCTTCATGTGCGACGCCCAACTGCTGGAAGATTTCGTCGCGATTGTCGAGCCGTCCGTCGAAAGTCAGGCAAAGTTCACTGCTACGATCGGCGAGCGGCTGTCGCTCCATCCCTTCCGGACAAGTCGACAGCAACCGGTGAACAAGTCCCACTGGACCTCGCGCCCACACTCCTTCTCCGTGAGGGCCGCGCTGCGCCAGCGCCGCCGCCATTTTCTTCAACGCGTTCGCATCTGCCGGCTGCGAATCGCGGCTAAAGATTCCCGCGATTCCGCTCATAGCGAATCCGTTTGAATTTCTGGAAATGGCGTGAAGCGCGTCTCGCTCTCGCCGAATACGATGCTTCCTGAAGAAGTCGCGAGCCACGCGTGCGCGCGGAATTGATTTCCTTCTTTAGCGGCGCCCAGTCGAAGCGTCGCGGAAATTCCTTCCCGCCCCATCAGCCATCGCGCCGCAAGCGCCCGGCACAGACAATTCGCGCCAGGAATGCGATTCGCGGCCGCATTGATTGTCCAAACGACGATTTGTGCTCGGTCAAGCGCGATCGGACTCGAAGTGAACGAATTCCGTGGTCGCGTGAATCGCTCCAAATTGCGGAAGGAAACGAAAAGCATTCCCGCGCGTATCGCGGCAACGGCGATCGCTGCTCGCAGCAAAGCGCGACATTCCGCTGCACTCAATTTGCGCAATTTGTGAGCGAGACTCACAGCAATTCTTATTCGCTGCAAAAACGTTAGCACGCTCGCGTGCTGGGCGAGCTTCCCCGCACATTCGATGTGCGATTCTCCGCAATGGAGGCGCGGTCATTCCGGCGAGGCGCTTGCTTTCACACCGCGCGTGTCTTAGCGTCCGATGACAGCTATGAATTCTCGATGGACGCCAGCGCAGCTTTCGCCAGAGTGGAAATTCATACTTGCTGCCGCGCGTCCGCGGGTCAATCGCGAAGTTCAGCAAGGTGACCTGGAGAAGTGCGTTGCTGCAGTGCGCGATTGGGAGCAAGTTGGCGCGCTCGCTGAAATTCACGGTGTTCGTCCGCTTTGCTTCGATCTGTTGAGGCAACAGAACATCGGTTTGATTCCGCAGAACTGGCTCGATTCGCTGGCGAAAACGGTACAAATTCTCACGCGCCGGAGTCTCGCTCTCACTGCCGAACTGTTTCACCTGCTCGACGCGCTCGAAGCCGCTTCGATTCCCGCGATTCCGTACAAAGGACCGGTCCTCGCGGCGCAGGCCTTCGGCGATATCGCGCGGCGCGAATACGGCGATCTCGACATTCTTGTTCATCATCGCGACGTCGCCGCAGTTGAAGAATTACTGCTGCGCGAAGGTTATCGCGCTGCGGTTCCGTTGAATTCGTTGGCTTCTTCCGCCGTTCCCGGCCAATTTTCGTATTCGCGTCCCGGCGCGCTTCCGGTGGAATTTCACACCGAAAAAACACTTCGCTATTACCCCGTTCCGTTCGACATCGCGTGGCTTGAACGGAATCTCACGCGCGTTTCAATCGGCGATCGCGACGTACGAACCTTCGCGCCCGAAGATTCTCTGACGGTGCTTTCTGTGCATGGATGCAAGCATCTTTGGAGCCGTCTGCTGTGGGTCGCGGACATCGCGTGGCTGATTCATTCGTCGCCGGATTTCAATTGGGACGCGGCGATGGAATGCGCCGATCGCTTCCGGTCGCGGCGCATGATGCTGACGGGAGCGGGCCTCGCGGCGAACCTGCTGGAAACGGAGCTGCCGGAGAAAATTCATTTTCAGATCGGCGGCGACGCGGCAGTGCAAAAGCTGATCGCGGAATCATGCCGCGAGATTTTTGCCGGCCCTTCCGCGGCCGGAGTGCTTGAGCGAGCGCTGTTTCGCGTTCGCTCGGTGGAAGGAACAGTCGCGGGACTGCGGTATCTTTACCGGCTGACCGGCTCGCCCGCTGAAGACGACTGGACCGGCGCGAAACCCGGCGGAATTTCGGCGGCGGCTTCGCGGCCGCTGCGGCTGATTCGGAAGTATGGCCTGACGCGGAAACGCGAGTAGAATCCGGCGCGTCGATTGCCGCCAGCGAGCGCTTCCGCGATCAAACCGTCGAGGGGATGCGCCAACCGCAAACCCGCAGCATCGTACACATGAATCGCGATGAGCTTCCCGATCGAGAGTAAATTCCAGCGCGCCGCGGTGCTGATTTTCAGCGCGCTCACAGCAGCGGCCATTTCGATCGTGGCTATTCCCATTTGGCGCGCGGACAGCTTCGCCGGCGAACGTACAGAATCTGGCTGGACTCGCGCGACGCAGATCGAACCGGGCTACGGAGAATACTGGTACAACCTGGCCGTATTTCACCGAACGGATTTCGAGCATGCGAATCCAGCTCTCGCAATCTCGGAATTGAAGCGCGCGACCGCCGATGATCCGCGCTCGGCCGATTATTGGGCCGAGCTCGGCGACACCTACGAGGCCGAGGGCGATCTGCCTGCGGCGCGCGATGCGTATCAGCGGGCGCTCGAAAACTATCCGGATTCGGGTGACGTTCACTGGCGCTACGGAAATTTTCTTTTGCGCCAGGGCCAGGCTGCGGAAGCGTACGCGCAGCTTCGGCAAGCTCTCGTCTCCGATCCGAAAGTGACCGAGCTGGCGATCTCTCGAATCTGGCGAGCGACCGGAGATGCCAAGGCGCTGCTTGAAACGGTGCTGCCGAATACGGATTTGGCGCTGCAACTTGCGCTGAAATTCTTTTGCGACGCAACGGAACCCGACGCGGCGATGCTCGCGTGGCAGCGAATCGTTGGGGCGGGCCGCACGCAACCGCTGAAAATTTCCTTCCCGCTGATCGATCTGCTTGCTTCTCGCGGCCGCAGCGACGACGCAAGAACTGTGTGGACGCAGGCGCTGCAACTGAGCGGAACCGCTGCGACTTCGAGCGATGCGTCTCTTATTTACAACGGCGGATTCGAGGAGGAGCCTTCGAACGGCGGGCTCGATTGGCGCGAGGATACGATTCGCGGCTGCGAAGTGGCTCTCGACTCCAGCATTTTTCATTCCGGACGTCGTTCGCTGCGAATCAATTTCGATGGCACGCAGAATCTCGATTATCGCGGCGTGGGGCAGCGAATTCCCGTAAAGCCGGTCACGCGCTACGAATTTTCGGGCTGGCTGAAAACCGCCGCGATTTCCACCGACAGCGGCGTGCGTTTCGCCATCGAACCGGATTCGCGAACGATGCCTGCGATAACGCTCGAAAATCTTACCGGCGATCACGATTGGACCAACGAGCACATTGAATTCACGACGAACGCGGATACGCACTTTTTGATTCTCGTGGTGCGGAGATTCCCCAGCCGCAAATTCGAAAACGAGATTTCAGGCGCGGCCTGGGTTGACGATGTATCGCTGGTTCCGGCGGACGCTGCAGCCGGCTCGCACCCGTGAAAGCGATTCGCATCGGAGTGTGCGTCGTAATCACGTTTGCCGTCGCGGCGCACGGTGCGGTCGAGGGATGGTCCGTGGCGATTCTCGAACTGGCCGCCGCCGCAATGTTTCTTTGGTGGGGCGTGCAGGCCGCGCTCGGAGGCGTGAGCGAGATTTTCTGGTCTCCGGTGCTGTGGCCGCTCGCCGGACTGGAAGCGATCGGGCTCGCGCAACTCGGGCTGCGGACTACGCTCTATCCTTTCCTGACCAAGTCCGAATTGCTCCTGCTGACGAGCTATTTGCTGCTCGCGTTTTTGGCGGTGCAAGCGTTTCGCGCTCCGAATCAATGGCGCGGATTCGCATGGTTCATGATCTGGCTGGGTTTTGTGGTCGGAGTTTTTGCGATCCTGCAAGATCTGACTTTCAACGGGAAGCTTTATTGGGTGCGCGAGATCCAAACGAGCGCGGTTCCATTCGGGCCGTTCGTCAATCGGAACCATTTTGCCGGGTTGATGGAACTTGTGATTCCGTTTGGGCTCGCCGTGCTCGGGCTGCGTGCCGCGCTGCGGCAGCAATTGCCGCTGGCTGGATTCTGCACGGCGGTGGCGACCGGCGCGCTTTTCCTTTCGGCATCGCGCGGAGGAATATTTTCGTTTGGCGCCGAAGTGATCCTGCTTGCGGCTGTGCTGGTGCTCTCGCGAGGAGAGAAGCGGACGCTCTTTTCGGGGCTCGCCGTGCTCGCGGTGGCGGGAGCGCTGATCGGGTGGCTGGGCATCGACCAGGTGGTGCGGCGATTCGCGGAAATCCACAATCCAGAGGTGACCGAGGCGCGGCGGATCGAAATCGCGCGCGGCGCGTGGCACATTTTCCTGGAGCATCCGGCGCTGGGCACGGGACTCGGCACGACGATTTCGGTGTTTCCGCGGTACGAGACGATGTACGACGGAAAAGTGATCGATCACATTCACAACGATCACCTCGAGCTGCTCGCCGAGACCGGAGTTCCGGGCGGGATTTGCTGGGCCGCGTTCATCGCGCTGCTGGCCTTTTTCGGCATCCGCAATTTCTCCTACGCTCGCGATCCGGCGGTACGGGCGGTGCATTTGGCTTGCGTGGTCGCCTGCGCCGGTCTGCTGGTACACGGGCTGATGGATTTCAATCTTCACATTCCTTCGAACGCCCTTCTTTTCTTCATCCTCGCGGCGATCGGAAGCTTTTCGCCGATGGACATTGCCCAGAACCATGCTGACGAGTTCGGCTTGGTGCATGCCGAGCGCGGCCGTAACCGTGTTTTGGCGGCGCAATAGAGCGAATCCGCCGCCCGAGTTGACGCGAGGGGTGGTCCCCCCTCCCTAAACAAGTTATCCACATGAAAACAATGGTCTTAAGCTCCAAAGTTCTACAGGCGCGAAGCAAACAAAGGACTTACGGATGGGTATCCGGCAGCCCAAACAGCCTTCGGGACCGATGCTGAGACAGAATTCTGCCAGGGATCGGGGAATTGACGGGGAACCGGACGTCATCAACGCACACCTCTGCGAATGTTTGGTCTCGATCGGGAGCGATCAAGACGCAAACAGAATGGTTGACGACCGGTACCGATATCGTATCACTACCGGTACTTATTTGTCAACAGAATTCGGAGAGCATTCCGAGAGCGCGAGACTTGGATGGCGGACAACGCCCCAACCAGCTTCTTGAAGAAGCGCTGCCCTCACTCGTATCGAAGAGCGCGGATTGGTTCGACGCGCGTGGCTCGAATTGCGGGAACGCTGCAAGAGACCAGAGCGACGGCGACCAGGGCGAGGGACGCGGTCAAGTAACTCGCGAGGTCGCCGGCCTTCACTTGAAACAGCAGGCTTTCGACAAATCGCGAAAGCCAGAATGCAGAGAATGCGCCCACAATCAGACCCAGGAAGAGTGGTTTCGCTGCTTGCAGGAGCACGATTCGCAGAATATTCGATCGTTGAGCTCCGAGGGCCATGCGAATTCCAATTTCGGCCGTGCGCTGCCTGACGGAATAAGCCAGAAGACCGTAGATTCCGAGGCAAGTGAGCGCAAGAGCGAGCGCGCTGAAGAGGCTGAACATGCGCGCGCCCAGACGCCAATTGCGGGTGCGAGAATCGAGCAGGTCGGTCATGGGCGTTATCGCGACATACCGGTCGGCCGGGGCGAGAGATTGAAGAGCGGAGGAAAGGTTACGAATGACTTCGGGCTTCGAAGCTGCAGTACGTATCACGATCACATCGGGTGCAAGGAAATCTTTGAGTATCGCTGTTGCTTGGCCGAGAGGTACGAAAACGTCAGGGCCGGAGATTTCTGTTCCCCCGGAGTACCTTGGATGCCGATCGCCCTGAGTGTATGAGCGGCGCTCATCCCGGACAATTCCGATCACAGTTGTGCACGGATTTCGTTGGCGCTGCTGGAGAATCAGACACTTCCCGACGGCAGATTGGCCGGGCCAGAAGTCGCGAGCCAGGGCATCGTTAACAATTATGACTTGCGGGGATGCTGCCGTGTCTCGCGATGAAAATGTCCGACCCGCAAGAACGCCGACTCCCATCGCCGCGAAGTAATCTGGGGTCACTCCGGTGACCGACGTCATTTCATCGAACGGATCCGTACTGCCGGGCGCAGAAAAACCTTCAGTAAAAAGCCCGCCGAGCATCGGGGCAGTGGTGGCGAGCGCCACACGATCGACGCCCGGCACAAGAGCCGCTCGCTCACCCATGCGGGCGAACAGCGCGGTTTTGTCCGCAGCCTTGAATGCCGAGGAATCGAGGTCAACGGTCGCGAGAAGCACTTTATCGGCTTCAAATCCCATGTCGTAGTTATGGACGTTGTTCAAGCTGCGAACAAAGAGCGCCGCTCCGACGGCGAGCAACAAGGAAAGCGCCGCCTGAGTGGCCAAGAGACCCGCACGTAGACGCGATCGCTCCAGCGATTGCGTCAGGCCACTGGAGGTCTTTATCGAGTCCATTATGTTCGCCCGTCCGGCGTGCCGGACGACGAGCGATGCGAGGCAGCCGACGACCAAAACAGTGAAGGCGATCGCCAGCCAGAGAACGTCCCAATTCATGAAGTTCCCGAGGTAAAAATCCTTTGTAAACAAGAATGCACGCACCAGGGGCGCCGCGCAGAGTACAACTCCGAGGGCCGAGATTCCGCCGACGAAGCCCAACAAGGCAATTTCGGCGAACTGGTGAGATATCAAACGCGCCCGCGTCGCCCCTAATTGCAAACGCACAGCCATTTCACGCCGGCGCTGCATGAGGCGCTCGAGAAAGAGGTTGGACACGTTTGCGCAGGCGATCAACAAGACAAGAAGCGCGGTACCGGCGAGCCACAGCGAAACCCGAGCGGAGTCGGAAAACTTGGAGCGCCGTTCGGCAAAATAGGAAACGAGCTGTATCGCCTGTTCCGGTTTTCCGCCGCTGTGCTGAAAGGCGCTGCTGGCCTCGAGTTGCGCAGCTTGCGCCGATGCACCATTCCGCGGCCGCCCGATGGTGCCGAACCATTTCGAGCCGCGGTCGGTGAGCATGCGCGGGCCGCCGAGATAAGGGGTAGTTGCAATCGGCAGCCAGACGTCCACGGAAGAGAAGCCTGCGCCATTGAAGTCCTTGGGCGCGACGCCGATAACGGTGAAGGGCTGCGCATTGATGACAACTTCGCGATTGAGAACATCCGGGGCAGCAGCAAACGCGACCCTCCAAAAGGAGTAGCCGAGGATCGCGACATGAACGGGATTTCGCGGGTCGTTATCTGCTGCAGAAAAAGTGCGGCCCATTTGGACGTGTGTTCCGAGAACATCGAAATAGGTGTGGGTGACGAAATCGGCGCGAATCCTCTGAACATTTACTCCGCTGCCGAAATCAGCCTCGCGGCGCGCTTCAGCGGCAACTTCCAAGAGCGACGAGTGCTCTTCGACCTGGAGAAAATCGGGGTAGGAAGCGATGGTTCCAGTCGCCGCGGGGTTTTTGTCGGTCAAAATGACCTCAAAAATATTTTCCGGATGCGAAATCCCGGCAGGGAGTCGAAACAGGAGAGCGTTGATGACGCCGAACATTACGGTGTTGACGCCGATGCCGAGGGCGAGAGCGAGGATTACCGTTGCCGAGAAACCGGGAGATTTGCGAAGGGATCGGTACGCGTAACGAAGGTCCTGGATCAGGATTTCGAGAGCACGCGTGCCGCGGGCATCGCGGATTTGTTCTTTTATCTGTTCGGGAGCTCCGAAGGAGAACCGCGCACGGCGCATGGCATCATTCAGGGAGAGCCCCGAATTCATCAATTTTTCGACTTCGCGACGGGAGTGTTCGCGAAGTTCTTCATTCATCGAGCTCTCGAATCGGTCGCGGAAAATCAGAGCGCGAAGGCGATGCCTGAGGTCGCTGAGGATGGCCATGGATCATTCACTCCTTTCCAGCTCATTCGTCGCGGAGGGCGACGAGAGGATCGACACGGGTGGCGCGGAGAGCGGGAACGAAGCTGGCGAACAGCGCGACGGCGATGAGAATGAGAGTGACGGCGGCGAAGGTGAGCGGGTCGCTGGTTTTTACGCCGAAGACCAAACCTTCCATTACGCGGCCCAGCGCTACGGCCGAGGCGGCTCCAAGCAAGACGCCGATGGCGGTGGGCTTCATTCCGGAAAGGAGCGTCATGCGCAGGATTTCACCGCGGCTCGCGCCGAGCGCCACACGGATTCCGAGCTCCTGCATTTTGCTGCGGACGTTGTAAGAAAGGACGCCGTAAATTCCGAATGCAGCGAGCGCGAGAGCGATAGCGGAAAACCCTCCAAAGAGCCACGCGGTGGATTGAGTGGAGGCGATGGATTGATCCACAAGATGGTCCATGGTGGCGACGTCGTTGACGGGCTGCTCGGGATCGATTTCGCGAACGGCGCCGGTGACAGGTTGGATGAGCGCGTGGGGATCGGCGGAAGCGCGAACCGCGAGCGAAAGTCCGAACCAATCGCGGTCGCGGGTCCACTGATAGATCGTGGGCGTGAAGTTTTTGCCAGCGACGCTATCGAGCCTGACGTCGCCGACGATGCCAATGATTTCCCAAACGGTGTTCGGAGAAAACTGAAATTCCATGCGGTGGCCGATGGGATCTTCCTCGGGCCAATACATCTGCGCCATCGATTGGCTGATGAGAAGCGCGTGCAAATCGGAATCGAGGAAGTCGCGGCCGCGAAGCAGCGGGATGCGCATTGTGGCGATGTAGCCCGGAGTGCACTGGCGGACGGCGGCTTCGGTGGCGTCTTGCACGCTGGTGTGGGGGCGGCCTTCGATTGTGAAGGGCTGCATGGAACCGCCGGAAAGAGGCAGATTCTCAATGTAAGCGGCGGTCTGCACTCCCGGCATGGCGCGGACGCGGAGCAGCAAGGAATCAAAAAACGCGGCGCTTTGCGCCTGGTTCGCGTATTTCTGCCTAGGAAGATTGATAAACATCGTCAGAAGGTTGCGCTGATCGAAGCCAAGATTCACGCCGCGCAAGGCCGCCAAGCTGCGAATCATCAGGCCTGCGCCGATGACCAGCACGATGGAGAGAGCAACTTCACAAACGATGAGCAACGTGCGCGGACGAAATTTTCCAGGAGTTTGCGGGCCATCGGATGAAGCGCCGGAGCGGCTGAGGCTGCGCTTGAGAACGTCATTGATATCCGTGCGGCTGACGCGCATGGCGGGCACGATACCGGCGATCAGCCCGGCGGCGACGGAGACTGCGAGAGCAAAAATAAAAACCTGCACATCGAGACCAATCTCGCCGCCGCGCGGCAGCTGATCGGCGAGCGCCGTGGCGGCGAGCTTGAGTGCGAACTTTGCGAGCGCGACGCCAGCCGCGCCGCCGAGCACGGAAAGCAGAAGGGTCTCAGATAGGACCTGGCGGAGAATTCGTCCCGGACCCGCACCGAGCGCCGCGCGAACAGCCATTTCCTTGCTGCGGCTGAGAGCGCGCGCCAGTACGAGATTGGCGACATTGACGCAAGCGATCAGCAGAACGAATCCGACGGCGCCGAGAAGCACCCAAAGAGATTTGCTGACCGTGGCGACGAGGTAATCCTGCAGCGGAATGGCGATCGCGCCCCAGTCGGTGTCTTCGTTTGGATAGGATTGGGCGAGGCGAGCGGAGATGGCCTGCAATTCGGCATTGGCGCTCTGAACTGAGACGCCGGGTTTCAGGCGCGCGACGGCGTTGTAATTGTGATTGCCGCGAACGGCGCGCTCTTTGTCGTCCCACGCCAGCGGAACCCAGATTTTCGGCAGGGTCGCGCCCCAGGATTGCAGCTCAAAGCTGGCGGGCATTACACCGACGATCGTGTAGCGCTCATGATTGAGCTCCACGTCCGTGCCGAGAACGGCGGGATTGGACGCGAGATTATTTTTCCAGAAGCTGTGGCTGATTACGGCGATGTGGGAACGCTCGGGGCGGTCATCGCCTTCGGCAAATGCACGGCCCAGTTCCGGATGCGCGCGCGTGATATTGAAAAACTCAGGCCCCATGCGGCCGACGATGATGGATTCGGCGCGGCCCGTGCCGGTGAGAGTGCGGCGGTAGACAGAATACGCGGCCATCGCTTCGAACGAATGGTTTTGCTCCTGCCAATCGAGAAAGTTCGCCGGAGAAATCGAAAAGGTCTTCGCGCCGGGAAAACTTTTTTCGGGCGGCACGTGGAAGAGGCGCACGAGGCGCGACGAGTCGTCGAACGGAAGCGGTCGAAGCAGGACGGTATTGACGACGCTGAAGATCGCGGTATTGGCGCCGATGCCGAGGGCGAGAGTGAGCACGGCGATGGCGGTGAAGGCGGGAGTTTTGCGGAGCGTGCGAGCGGCGTAGCGGAAATCCTGCATTGAGGATTCCAGGAGGTGGGTGCCACGGGCTTCGCGAATTTCTTCTCTGATTTGTTCGGGGCCTCCGACAGCGAGACGTGAGCGGCGCATGGCTTCCTCCGGGGGAATTCCCTTGTGAGCTAGCTTTTCGAATTGGCGCTGATAGTGCTCGCCGAGTTCGGCGTTCATTTCCGATTCGAGGCGCCGCTTCCGGAAGAGCGCCTTCAGGCGAAATCGAAGATCGGTGAGCATGGCGGTCGTCTGCGGCCTCGCGGAATCATTCGTGACGCAGCGCGATGATGGGATCGACGCGGGCGGCGCGGCGCGCGGGGATGTATGAGGCGGCCATGACAACAAAGGCGAGCGTCGCGGAGACAGCGATGTATGTGAGCGGGTCCGTGGCGCGAACGCCGTATAGGAAGCTGGACATCACTCGAGTGACAGCGAGCGCGGCGAGAACTCCAATGGTGATACCGAAGAAGGCGAGGCGGAGCGCCTGGCCGATGACCATTTGCAGAACGGCGGCTCGGCGCGCTCCGAGGGCGACGCGGACTCCAATTTCGCGAGTGCGTTGCGCGACAGAGTAGGAGATCACTCCAAACATTCCAACCGAGGCGAGAAGAAGAGCGAGTGCGCCGAACGCGGCGAGAGCGAGCATGGCGAAGCGCGGCTGCGCGATGGATTCGGATAGCACCGTCTGCAAAGTGGCGACGTGCGCGATGGGCAGATTCGGATCGATGGAGGCGACGGCGCCGCGGATGGATTCGATCATCGAAGCCGGCTCGGTGCGCGTGCGGACGGCGACGTGAAGCGTAAGCATGGAAGACCACGGCTTCTGCGTGTAAGGCACGTACATTTCGGGCAAGGTGGTCTCGCGCAACGAGACGTGCTTCGAATCGGCGACGACGCCGACGACGGTCATGGGGTCGCGGACGATGGGGACGCCGATGTGTTTGCCGAGAACTTCTTCGCCGGAGAAAAATCTTTTTGCGAACGAAGAGTTGACGATAGCGACGAGTCCGGAGGTCGCGGTGTCTGTGTCTTCGAAATCGCGGCCACGAAGGACCGCCGTTCCGGCAGCGGCGAAATAGCCCGGCGAGACGTAGGTGTAGTTGGCGAACGGGCGCGCCTTTGGATCGGAGGGTCGATCGAAGAGGCGGATTGCCGTGCTTTCTCCAGCGCCGCTGAGCGGAGTGGTTTCGCCGATTCCGGCGGAATCGACGCCCGGAAGGGATTGGAGCTTTTCGAGGACGCGGTGATAGACCGCGACGATGCGGTCGTTATCCGAATACAGCGAGGGCGGAAGAGAGATTTCAAACGTCAACGCGCGGGAGGGATTGAAGCCCGCATCGGAGCGAATCAGGCGCAGAACCGTCTGGACGAGAAGTCCGGCGGCGATGACGAGCACGAGAGCGAGAGCGACTTCGGAAACGATAAGAACTCTGCGAATTTTGGGCGCGGCGGAATTGCCGCCGGAGCGGGCGCCCTCCTGGCGAAGCGAATCGGCGAGATTTTCGCGGCGAATGCCGAGAGCAGGCGCCAGACCGAAAAGAATGCCCGTGCCGAGCGAAACGGCGGCCGCGAAGGCGAGTACGCGGAAATCGAGGCTGAGTTCGCTAAGGCGCGGAATGTCCGCGGGACCGAATTTTTTGAGAAAAGCGATGCCGAAGAAACCGAGCGCGGCTCCGGCAATACCGCCGAGGAGAGCGAGCAGGAGGCTTTCGGTGAGGAGCTGGCGAACGACACGCGAGTTTCCGGCACCGAGCGCGGCGCGAACGGTGAATTCGCGGCGGCGCGAGAGAGAGCGAGTGAGAAGAAGATTGGCGACATTGGCGCAGGTGATGAGCAGCACGACTCCGACGGCGCAGAGGATTAGCAAAAGCGGGCGCCGCGTATCGCCAACGATCTGCGCGGAAAGCGAGCGGACGCGGAAGGTGTACCAGCCCTTTGCGGCCGGAGTGCGAGCTTCGAAGCGGCGGGTAAAGATGTCGAGTTCGGCCTGGGCGTTTCCGATCGACACTCCGCGCGCAAGGCGGCCGACGACGGCCAATTCGGAAGGCTCGCCGCGCGTGAGCGGACCAGGATCGAGGGCGAGAGGAACCCAAATTTGCGCGCGACGCGGGAAACTGAAGCTGATGGGCATTTCCTCCGCGCGAGGGAAATCAAAACCGGGGGGCATGACGCCGACGACTGTGTACGGGCGGCCATCGAGCGAGATGGAACGGCCGATGATCGCGGGATCGGCGGCAAATTTTTCGCGCCAGAGCTGATCGCTAAGGATCGCTTCGAGTTCGTGGCCGTGAGAATCTTCTTCGACCGAGAAGAAGCGGCCGAGCTCCGTCGGCGTGCCGAGCGAGGGGAGAAATCCAGCGGAGGCGCGGAGGCCATCGATGCGGACGGGCTCGCCAGCGCCGGTGAGATTGAAAGTGCCGCTGAGGAACGCTCCGAGGTATTGAAAGGCTTTCGAATCGCGATTCACTTCGTTGAATGCGAAGCGATTCCATGGAATTTCCGGTGCGCCGAGATCGATGCCGGCCGGAGCCTGGAGCCAGGGAAAGACGATGCGGTCTGCTTCAGGGTAGGGCAGCGGTTTGAGAAGCACCGCATTGACGAGACTGAAGACGGCCGTGCTCGCGCCGACACCGAGAGCGAGAGTGAGCACGGCGACGGCGGAGAAGCCAGGATTTTTGCGGAGCATGCGCGCGGCGAAGCGAAGATCCTGCGCGAGAGTTTCGAGAAAGCGCGTGCCGCGGGCATCGCGGATTTCTTCCTTGAGCTGATCGGGGCCGCCGACGGAAAGGCGGGCGCCGCGGGCAGCATCGCCGGGCGTGAGACCTGACGATTGCAATTTTGCGCGCTGGCGATCGAAATGCTCGCTGAGTTCAGCGTTCATCTCGTGTTCGACAGAATTACGATTGAAGAGAGCGCGGAAGCGAAGGCAAATGTCTGCAAGCATCGTAGCTCCTCTCCCGAACTAATCCCGGACGCTGAGTACGCGGGCGACAGCGGCGGTGAGTTTGCGCCAGGCGCTTTCCTCTTCGCGCAGCTGGCGGCGGCCGGCGCGAGTGAGCTCGTAATACTTCGCGCGGCGATTGTTGTCTGAATTGCCCCAGCGCGATTTGATCCAGCCGCGGCGCTCGAGACGATGGAGCGCCGGGTAGAGCGAGCCCTGCTGGATCAGGAGCGTGTCGCCGGAAACCTGCTGAATGCGTTCGGAGATGGCCCAGCCGTGCTGCGGCTCGAGCGCGAGCGTGCGGAGAATCAGCAAATCGAGGGTGCCTTGCGGCAAATCCATGCGGTCAGAAGGCGGCATTCGTTCCCCTTTCACTTCGACAGGGAGGCTACGTCTATTCTTGACGAAGCGAAAGGGGAAAAGGTTACACGCCAGCGAGCGAAAACTTGGGGCTGATTGTGACTATGCTGATTATTCCGCTGGGCCGCCGCCGGGGAATTTGTCTTTCAGCTTGGCGGCCATGCCGCGGAGGCGTCCGCTGGCGGCGAGCGCGCCGTATTGCTTCACCATTTTGCGCATTTGCAGATACTGCTTGAGGACCTGGTTCACTTCCTGGACGGAGGTGCCGCTACCGGCGGCGATGCGTTTGCGGCGCCGGCCGTCGATCAGGTCGTGGTCGTCGCGCTCGGCGTCGGTCATGGAGTTGATGATGGCCTCGACGCGCTTGAGGCGGCCTTCGTCCACTTGAGTGTCCCGGGGCAGGTTGGCGAAGGGGCCGATTTTCGGAAGCATGTCGAGGACAGATTCGAGCGGGCCCATTTTTTTGATCTGGCGGAGCTGATCGCGGAAATCGCCTAGCGTAAATTCACTGCGGCGGAGCTTGCGTTCGAGTTCAGCGGCCTTTTTGCCGTCAACGGCCTGTTCGACTTTTTCGATGAGCGAGAGAACGTCGCCCATGCCCATGACGCGCGAGACGATTCGGTCGGGAAAGAAAGCCTCAAGTGCGTCATATTTTTCGCCGGTGCCGATGAACTTCACTGGCGCGCCGGTAACCTTGCCGATGCTAAGGGCCGCGCCACCGCGCGCGTCGCCATCCATTTTGGTGAGGATGACGCCGGTGAGGCCGAGTTTGCGGTGAAATTCGCCGGCGCTGCGGACGGCGTCCTGGCCGATCATGGCGTCAGCGACGAAAAGAATTTCGCTGGGGTTGAGCTCGCGCTTTAGCTCAGAGAGTTCCTTCATCAATTCGTCGTCAATGTGCAGGCGGCCCGCGGTGTCTACGAGCACTACATCGGAGGCGGAGAGTTTCGCCTCGCGAATTGCCCCACGGACGATTTCGAGCGGCTTATCGGTGCCGGCGCCGGGCCAAGTGCGGACGCTGACTGCTTTCGCGACTTGCGCCAGCTGTTCGCGGGCGGCCGGGCGATAGACGTCTGTGGAGGCGGCGATAGGGCGATGGCCGGTTTGGATCAGCCAGCGGCCGAGCTTCCCGGTGGTGGTGGTTTTGCCGGAGCCTTGCAGGCCGACAATCATCCAGACCGAGGGCGGACGCGAGCCGAAGAGCGGCTTGGCGTGTTTGCCGAGGAGCGCGAGAAGTTCGTCGCGAACGATCTTGACGACCTGCTGGTCGGGAGAGAGTTGCAATAACACTTCAGAGCCGAGGGCCTTCTCGCGGATGTGCTTGAGGATTTCGTCGGCCACGTCCACATTGACGTCGCCTTCGAGGAGGGCTTCGCGGATTTCGCCGAGGGCGGCGTCGAGGTGCTCTTCGGTGAGTTTGCCCTGGCCGCGCAGATTCTTGAAAGCGCGCTGGAGCTTATCGGTAAGGTTTTCAAACATTCTTAATTTGCTCTTGGTATGACAAATTCATTCTAGATTGGCGTGGAAGGGCGGTCAATTTTCGGACGAGTATTCGATGGCGGCGCGTGTTAAAATGGGGTTTCAATCGCTCGCGGGGCAAACCATCGAATGAAATTCGGCGTAGTCGTCTTTCCGGGCTCCAATTGCGATCACGACGCGTATCACGTGATTCGCGATGTGATCGGGCGGCCTGTGGAATTCATCTGGCATGAGTCCGCCGACCTGGCCGGAGCGGACGCGATCCTTCTGCCGGGCGGGTTCGCGTTTGGCGATTATCTTCGCACAGGCGCGATCGCGAAATTTTCTCCGGTGATGCGGTCCGTGGAGAAATTCGCGCGCGATGGCGGCCTGGTGCTGGGAGTTTGCAACGGCTTCCAGGTGTTGCTTGAGGCTGGCTTGCTGCCCGGGGCGATGCTGCGAAACGCCGGACTACGGTTCGTATGCCGCGATGTGCACGTCCGCGTGGAAACGACGGATACCCCATTTACGTGCGCGGCGCGCAAGGGGCAGGTGATCCGGATGCCAGTGGCACACGGCGACGGAAATTATTTTTGCGACGAAAATACATTGCGCGAGCTGGAGCGGAACGACCAGATCGTGTTTCGGTACACGACCGCAGATGGACGCGAGGAAGCAGCGGCAAATCCGAACGGTTCGTTGGCGAACATTGCCGGAATCTGCAATCGAGAGCGCAACGTGGCGGGACTGATGCCGCACCCGGAGCGAGCGTCGGAAGACGTGTTGGGATCGGCCGATGGAGCCGTGATTCTGCGCTCGATTGTAAAGTGGCTCGGCGGCAGCAAAGAGGTTTCCCACGCTCATGCTGAGCCCGCCGGAGCGCGCGCCTAGCCGATGCGCCGCACGCTCGCCGCGCTGACGACTTCGATTTTTCTCATTTGCGCACCGCTAGCCGCGCGGCACTACAAACGCCCACCTCAAACACAGGCCGTTAGTCCGAAACCCGATTGGAAAACCGTCGATCCTGAAGCCGTCGCTAAGCTAAGGGAATACTTGCGGATCGACACGACGAATCCTCCGGGAAACGAATCGCGAGGCGTGGAGTGGTACGCGAAAATCTTCGACGCCAAGGGAATTCCTTATCAAACGGGCGAATCAGCGCCGGGTCGCGGCAATATTGTTGCGCGGCTGAAGGCGACCTCCGCGAACGAAAGCTTGCCTGCGTTTGTGCTGTTGAATCACATCGACGTCGTCCCCGCGAACCGGCAATACTGGACCGCCGATCCGTTCGCAGCGGACGAGCGTGACGGCTACATCTGGGCGCGCGGCGCAAGCGACATGAAGAGCACTGGAATCGCGCAGCTGATGGCGTTTCTGGAATTGCACCGGCTGCACACGCCGCTGAAGCGGGACGTGATTTTCCTTGCGACGGCCGATGAAGAAGACGGTACGAAGAGCGGCGCTCGATGGGTGGTGGAGCAGCACCCGGAATGGATCACCGGCGCCGGGTTTGTGGTGAACGAGGGAGCGGGCTCGCGGGCGGACAAGAACGGAAAGCCGATCTATTTTGGAGTCGGAGCGTTCAATAAGACTCCAGCGTGGTTGAAGATCGTCGCGACGGGAACGGCGGGGCACGGTTCGGTGCCGATTCCGGAATCGTCCGTGAACCGGCTGATCGCTGCGCTCGAAAAACTTCGGAACTACAAGCCGCCGCTTGAACTTACGCCCGCGGTTGAACGCGCGTTGAAATCAGCCGCGCCGTATGAGCAGGAGCCGTGGAAAACGCGGCTGGCGAATCTCGGCACCTGGATCAAGGATCCGAACGCAAGAGCCCAACTCGAAAAAGAGCCGCGATACCTCGCTCTACTGACGAACACGATTTCGATCACGGGCCTGAACGGCACGGACAAGATCAATGTGATTCCTCCGGAAGCTTCGGCGCAGCTGGATTGCAGGCTCTTGCCGGGCTGGACCGCGGAAAGATGGGTTGCGGAGCTGCAGGGCGTGATCGGAACGGATCACCTGCGCATCGAGATTTTGCAAAGCCATCCGAGTTCGCCGGGATCCTCGCTCGACACGCCGTTGCATAAGACTATCGAGGACGCGGTGCACGCGCTTTTTCCGGGCGCGGGTGTCGCGGATACGACGTCGACCGGCTTCAACGACTCGTATTATTTCCGCGTGAAGGGCATCACGGCTTATGGATTCGTGCCGTTTGCGATGAAGCCGGAAGATAGCACACGGGCGCACGGAAACGACGAGCGGATCGCGGTGACGAGTTTCACGGATGGAGTTCATCTGATGTGGGAAGTGGTTTCACGATTTTCCGCGGCAAATTAATTCACGAGATCTACGAATGAGCATGGCGGGCACGGAACTGAAAATCACTCCCGAAATTGCGGCGGAGCACGGGCTGACTGCAGAAGAATTTGACCGCGCGCGAAAAATTTTGGGCCGGGACCTTTCGATCACGGAGCTGGGGATTTTCAGCGTGATGTGGAGCGAGCACTGCTCGTACAAATCGAGCCGCGTGCATTTGCGGCGGCTACCCACAAAAGCAAAGCAGGTGGTGCAAGGGCCCGGCGAAAACGCGGGCGTGGTGGACATCGGCGAAGGACTTTGCGCGGCGTTCAAGATCGAATCGCACAATCATCCGAGCTACGTCGAACCGTTTCAGGGCGCGGCGACCGGAGTGGGTGGAATTCTGCGCGACATCTTCACGATGGGCGCGCGGCCGGTGGCGGTGCTCGATGCGTTGCGATTCGGACCGATCGAAGGCGCACAAGGCGCCGCGGCTGCTGCTCCCGAAATCACAGCGAAAAACCGGCGGATTCTGGATGGCGTGGTGCGCGGGATCGGGCATTACGGAAATTGTTTTGGAGTGCCAACTGTAGGCGGAGACGTGGCGTTTGCGCCGTGCTATTCCGGCAATCCACTGGTAAACGCCCTGGCGCTGGGCATCGCGCGGCGCGAGGAATTATTTTTTGCGCGAGCGAGCGGAGTCGGCAATCCCGTTTTGTATGTCGGATCGAAGACGGGCCGCGACGGCATACACGGCGCGTCGCTTCTGGCTTCGGCGGAATTTTCGGAAGAGTCGCAGCAAAAGAGGCCAAACGTCCAGGTCGGCGATCCGTTTCTGGAGAAATTGCTGCTGGAGGCGTGTCTCGAGGCCATGCGCACGGGCGCAATCGTGGCGATACAGGACATGGGCGCGGCGGGGCTGACAAGCTCTAGCTGCGAAATGGCTGCACGAGGCGGCGTGGGGATCGAGCTGAATCTGGACCGCGTGCCGCAGCGCGAGGTGGGCATGACGCCGTACGAGATCATGCTCAGCGAATCGCAGGAGCGCATGCTGCTTGTGGCGGCGCGCGGACGCGAACGCGAAGTGATCGAGGTTTTTGCGAAGTGGGGGCTGGACGCTGTGGAGGTGGGACGCGTAACGAGCGACGGCATGCTTCGCGTGAACGCGCACGGAGAAATCGCGGCGGAAATTCCGGCAAAGATGCTGGCCGATCAAGCGCCAGTCTACGAGCGGCCGATTTCGGCTCCCGCGACGCCACGCGGGAGTGACCGGCTTCTGGAATTCCAACCTAAAGGAGCAAATCTCACCGAAACTTTTCTGAAGCTGCTCGCGTGGCCTGCGATTGCTTCGAAGCGCTGGGTGTACGAACAATACGACACGTCGGTACGGACGAATACTTTGGCTGGACCTGGCGCCGCGGATGCAGCGATTCTGCGGATCGAGTATTTGAAGAGCGTGGCCGGGCGACACCGGGCGATGGCGATCACAGTCGATGGAAACGGACGATGGTGCTGGCTGGACCCGCAGGAAGGCGCGAAAGCGGCGGTGGCGGAGGCCGCGAGAAATGTGGCGTGCACAGGCGCGCGGCCACTGGCGGCAACGAATTGCCTGAATTTCGGAAACCCGGAAAAACCGGAAGTGATGTGGGAGTTCAGCGAGTGCGTTGACGGAATCGCGGAGGCGTGCTCCGCTTTAGGAATTCCGATTACCGGCGGAAACGTCAGCTTCTATAACGATACTCTGGGCCAATCGATTTATCCGACGCCGATTTTGGGAGTGCTCGGGCTGATTCAAAATTCGGAGCGCGCGATCGGAATGGCGTTTCGCGAAGAAGGCGACGCGATTGTGCTGCTCGATGGCGGAACACAGGCGCCGGCCGGTCATGATAGCGCGCGACGCGAGTTTTCTTCGAGCGAGTATGCGTTTGCGCTGCAGGGAATCGTAGCCGGAGCACCTCCAAGAGTCGATCTAGCCGCGGAGCAGCGCTTGATCGAAGCGCTGGTGCAGATGGCGGAAGACGGAGCAATCCGGTCCGCGCACGACATTGGCGAAGGCGGACTGGCGACGACTCTTGCCGAGTCGTGCCTTAGCGGAAGGTCATCCAATGGGTTGTCGACGCACGTGAAGCTGTCGAGTATCGAGCCGGCTGAGGCGGCGCTTTTCGGCGAGCGCGGAGCAAGGGCCATTGTAACTTGCGCGAATTCACAACTTGTCCGCGTGCAGGAGCTTGCGCGAAAATGCGGCGTGGCCGCCGCTGAGATCGGCCGCGTGACCCGCGGGCAGGAATTCCGAATCGAGCTGAACGGAAGCGTGCCGATCGCCACGACGCTGGAGAAACTTCGCGAGAGCTGGGGAGAATCTTTCGAGCGAGCGCTGAGCGCGTAAATTCCGCCGATGAGCCTGCGACAAACCAATCCGATCCCGCAAACATTCGCTGCAAGCGACGATCATTTTCACGATCATTGCGGCGTGTTCGGAGTATTCGCGCACCCGGAAGCCGCGAAGATGACTTACCTCGGGCTTCACGCGCTGCAGCATCGTGGCCAGGAGGCTGCCGGAATTTGCACGTCGGACGGAAAGGAGCTGCGGCTCGCGAAGGGCAAGGGACTGGTGCAGGACGTGTTTCCGCCCGACCGGCTGGCGGGGCTCTGCGGCGATTCGGCGATCGGGCACACGCGATATTCCACGGCGGGCGACAGTTCGCTGACGAACGCGCAGCCGATGGTGATCGATTGCAACAAGGGACAAATCGGCATCGCGCACAATGGGAACCTAACGAACGCGACGGACTGGCGGCGGAAACTTGAGCACCGCGGTTCGATTTTTCAGACCACGAGCGACACGGAAGTGATCGTGCACTTGGTCGCGCGCGCATCGAGCCGGAACCTCTCCGGCGCGATTGCGGAGGCGCTGAACCAAGTGGAGGGCGCATATTCGCTGCTGCTGCTCACGCGCGATGAGCTTTACGCCGTGCGCGATCCCCGCGGATTCCGGCCGCTGGCGCTTGGGCGGCTGGGCGATTCCTACATGGCGACTTCGGAAACGTGCGCGCTGGATTTGCTCGGCGCAACTTACATCCGCGAGATCGAGCCGGGCGAGATGCTGCGCATATCGCGTTCGGGGCTCGAGTCAATCCGATTTGCGCCGCCGAAGCCGCAGCAATCCTGCGTCTTCGAGCATATTTATTTCGCGCGGCCGGACAGCATGGTGTTTGGCAAGTCCGTACACGACAGCCGCGAGCGGCTCGGGCGATTGCTGGCGAGCGAGCATGCGGTGCCGGCGGACGTCGTCGTGCCGGTGCCGGATTCGGGCGTTCCGGCGGCGATTGGTTACGCGCTCGAATCGGGCATCCCGTTCCGGATGGGCCTGATTCGCAACCACTATATCGGGCGGACGTTTATCCAGCCGGCGCAGGCCATCCGGGATTTTGGAGTGAAACTAAAGTTGAATCCGGTGCGGGGTCTGCTCGAAGGAAAGCGCGTGGTGCTGGTGGACGACTCCATCGTACGCGGCACGACGAGCCGGAAAATTGTGCGCATGGTGCGCGAGGCGGGTGCGAGCGAGGTTCACGTTCGAATCAGCTCGCCGCCGACGATTTCTCCTTGCTACTACGGCATCGATACGCCGACGCGCGCGGAGCTGATCGCGTCTGCGGACTCGCGCGTGCGACCGAGGGTTCCCGAGCTCGAGACGGCCTCGGGGACATCACAAACAGTCGAAGAAATCCGCCAGTTTTTGGGCGCGGATTCGCTGGGATACCTCTCGCTGGAGAATTTGCGCGAAGCGGTCAACGATTCCGCCGGCAAATTCTGCACGTCTTGCTTCACCGGCAACTATCCCACGGAATTTGTCCAGCTAGAGGTTAGTTCACGCGATAATCAATCTGACCGGGAAGATCCTGCACCGGTCACGGTGACGCGTGAGCACTAGAGTTATCCCGGAAAAACCGAAGGAAACTGCACCCCCGCCGACCGCGGAAGCCACGTTTGGGGAAAAAGCCAAGCGGGAAGCGATTGCGTGGCTCTGGATTATCCTCGCGTTTCTTTTCATCAACGGAGTAATCGGCCAAGCGCGCGTAATTCCTTCGGCGTCCATGGAAAACACGATGTTGATCGGGGACCACCTGATCATGGACCGGTTCGGGTTCGACGCCGGAGTACCTTTTACTTCGTGGCACGTGCCGCTGTGGCGCAGCCCGAAGCGGCAGGAGATCATCATTTTCCGGGCGCCGGTGGAAGGGTCGCCGGACTTCGTGAAACGCGTCATTGGAATGCCCGGGGATACGCTGGAAATTCATGATGGTGCAGTGTGGTTGAACGGCGCGCGGCTGAACGAGCCCTACATCAAGGAATCGATGGACGCGCTGGAGAAGTACGGGCCGGTGACGGTGCCGCCGAACAGCTATTTTGCGATGGGAGACAATCGCAGCGATTCCTACGACAGCCGGTATTGGGGATTTGTGCCGCGCGCAAACCTCATCGGCGTGCCGGTGATGATCTATCTCTCGATCGACGCACCGACTCCGCACGCGTGGGAGCCGGGGCATCTCACCGAGCGATTTGAAGCCTACGGGAACGCGATCATCCATCCAAGCCGCATCCGCTGGGGCCGATTTTTCCGGGTATACTGAAGCTCACGCGCGTGAGCGTCCGCGCATCCAATCCGTTCAGAGCTATGGCAGAAACAAGCGATAAAAGCAGGCAGAGGTCGGCCGAAGCTACAGCTGACAAAGAACAGGCGACGCTGAAGACGCGCGCCACGCGCGAAGTTATCGCGTGGGTGTGGATCGTCGCGATATTTTTGCTGATCAACGGGACGATTGCGCAGGCGCGCGTGATTCCTTCAGGGTCGATGGAAAACACGATGCTCGTGGGCGATCACTTGATCATGGACCGGTTCGGTTTCGATGCGGGAGTGCCGTTCACGCAATGGCACCTGACGCTCTGGCGCGAGCCGAAGCGCGGCGAGATTGTAGTGTTCCGTTCGCTCGAGCAGCCGGGGACGGATCTGGTGAAGCGATTTGTCGGCATGCCGGGCGATACAATCGAAGTGCGCGACGGTGCGCTGTGGGTCAACGGTAAAAAGCAGGATGAGCCGTATGTGAAAGAGCCGATGAATGCGGTGGAGCATTTCGGGCCGATCGTGGTGCCTCCGGATCATTATTTTGCGATGGGAGACAACCGCAACGATTCCTACGACAGCCGTTACTTTGGGCCGGTGCCGAGAGCGAACGTAATCGGCGTGCCGATGGTCAATTATTTTTCGGTGGTCGCGCCGACTGCGGAAGCGTGGGAGCCGGGCCACATCGGAGAGCGTTTTGAAGCGTACGGTGACGCGCTTCTACATCCGAGCCGGATTCGCTGGGGGCGGCTGTTTCGAACGTATTGATTGCGCAAGGCGAGCCAGCTGCCGCATCTTTTCTTGCACTACGCCTTTTTCCGTCTCCCATTCACAAAGCAACCCTGCGCGTGCGCATCCCTTCCTAAAGTGAGAAACTAAACATAGCCATTTTCTTGAGCCGAAGGAAGTTTCCGATGGAATTTCGAAAGTCTGCCGTACTTCATTTCCTAAAACCGGGCGGTCTGGTATCAGCGCTTGCGCTGTTTGGTGCTGCGATGGCAAGCGGGCAGACTTCAGGGCCGATCAAGCCGCCTCCGAGCTCACCGTCGGCACCGCAGCCGGTAACGATGCCGCGGCCGGCGGCTCCCGCTGAAGAAGCTCCGAAACCGATGGAGCATTCTTCGGGAGCGGTCCGCGCGGAGCAGCCAAAAATTCCGCTGGACCAGATCATTCAAAGGTTTGCCGAACGCGAGCTCGAATTCAAAAAAGAGCGGGACAATTTCACATATTCGCAGACGTTTCACATCGAGGAACTCGATCCGGATGGCCGTCCCGGAGGCGAATACCGTATGGATAGCGACATTATTTTTACGCCGGCAGGGAAGCGGTACGAGAAGGTGACGTACGCGCCTCCGCCGACGCTGCAACAAATTCAATTGTCGCCGCAGGACCTGCAGGACCTGGAGTACATCCAGCCGTTCGTGCTGACGACGGACCAGCTCGGCAAGTACGACATCAAGTACGTCGGCAAGGAAAATGTGGACGCGATCGACACTTACGTGTTCGACGTTTCGCCGAAAAAAATGGAAAAGGGCCAGCGGTATCTTTTGGGCCGGATCTGGGTGGACGACAAGGATCTTGAGATCGTGAAGTCGCACGGAAAATCGACGGGACTCGAGGACACGAAGAAGGGCGCGGAAAACGTCTCGCCGATTTTCGACACGTACCGGCAGAACATCGAGGGAAGCTACTGGTTTCCGGTGCTCTCGCGTGCGGACGACGTGCTGCATTTCAAGGAATCGCCGCTGGACGTGCACATCCGCATGACGGTGAAGTATTCCAATTACAAGCGGTACGGATCGACGATCAAAATCAAGAAGGCGCCGGACCAGCCGTAGCCTGCATTTTTCCAATCGAACGTAAGAACGGCCGCGAATCAGTTCGCGGCCGTTTTATTTTGCTAGGGAACAGTGCGCGCTACACGATCGTCGCGAGATGGCGGAGAGATTCCGTGTACGGCGCGCGGGCCACGCCACGTTCGGTGATGATCGCGGAAATCAGGCGCGCCGGCGTGACGTCGAATGCTGGGTGCGCCGCTTCCACATCGGGCGCGATGCGCACTCCCTGAATGTGCGTCACCTCTGATGCGGAGCGTTGCTCAATGGGAATTTTGTCTCCGCTAGCTATGCTGAGATCGAAAGTGGAAATGGGCGCCGCGATATAAAACGGCACGTCGTGTTCCTGGGCGAGCACAGCGATCTGATAGGTGCCGATCTTGTTCGCCGTGTCGCCGTTGGCGGCGATGCGGTCTGCTCCGGTGACAACCGCGCCGACATC
>DASTCZ010000023.1:0-5992 GCA_035710585.1 Candidatus Acidiferrales bacterium | reverse complement strand
TCTGGAGTGGCGTTAGGAAAATGCGCGCGCAGAATCGGAAGAATGTGATCGGGCCAGGCAGAATCAATGACGGCTTCGTGAGAAAGTACCGAATAGGCGCCCAGGCTCGCGGAAAGCGCGGAGGCGAGCAGGAGCGCGAGGAGGATGCGGTTCACCGTTGGACGCACGAGAGTCGGGTCGCTCCGGAATGCGATGGACCTGCGAACGATTTGAGCTAGCTCCATTTGACTATAGCAGAGCGGGATTCGATGAGCCGACGGGAGGATGTGCAAAGTGAAAGCGGCGCCCGCGAGGGGCGAGCGCCGCAGAACTGCAGGTTCTCGATGTGTTTGTTCGGAGTTTTCGCTACCGGTCATACTTCATGCAAATTTCCAGCTGATTGATTGCGCGATCCACCTGCTTGAGCGCCTCGGCGCGGTGGCCGCCGAAATCGTGCCGCGCTTCCTGAATGTGCGCGCGGGCGCTGCGCAATGCCTCAAGCGCCGAACGGATTTCCGGATGCCCTTGCGGCGCTGGTGCGGGCGCAGGACTTGCAGTCGGCGTGGACGCTGCTGCCTTGGAGGTGGTAGGCGAAACAAATGTCAGCGAGATTGCCAGAGCGAGTATGCACACAGCGGACACCGCGAAAAGCTTTCTCATCGCGAATTCTCCTGTGGCCGGATATGCCGGCGCAGATTTGGGCAACGCTTGGGAAATTGCAATCCGGAAAGTCAAACACGGGAGCGCGGAGCAGAGTTGCGCCGCGACACTTGCCGTTTGATGAATGCTGAACTGGCCTCAGCGGTTGCGATTAAGGACTGATATTACTTATTCCAAGGGCGCGTGCGATGGCGCTTGTGTATCAGACATCTTCCACTTCGTTGCGCCTCTCTGCTTCCATGCTATAAAATCGCCTGAGTTGTTCTTCGGTGGGGCCGTGGCGCAGTTGGGAGCGCGCCTCGATGGCATCGAGGAGGTCGTGGGTTCGAATCCCATCGGCTCCACCAATTCCGACCAAACCCTCAAGACTAATTGGCGCGGCTTCCCGCCGCTCCGCACGGAACCGCGACCGGGTACTGTTGCGAAAAGATGAACTCGGCGCGAAAATGGGTTGGGAACCATCTCCCTCGGGCCGGTGTCAAAGAATGTAGCCGCAGCATTATATAGCGGCATAAGATATCTGGCCTGAACCCTTATCCTTCCTCGCCGGGGCGGAAAACCCGATCCGGCGGTAGAGAGCAATAGAGGTAGTAGGCCGTGGGCGATCTGGCAAACGTATTTCCCGGGCAAGCGCTGGTCCGGGACGAAGCTGAGCTGGTTAACGAGCTGCAGTGCGGCTCGGAGACGGCATTCGACTGGCTTGTGACGCACTATCACGGGCAGGTATACGGGTTGCTGTTCGGCATGCTGGGCGATTCGGCTGACGCGGCTGACGCGACCCAGGAAGTTTTCCTCAAGGCGTTCCGGGGCATTCGGGCATTCCGCTGCGGGAGTTCGCTGAAGACGTGGCTCTACCGCATCGCTGTGCGCGAGGCATTGAACTCGAAGCGATGGCGTTGGCGGCACCTGCGCAACCAGGTTTCGCTCGAGGCGGAGCGCGATGAGGAAAAGAACTTCGCCGAACCCGCGGACAAATCGGAATCGCCGTTTGACCGCCTGGCCGCGCGCGAATTGCAGGCAGCCGTACACGGTGCGCTGCAACGGGTGCCAGAGGTCTACCGCTCAGCGGTGATCCTGCGCGACCTCGAAGGGCTCGATTACGACGAGATCGCCGAGTTGCTGGAGATTTCGATCGGCACGGTGAAATCGCGAATCTTGCGCGGGCGGCAATGGCTGCGCGAAGTCCTGGAGCCGCTGATCGAACCGGCGGGCGGGCGCACTATGCGTGCCACGCGAAGATCCGGCGGCAGAATTTCCGGCGCGCGGCGGATCTTCGGATGGGTGAGGGGAAGGAAGCTGGCTGAATTTTCTTATCAGCCGGTGCGGGACGGAGGTGGCAGATGAGTTGCGGAAAATATGGCGAATCGCTCGCGGGGTATATCGACGCGACGCTTCCGGAAGGTATGGCGCATCCGGACCGAGTGGAGCTGACCGCGCACCTCGACGAATGTTCCGACTGCCGGCAGGAACTCGAACGCTACCGAAATTTGCAGCAACTGATGAGCCGTGTGCCCCGCGTTGAAGCTCCCGAAAATTTGGCTACTGAAATTCGCGTGGCGCTTGGGAAAGCTCGGGAAGAACAAGCCGGGCCCGGCTTTGCGCAGCGTATGCGAGATCGCGCGGATTTGATTATCGATAACGTACTGCGCCCAGTAGCGATTCCCGCGATGGGCGGGCTCGTCGCCGCGCTGATGGTGTTCGCGCTGGTGCTGCCGGTGTATTCGCGAGTGGCTCCGCTGAATTCGGCTCCGGACGAGGCGCTGCCAGCGCTTTTCGAGCCGGCAAGACTCGAGGTGCTTGCAAACTTTCCCGTGACGCTGGGCGATTCCGCCACCGACCCTTTGCTGCTCGTGCAGGCTGAAGTCGGCGTGGATGGCAGCGTGATCGACTACAAGATTCTTTCCGGTCCTACGGACGCATCCACGCGGAGGCAGCTCGACCAGCTGCTCATGTTCTCGCGCTTCCGGCCATCGCGGAGCTTCGGCCGGCCGGTCGCCGGCGGACGCGTGGTAATGAGTTTTAGCGCCGTAAGCGTGCACGGCTAAACTGTTACCCTTTCTGTCTCGAATCCTCTTCACCATTGCAAACATCCGCGGGCAGACACACACGCACCCTACTAAGAACAGATGCGCCCCTGATTCCGTTTGACGGGCGGGTACGCCTGCTTGTAGATTGGCTTTCAGGGATATTCCGAGGTGTCGAGCCGCCCTCGGAGACCATGCTCGGCGAACGGTCGTGGGGACTGGTTCGGCGCTGGGTCCGGATGTTTGCGGGCGAGCGAGCCGGGCGAAAGCAGACAGGGAATCCAGTTGCGGGGAATCATAAGGAAAACTGAATCGGCCGGGACGTGGCGCCCCGCCGGGAGTGTGCGCGCAGCGTTCGCTGGTTTTGCGGTTGCAATGTGTGTCGCGACGGCCGCGTTCGCGCAGTCTGCGCCGCCACAGGCTGTTCCGCACCCGCAGCAGCGGCTGAAAGAAGGCGACCCGGCCGCGCAGCGCGTGAGCATCGAGACCAGCCCGCAGCTTTTTGCCACCATGTGCGCGCTCTGGGCCGCGGGCTACAAATCTGAATCCGCGACTTCGGGGCTTCTTCCGGCTTGGCGCGCGGTGGCCGAGCAGATGTACCAAACGCAGGGGCCTGCGACGGAGGCTCTGCGCAAGTATTACCAGGAACACGAGCACAAAGACCTGCAGGAAACGCTGACGCGATTTATTTCCTTTGCGATGGTGGTAGGCCCCGCTCCCGATTTTGCCTACACGCTGCGGCACAACGATTTGCCGCCCGACGTCTTAACGATCGAAGATTTCAACGATGTGCTCGCGAAGTTTTATGTCGAGGCGGGAGTCGAAGCGCGCTGGACCCGCATCGAGCCTGGTTACGATTCGGCTGTGGCGCTGTTGCAGGCCCCCTTCACGAAGGTGGTGCTACAGACGACCGGATACTTGCGGGAAGTGGTCGCGTCCAACAGCCCGCGCACTTTCACCGTTTACGTGGAGCCGATGGTGGGAGCCGCGAGCAATTTCCGGAGTTACGGTGATCAGTATGCATTTATTTACGACGGCCTCGGAGATCCGCCGCTGACGGAAATCCGGCATGCTTTCCTGCATTTTCTGCTCGATCCGCTCGCGCCGAAATATAAGAACGACGTAGCGCGAGTCCGGCCGCTCCTGGAGTCGGCTCTGCGGGCGCCGCGGCTCTCCCGCGAATACAAAGATGACCTGCCGGCGTTCTTCACCGAATGCCTGGTGAAGTCCGTTGAGCTGCGCATGGATCACATGACACCGGACGCCCGCGCGCGCGCAATCGACGCGGCAGATGCGGACGGATTTGTGCTTGTGAGGCCTCTCGTGGCGGAACTCGACGACTTCCAGAAATCCGAGCCGGCGATGAGCCTTTACTTCCCAGCGCTCGCAAAGAACATGGATGTTTCCGGGGAGAATAAGCGGCTGCAGGCCGTGCGGTTTGCCCCGCGCACGGAAACTGAGGCCGCACCCGTCGATTCCGCGGCGGCCGCGGCTGCCGAAAAGGAACAGATGCTGGTGCACGCCGAGCAGAAAATTGCCGCGCATGATGGCGCGGGAGCGCAGGCGGAGTTCGAAAAGATTTTGCAGCGCTGGCCGGGAACGCCGCGGGCCGAATATGGGCTCGCGATTTCCGCAGTTCTGCAGAAGCAGGGCCCCAAGGCGAAGGAATTATTCAGCGAGATCGTGAAGCCGCGTCCCGATGCCGCCGAGCAACCCGATCCCGTGGTCTTATCGTGGGCGCACGTCTATCTGGGACGAATACACGACATGGAAGGCGATCGAGATCTTGCGCTCGAGCAGTATCGCGCCGCGCTCGGAGTGCAGGGCGCACCGGAGGCGGCGCGAGTCGCAGCACAATCAGGAGTGGAAAAAGCTTACCAGCCGGCCACTCGGGGAGATCGTCCAGGCGAGCTGTAGGTAACCCAGATGCCGCCGCGGCACGTCATATAGAAACCGATCACCCGAAGGAAAGGATAGCGAGACATGAAGATGATGACGGGGAAGATTCTGTGCCCGGCCGCAGCTCTGTTGCTGGCGTTGCCAGCGGCGGGATGGGCGCGGCAGATGGGCCAGCAAATGGGGCAACAGCAGCAAACGCCGCCTCAACAACAGCAGGGAATGGGACAGCAGAACCAGACCGGCCAAACCGGTCAGGGCCAGACTGGCCAAGGGCAAACGCCTCCGGGCCAGGCCGCGCCGGCGCAACCCACGACGCCGCCGGTAGATCCCGCCGAGCAGAAGGACTATGACGCGTTTAATGGTCTCAAGGGCGACGATCCGACCGTGGTGGTCAAGCAGGGTGAAGCCTTCCTGACGAAGTACCCGACGAGCCGCTTTACCGGTACGGTTTACGCGCGATTGACCGTCGCCTACATGAACACCGGCGACGAGAACAAAATGAATGCCGCCGGCGAGAAGGCGCTCGAAATTACGCCGAACAACGTGGACGTGCTTCCGGTGATGGCGATGGCCACCTCGCGGCGCTTGAATCCGCAGGACATCGATTATCAACAAAAGCTCCGCAAGACGCAGACTTACGCGAATACGGGAATCCAGTCGCTGAACGCGTTGCAAAAGCCGACGGCCATGACCGATGAAGATTTCGCGCACGCGCGCGACGAAAAACTCGCGATGTGCTACAGCGCTCTCGGCCTCGCGGAACTCGACCAGAACAAGCCCGTGGACGCGACGCAACACTTCACGGAAGCGCTGAAGCTCGAAGCGCAGCCGGATCCCGTCGATCAGTACCTGCTTGGACTGTCTTTCATGGGACAGAACCAGTTCGCGCAGGCTGCGACGGCGTTTGATGCGTGCGCAAAGCCGGGCACCTCGATGTCTGACCGCTGCAAGCAGGAACGGGACGACGCGAAGAAGAAGGCGTCGACGCCGCACCCATAATCCGTCATGGAAGCGGACGACCGGCAATCCCTCGAGCGGCTGCTCGGTTATCGTCTGCAAAATGAAAAGCTGCTGGAGCGCGCGCTCACGCACAGTTCGTGGGCCGCGGAAAACGCCGCGAAATCTGCCGACGGCGACGCGGAAGATAACGAACGCCTGGAATTTCTCGGAGATGCTGTGCTGGCGCTTGTCGTCAGCGAATGGCTCACGCGGGCGTTTCCTTTGTGGCGGGAAGGGCAGCTTTCCAAGGCTCGTGCAAGCCTCGTAAATGCCGGCACGCTCGGAGAAGCGGCGCGCGCGCTTGGGCTCGGCGCTTTCCTGCGGCTGGGACGGGGCGAGGAGAAAACCGGCGGCCGCGAGAAACCTGCGTTGCTTGCGAATGCGTACGAAGCGGTTATCGGCGCGCTCTTTTTGGATGGCGGGCTTTCGCC
>DASTCZ010000022.1:0-8877 GCA_035710585.1 Candidatus Acidiferrales bacterium | reverse complement strand
GGAACCCGGTAGCGATCTCGAGTATCGCGTTGAAATCGGATTTTGGGACGCGGTTCGCGGCTCGGTAAAGAAGCTCACCGTCACGCGGCTCGATACTTGCGAGACCTGCCACGGTGCCGGCGCGATTGGCACCGAGCAAGTTTGCCCGCAGTGCAAAGGTTCCGGCCACATTACGCAAACCACGGGCAACATGCGCTTCGATATGCCTTGCCCCCGGTGCGGCGGGTCGGGACGATTGCGTACACCATGCCCGACGTGCCACGGCGAGGGCCGCGTGCGGCGCACGGAAACTCTCGACGTACGCATTCCGGCTGGCGTGAACACAGGCTCGCGTGTGCGCGTACCGGGAAAGGGCAACGCCGGCACTCATGGCGCGCCTCCCGGAGATCTCTACATCGTGTTCGACGTGCAGCCGCATCCATATTTCGAGCGGCGCGGGGATGATATTTATACCCGCGTGCCAATTACCATCAGCGAGGCAGCGCTGGGAGCAAAAATCGAAGTTCCGACCATTGATGGACACGCGATGTTGCGCGTACCGCCCGGTTCATCGAGCGGACGAATGTTGAGGCTTCGCGAAAAAGGCGTGGCCTTGGCACGGAAACCCGGCTCGCGCGGCGATCTCTACGTCGAACTGCAGGTCGTGGTGCCGGATGCGGTCGATGAGAAGGTGCGCAATCTCTTGAAAGAACTTTCGAAGCTCGCACCGGAAGATCCGCGCCGCGATTTGTTTGCGAAGGCGGGAGTGTAGGAGATCGGCGATGCCTCCGCGCAACAAAAAAAAGGCGCAGGCCGGATACATGATCAGCGCCGTTGCGACGCTCTACAAGATTCATCCCCAGACTTTGCGTCTTTACGAACGCGTCGGCCTTCTCAAGCCTTCGCGATCGCAGGGCAACACTCGCCTATACACGGAGGGCGATCTCGAACGTCTCGACATCATCCTGAATCTTTCCCGCGACATGGGCGTGAATTTGGCTGGCATCGAGATCATTCTCAATATGCGCGACAAGATGGATCAGATGCACCGCCAGATGGAAAACTTCATGCAGTTTGTGCGCACCGAACTTGCTCCCGCAATGCGAACGGCGCAACCTCCGGCTTCCCGCGAGGCGATCGTTCGCGTTGGACCTCCTCGCGTGATTCGCGTACATAAATAGCCTCCGCGCTTCGTCTCTAACCACACAAGGTCGGCTTCATCATGCTTGCGCGATACGGCGCGGCGGGCGGATAATCGGCGCATCTCGCGTGGTGAGGAGACCAAGATGAGCGCGAATCCTGCTGGTAATTCTCCGGAAATTGAAGCGAAGACCACTCAAGCGGCGGCCCAACCCTCGGAGACTTCGGCGGACTCGGCCGCAAGGCTTAATCGTCGAGAGTTTGCGCAGACGTTAGGACTTGTTACCGGCGCAGCCGCGATAAGCGGCGCTTTCGTCCTTCCCGAGTTGGCTCCGCCAAGCGCAGGGACGGCCCGCGCAGCGCGTGCGCCACAGCATGCGGCGCGCGAGGAAGACGGAGCGATTCAGATCGACGCGAACGAGAATCCGTACGGTCCTTCGCCGCGGGCGCGCGATGCAATCACCAATTCCGAGCCCATCGCCAGCCGCTATCCGGACGCTAGCGAGACGAAGATGGCCGAGGCGGTGGCCAAGCACCACAGCGTCAACGTCAATCAGGTTGTGCTCGGCTGCGGCTCCACGGAAATTCTTCGCTGCGCCGATTTGGCGTTTCTCGGACCGGACAAAAACGTGGTGGTGGATGATCCCACGTTTGAATCCGTGCTGAATTTCGCCAAGGTCATGCACTCAAATCCGATGAAAGTCACGCAGACCCCTGATTTCCGCCACGATCTGGATGCGATGGCGCGCGCCGTAAATGCCAACACTGGATTGGTTTACATCTGCAACCCGAACAACCCAACCGGAACGATCGTGACGCTTGATGAGTTGCAGAAGTTCATGTCCCACGTCCCGCTGACCACCACGGTTCTGGTGGACGAGGCTTATTTCCACTTCGTCGAAGATGGAAACTACGGCAGCGTGATCGATTGGATCCCGAAGTATCCAAACCTGATCGTCGCTCGCACATTTTCAAAGATTTACGGCATGGCCGGCATGCGGCTTGGATATGCGGTCAGCACGCCGCAGAACATTTCCGCCTTGCGCGCGAATGTTCTCTGGAGCAACGCGAATATCGCCGTGCTCCGCGCGGCGATGGCCAGTCTCGACGACCCGCAGCACGTGATCGACCAACGGCATCGCAATATCGAAACGCGCCGCTGGCTCTATACCGAACTCGACCGCGACAAGCGGCGGTACATTCCTTCGCACGCCAATTTCATGATGATCGACGTCGGGCGCGACGTCGGTCCGGTGGCTGCGGCATTTCGAGATAGAAAAATTCTCGTCGGCAGGAAATTCCCCTCGATGCCAAACTGGCTCCGCGTTTCTATGGGCACGCCGGGCGAAATGCAGCAGTTCATGGCGGCGCTACGGGAGATCGTGCCGTCTCAAAAGGCGTCTTAGTCGAGTTTGAGACAAATTAAAACGGCCCTCCGGTTGGATTTTCCGGAGGGCCGTTTTTGTTGGATGGCGATGAACTTGTAGTACGAGACTGGCACGGCTACTCCGTTGCGCGCCGTCCGAAGTTCCTGCGTGGTGACTACGCCGGCGACCCCATCGACCGCCGCTGTTGAAAGCACTCGCGGCAGTAGACGGGCCGGCCCTGCGTCGGCTTAAAGGGAACCGTAGTTTCTTTCCCGCACTGCGAGCACATGGTCTTCGTTTCGGAGCGCGCGAACCCGCCTTGAACGGATCCGCCCCCTCCGCCCCCCTGAGCCCGCTTGCCTTTGCAGTTCTTACAGCGCTTCGGTTCGTTTTTGAAGCCCTTGTCGGCGAAAAACATCTGTTCGCCGGCAGTGAATACAAATTCCGAACCGCAGTCCACGCACTTCAAGACTCGATCGTGGTATTCCATGTGCCGCTCCGAAATCCCGCCCGCATCGCGGGATTGGAAGCCTGTTTTCCGGGGATGTCTGTAAAGCGGCTGCTCACTGCCAAACGGCCTCGGAACCTAGGTCCTTTTCGTACGGGGCCCGATTAATCCTGTTCACGGCGCTGCTTTTTACGGAGCCGCTTGCGCGAAAGAGCTTCTTTCGCACGGCGGCGCTCGCCGGGTTTCATGTAGAAAGAGTGCTTTTTGATTTCCTTGATGATGTCTTCCTGCTGCACCTTTCGCTTGAAACGTCGCAACGCATTTTCTAGTGACTCACCTTCCTGAATCGTAACCTCTGCCAAACAGATTCACCCCCATCCCATCAAATCATAGCGATATCTAAGAATTACACAGTGAGGTCGCTTGTCTGTATTGTGCGCTTCTTCTAGCGAAGGCGCAACCCATTGTCAAGCATTGTTTTAGCGGCTCCCGGATCGCGTCGGAACACAAGCGGTTGAACCGCCCCGAACCGACCGACGTGATCTCAGCACGATCAATCGGCAAGATGCGGGGCACAGCAGTCGAACATCTGAATTGCAGACTACTCGTATCGGAGTGCGATCAGCGGATCGACGCGCATAGCGCGGCGCGCCGGGATGACGCATGCAAGGAACGCGATGGCAGCCAGCACGAATGCGGCGGCGATGAAGGTGAGCGGGTCGCTCGATTTCACCGAAAAAAGCATCGTTTGAATCAGCCTGCTGAGCATAAGCGCGCCGACAAGGCCGACGCCGAGTCCGGCGAGTGTGAGCGACATTCCCTGCGCGAGAACGAGGCGCAAGATTTGCCACGGGCTCGCTCCAATCGCGACGCGCACTCCCATTTCAGAATAGCGCTGCGAGACCGCATAGGAGGTGGTGCCGTAGATTCCGAGGGCTGCGAGCAGCATGGCGAGCGCGGCGAACGTCGCGATCAAAATGAGCGCGAGGCGCCGGCGCGACATCGATTCCGCCACGAGTTGATCCATCGTGCGTACGTTGAAGATGGGCTGTTGCGGATCGACGGCGAGCACGGCATCGCGCAATTCAGCGGCGAGCGCGCCGGTGGCGAGCGAGGAACGCACCGTGATGCCCATGTTGGAAGTGGGGCGTTGCGACGCGGGCCAATAGAGTTCGTTGCGCGATTCGGCTTCAAGCGTGCGGTAGCGCACGTGCTTCACCACGCCGACGACGGTCATCCAGGGACTTGATGAGCCCATGCCACCTCGATGGAGGCGTTTGCCCACTGCACCTCCGTGCGGCCAATACGTTTGCGCCAGAGATTCGTCAACAATCGCAACGGGTGCTGAGGATTCGGAATCGTGCTCATCGAAATAGCGGCCGGCGACGAGCGGGATGCGCATGGCTTCGAAGTAGGCCGGCGTCGCAACTCGCCAATCGATCTCAGCCGAAGTTTTGTCGGCGGAGACTTCCTGCGTATCCATCGTGGTGGTGCCAGAGCTGCCTTCACCGGAAAGCGGAAGAAGCGAGACGGCGCCGGCGGATTCCATCCCTGGGAGCACGCGCGCGCGGGAGAGCACTTCACGATAGAACGCGCGAATCGAATTGGAGTCGGCGTACCGCGGAGAAAGGGCGACGCGAACGGTCAGCACGTTTTCGCTGCGGAATCCGGGATCGACGTGAAGCAAATTGACGAAGCTGCGCAGAAGCAGCCCCGCACCGACCAGAAGCACCAGCGAAATGGCGGCTTCGGCCGCAACGAGGACACGCAAGCTGCGACTCGATTGCGGACCGGACGTATTCCCGCGGCCGCCTTCCTTGAGTGTTTCATACTGCACGCCGCGAGCTGCGCGCAGGGCAGGGAGCAATCCGAACAACATTCCGGCGCCGACACTGAGACCCATCGAGAAGGCGAGCATTTCCCAATTGATGCTGGTAGTGACAGTGCGAGGTAATGCGGTTGCGCTGATGCGGATCAAAGCGACGAGCACGAACGGAACGAGCGCGAGTCCGATGGCGCCGCCAAGGAAGGACAGCAGAACACTTTCCGTGAGAAATTGCCGCACCAGGCGCCACGCTCCCGCTCCGAGGGCCATGCGAATCGCGGTTTCGCGCTCGCGCGACGAGGCGCGAGCAAGCATGAGGCTGGCGAGGTTCACACAGACGATCAGCAAGACGAAGCCGACGGCGCTCATCAGCACCCAGAGCGATGTTTTCACCTCGCGGCCGACGGTTTGATCGAGCAGCGGCACGAGCAGCACGGTGAAATCAGAGCGCTTATAGTCGTATTGCGGATTCTGCCCGATGATTGCGGCCGAAACGCGCTGCATATCGCTGCGCGCCTGCTCGAGAGACAGCGGAGGCTTGATGCGAGCGATCACTTCGTACTGATGGCTGCCGCGATTGTTTGGCGCGAGATCCTCGGCAGTGAGAACGAGCGGCGACCACATCTGGGAGTCGTCTGGAAAATTGAAGCCCTGCGGCATCACGCCAATCACTGTCGTCGGCATGCCATTGACCACGATGGATTTGCCGATGATGTTGGGATCGCCGCCGAAGGATTGCCTCCACAGTCCGTATCCCATCACCACGACAGGCGCGCGGCCAGGCTGCGATTCTTCGGCGCGAAAGCCGCGGCCCAAGACGGGCTGGATGCCGAGCACATCGAAAAATCCTGGCGAGACGGGCGCGCCGCTGACGCGCTCGGGCTGTCCGCTCGCGCCCAGATTGAAGGACACCTCGTCACTTGCGGCGATCGCGGAAAAGCTCTCCGGAAGATGTTGCAAATCGTTGAACTCAGGTGCGGAGATGTAGTTTTGGTCGTCTGGGATGCCGATTCCTCGAGCCCGGCCCCACACCGTAACGATTCGCTGCGAATCGGGATAGGGAAGGGGCTTCAGCAATACAGCATCGAGCACGCTAAAGATTGCAGTGTTCGCGCCGATGCCGAGAGCCAGAGTGAGGATCGCGATGGCCGTGAAGCCTGGCTTTCGGCCTAGCATGCGCCAAGCGAAGCGAATATCTTTGGAGAGGACCTCCATAGACATGGATACGGTACGCCGGAGATTAGGTTCCTCTGGTCACTAGGACGGTCACGGACCAGCCCCAAGCGTCATCTTGGAGCTGCTTCCGTACCCACATTTAGAATCGCGGCGCTACCTCGCGAACGTGCGCTATGCGCTCGCACACATCCCGAAGCAGATCGCAGAGTCTTGGCGAAAGGGTTTGATCGAGTAGAAGCTTCACTTCGGTGCGACGAAAACTACGCCGCGTTCGCGATCAGCGGCGAAGGCGAGAGAGGCACGGATGTCTTCGCGAGTGAGGTCAGGGAAGTCACGTAGGATTTCGTCTTCGGTCATTCCCGACGCAAGGTAATCGAGGACGTCCGAGACCGTGATGCGCAGCCCGCGTATACAGGGCTTGCCTCCTCGCTTCCCGGGCTCGATCGTGATAATGCGGCTGTAATCCACTAAAACGAGCGTACGCGCAGACGTCTCAGCCGGCCAAGGCGCGGGCTCGCGGCGCTCTGGATCGGCAGAGATGCCAAAGCCGCGGCGCGGCAAGTCCGCGAGAGAGTTCACTCGTAGCGCAGCGCGATCAGTGGATCCACGCGCATGGCGCGGCGCGCCGGCAGGTAGCACGCAAAGAACGCGACCACCAGCAAGATGCCAGAAGTCGCGGCGAAAGCCGGCAAGTCGAAGATCCCGATGCCAAAGAGGAGCCGGTTCATTGTGCGCGTCAAAATCATCGCGAGCCCGAGCCCAACTACCACGCCGGCGCCGACCATGGACATGCCGTTGGCGAGAATCAGCCCAAGCACCGTCGAAGGCTGGGCTCCGAGCGCCATCCGGATGCCGATTTCCTGCGTTCGCTGGCTGACGGAATACGCCATCACTCCATAAGTTCCCAGCGCAGCGAGAAGCAGAGCAAGCGTGCCGAACGCGCCAAGCAATTCTGCGCCAAGCACAGGGCCGGTGAGAGACTGATCGAGGCGTTGTTTGACTGTGAATACGTTTCGTAGGGGAAGCGAGGTATCAATCGCCTGCACGGTGCTGCGGATACTTGGCAAGGCGGCCGAGGGATCTCCCTTGGTCTTCGTGAAGAGAACGACGTTCGGGCTGAAGTGCTGCTTGAGTGGATAGTAGACGAGCGGCTGCGGCGCTTCTCCCAGAGTCCCAAACTTCACGGTCTTGGCGACGCCTACGATGGCAACGTCCCACGTCTCTTGCAAGAAGTGAATGTGCTTGCCCAGAGCGTCCTGTCCGGGCCAGGTGCGGTCAACGAAAGCCTGATTGACCACCGCCACCATGGCGCTATTTGCGTCATCGTGGTCGTCGAATTCGCGCCCTTCGAGCAAGGGAATCGACATCGTGGAGAAATATCCGGGAGTCGCTGCGATCAGCGGAGTGAGTTTGCCGTTGCTGGGATCGGAAGTATCAACTCCATCGGGGAACACGGTCCTCGACAATGCGCCTGCAAATGGCGGAACGTCGGCGATGGCAGCGCTCTCGACCATCGGGAGCGCCTTGACCCGCTCGATGACGTCGCGATGGAACTGCTCGGCGTGAGGTTGCGTGTAGCGCTGCGCGCCCAGCGGAAGACCAATCAGCAGTTCGCGTCTCGTTTCAAAGCCCGGATCGATCTGCTGGGCGTTTTTCAGACTGTGGACGAATAGTCCGGCGCCGACGAGCGCGATCAACGACAGAGCGACCTGCGTCATCACCAGGATTCCCCGCATGCCATACCATTTTCCACTTCCGGTCGGCGCGTTGGTGCGATCGCGGAGTGCGCTGATGCGATCCGGTTTCGAGGCTTGCACAGCAGGCATCAGCGCGAAGAGAACCGTCGCAAATAACGCGAGGCCAAAGGCGTAGAGAAGGACGCGCGAGTCGAGCGACATATCGAGCGCCGGGGGCAAGCCGCCAGGAACGAGTTTAACCAGAATGCCGCGAGTCCAATAGGCGAAGACGACTCCGAGCGCTCCGGCAGTGAGCGCGATGAGCAGCCCTTCGGTCAAAAGCTGGCGAATCAGCCGGCCGCGCGAGGCGCCCATCGAAAGTCGAATCGCGATTTCGCGCTGGCGTTGCGCGGCGCGTGTGAGCAGGAGATTGGCGACATTCGCGCAGGCGATGAGCAGCACCAATCCGACGACGACGCTGACAAGCAGTCCGGCGAGCTGGAACGTACTGCGCTGATTGGGCGGCACATTGGTTTGGCTAAGCGGCATAGTGATGACGCCGCGCCCCCGATTGTCCGTCGGGTATTCCTGCTGCAGATGCTGGGCAAGTGTGCGGAGCGATGCATCGGCCTGAGGCAGAGCCACCCCGGGCTTAAGGCGGCCTACCATGTTGGCGATGCGCGCGGACCGGAGATTGAACCAGGTCTTCTGAAGCCCAGTCAGCACTTGGTCGTGCATCATGATCGGAATCCAAACGTCCGGATTGCCCAATGCGGCGACGTCGTGGAAATTCTGCGGCGCGATTCCGACCACGGCATAATCTTGATTTGAAATCTTGATGTTCTTGCCGAGAATGTTTGGATCGGCACCGAATTGCTTTTTCCAGAGGCCATTGCTAAGTACGACGACTGGACGGGCGCCTGGGGTCTTGTCCTCGTCCGCGACAAAAGAGCGGCCAAGTTCGGGGCGGACTCCCAGGATATCGAAGAAGTCCCAGTTCACCAGGCTGACGCCGATCGGAACGGCCTTGCCGGATACATCGAGCGCGCCGCCGCTGCCGATCTGGATCGAAAGTCCGCTGAACACATCATTCATCTCGCGGTAGTCCTTCGCGTTCAAATAGGACGAACCGAGATAAAGCAGCGGGGGACCGCCGCGATTTTCCTGCGTGGAAAAGACCTCGATCAGCGTGTCCGCGTCCTTTACGGGAAGCGCCTGGAGGAAGACTGCTTTCACCAGCGTGAAGATCGTGGTGTTCGCGCCGAT
>DASTCZ010000021.1:0-10485 GCA_035710585.1 Candidatus Acidiferrales bacterium | reverse complement strand
GCATCAATCTCGGAGCGCCGATCGATGTGCTCTGGATGCGCATCTCGCGAAAGGAGTCCGATCCAAAAGATACGTTCGGGCGATTTGATGCTGGACAGATCTTCGTGATGCTCAACCGCCAATCGTACTGGCAGTGTGCATATGTAATTCGCAAAGGCGGATACGAAGAGCTGTGCGCGCGCGGGATCGAGGCGTTTCGCGAGCAGATTGCGCGGCTCGTTCCATTTTTTTGCGATCGCGTTTCTGAATTGCGCGACTGGGAGCAGATCAAGCTGCTGACGGTGATGGTCGACCGGCTGAAGCGCTGGTGGCGGCCCGGACTGCTGTGCATCGGCGATGCGGCGCACGCGATGTCGCCTGTGGGCGGAGTGGGAATCAATTTGGCAATTCAGGACGCGGTTGCGGCAGCAAACATTCTCGCGGAGCCGCTGCGAAACGGCGCCCCACAGGACGCGGAACTTGCGCGGGTGCAGAAGCGGCGTGAATTTCCTACGCGCGTCGTGCAAGCGGTGCAAATCTTCGTGCAGAATCGCGTGATTTCGCGCGTGCTCGGGTCAAGGCAGATTCAGCCGCCGTGGATGCTGGACGTGATGAACCATCTTCCGCTGCTCCAGCGGATTCCGGCGCGACTGATCGGACTGGGGCCGCGGCCGGAGCACATCCGCACGCCGGACGTTGCTGCGCCGGCGAAACGCTCAGCGAGCTCTCAAACCACGACTGCGGGCCGGTAGAAATTACTTCGCCGGCGCGCCGCGAACGACGCGGAATCCGGTGTACGCAGGCGACGCGGGTTCGTATGCCGACTTCGTATCGAGCGGACGATCGGCGCTACCTCCGAGAGTTTTTCCGCTGCCGTCGCTCGCGATTACCCATTCGGCCACGTTGCCGCCCAAATCGAAAATCAGCTCTTCATCGGCTGTGCCCTGGCCCTTGAAGCTGCCGACTTCCTTGAGCAGCGGCGCGTCGCCGTGTAGCTCGCTTACTTTTTTCAAAAGCAGGGAGCCATCTTCGGGATTGATCGTGTAGCCCGCCCAATAGTCGAGCGTATTTTCGTTCGTGCGGCCGCTGTAGAGCGAAGCGACTTCGGTCTCGTTGGGCACGCGCCACGTTTGGCCGGTCGTGCGCGAAAGCCAGTCGGCATATGCCTTCGCGCGCTCGAAGCTGATGTTATTCGCGGGGAAATTTTCCGTACCGGGCGCGAATTTGTAGCTCGGATCGAACGCGGCGAATTGCGCGCGGGTGACTTCGAAGCGTCCGATTTCGAGCTTTCCGCGCGTTACGACTTCCGGAGCAAGCACCTGCTTGCCGCCATTGCCTGACATTGTGCCGTAAGCCGCACCGGTGCGCGCGATCTTGTTGCGGCGGAGCGCTTCGCCAAGAGGCGAGTCGGCCTTAAAGGCTTCGTTATTTGCGTCCTCGTTTTTGAAGAAATAACGATCCAGCCAGACCATTTCCTCATCCACTTTTCGCAGCTGGTGCGAAAGCTTCTGCGGGCTATGTGGCTCGCCGGGGAAAAGGACGAATCGAACGGGAACTTTCCCGTAGGTGTAGAGCGCGCGGTAGTGCGTCCATCCTTCCTCGGTCGGAACGTTGCGGTCGTTAGTGCCGAAGAAAATGATCGTGGCCGCTTTCACCTTGTTGAGTTCGAACAGCGGCGATTTTTTCAAATAGAGTTGAGGGTCTTCGAGCGGCGACTTTCCGAAATAGTAGGTATCGAAGGACTCGCCGAAATCCACGTTGGCCCAGTCGCTGATCCATTCCACTTCGCCGGCGCCACAGGAGGCGACCTTGTAGCGATCGGGATCCTTCACGGTCAGCTCGATGGAAAGAATCGAACCATTGGACCAGCCTTGCGTGCCGATGCGATCGGGATCGACTAGACCCTTGGCGATCAGATTGTCCACACCCTTTTCGAGATCGACGACTTCAAGGTCATAGTAATTTCCGCAGCAGATCGACTCGACCCACTTCAAACCGTAATCGCTGCTGCCGTGGTAGTTCACTTTCAGCACGAACGCGCCGCGCTCGGTGACGAGATTCACCGGGTAAGCCCAGCTTTGCGCCCAGGAATCGTGATCGGCGCCTGCCGGCCCGCCGTGGATTTCCAGCATCAGGGGATACTTTTTGCCGGTTTCATACTTATGCGGGTAGAAGAGAATACCTTCGACGTCGTCGTTATTCGCGCCCTTCCAGTGGATCACTTCCGATTTGGAAGTTTCTTTCTTGGCCCATCCGGAGTTCAGGTCCGTGATTTTTTTCGCATTGGAAATCTGCGCGCCGTCGAGATCGCCGGCGTACCACTGGCCGGGAACGCTGGCGGTGGAATAGCTGTAGGCGATGCGTTTGCCATCTTCGCTGACGGCCGCGCCCGCGATATTGGCGGCGTGTTCGCCGGTGAGCCAATCTCGCCTCCAGCTCGCTGAAGCACCCGATCCCTGCATTGTGTAGCGCGCGTATTTGCTACGCACGCCCGCAGCGACCGAAGCGATGAACCCGTCTGGAACTACGTCGAGCCCGCCTGCCAAGCCATTTTCCCAGCCAAGATCGACCTGCTTCGTCTGGCCGCTCGCCAAGTCGTAGAAATAGAGGAGACGAATCGAAGCGGTGAAGAATCGTTTGTCGTTTGTAAAGGGCGCCGCGAAATAAAATCCGGAGCCATCCCTGGCCCACTGCACTCCCGCCGGCCGGACCCTGCCTTCCGTGAGGATTTGCTTCGATTGACCGGTCTTCAGGTCCCACAAAAAAGTTTGCGGCGCGGTCTTTTGATCCCAGGCATAGCTGAGCTCGCGGCTGTGAACAGTGACAGCGTGCGAAAGATCTTTGGTCACGCTCCAGCCTTCTATCCAGTCCGTATTTTTCGTGAGCCGGGTGACTTTCTTGTCCTTTACTGAAAGCTTGAAGAGCCGCACGTAAGACGTATGCTCGGAATCGTCGACGATCCGAGAATCGTCTTTGCGCTCCTGGGTTTGCCGCTCGTAGTACGTCGGATCCTCTTCGGCGCTGAAGATGATCGTGTCCTTATCGATCCATTCGAAGCGCTGCACGCCGCGTTCGAAGGTCGTCAGCGGCCAGGGCTCGCCGCCAAACGGATTCATGAGCCAAATCTGCGAGCGAGACATGTTGGGTTTAGCATCTGGCGAGGACTTTGTACTGGTGAAGGCGATCAGATCGCCTTCGGGCGACCAGTGCGGATTGGCGTTCGTATCGGTGCCGCGTGTCAGCTGGATCTCTTTTTTGTCAGTGAGGCTTGTGAGGAAAAGGTTTGAGGTGCGGCCGTCCTTTTCCTTGTTCGTCGTACTCTTCGACCACACGACCCATTTGCCGTCGGAGGAGATCGCGAATCCCGACGCAGTCTCCGTATAGATCATATCTTCGGGAGACCAGGGGTATTTCGAGGAGGCGCGGGCCTGCGGTGCGCTCGCACTTGCGTCTTGTGCGAGCACGGATGGCGGAGCCGCCGCGAGGCTAACAATGATGGAAGAGGCCACCAGCACGGCTGCGCGCAGATTTGAGTTACACATTTTTTGCTCCCTCAGAGGTTTTTCGAGGCCAGAAGAATAGAACAAAGTTAGCCACGAGGAAACTGCCCAGTAACGAAGAGTTTTGTCTAAACGCCGCGCGCCACTCTGCTCTGAAGCGCCCTATCTGTGATACCTCGCGACGTGGTCGGGAGCGTTGATCCCGGACATCAGCTTCGCATCGGCGACCGGCGGGGCAGGCGAGAGTTTAAGCGGCAACACGCCCGCCCAGATCGGCAGAGCGTAATCGGCATCGTCGTCCACCGGATTGCCTGTACGAATCTTCGCCGAGACCTCAACGAGATCGAGCGACAGAACCGAAGTTGCCTTCAATTCCTGTGGCGTCGGCTGCCTAATGGCGTCCCACCGGCCCGGAACCATGTGCTCCGTAAAAATTCGCAGCGCTTCCATTTTTTCGTTTTCCGCTTCCACCTCGCGCGCTTTGCCGAGAATGATCACGCTCCGGTAGTTCACCGAGTGATGGAACGCGGAACGTGCGAGCACAAGGCCGTCGATCAGCGTCACCGTCACGCAGACCGGAACGCCCTTGCTAATTTCTCCGAGCATCCGGCTGGCCGCGGAGCCATGAATATAGAGAGTGTCATCTTTGCGGCCGAAGCCGGTGGGAATCACGAACGGCTGGCCATCTGCAACAAATCCGACGTGGCAGACGAGCGCCTCGTCCAAAATCCTGTGGACCGTGTCGCGATCGTAGGCTCCTCGCTTCGGCAGGCGGCGCACCTGTGTGCGCGCGGTGGGAGTGAAGTTTTCCATGGCGCAACGCTACGCGGCGACCGCGCGAGGCGCAAGAGCCATTCCGGCTCTCTCGGTGCGGCGTTGGTTCGCGATTCAGCGCTGGTGTGTGTGGTCGTCCGCCGATTCCTTAGCAGGCAACCGCTTAAGAATCTCGCGTACCAAATCATCGGCCCGACGCGACCCATCGAGCGCCAAAACATTCGATGGTTCTTCGAGCGCGGAAAACTGGCTCGCTACGAGGCCGGGCGGCATATAGTGGCCCCGGCGCTTCTTGAGTCGCGAACTGGCGAGTTCCGGCGTCACGCGCAAGAAGACGAACTTCACATGGCCGGCAGCAGCGGCCGATCGCAACTTCTCCCGGTAGCTCTCCTTCAAAGTCGAACAGGCGAACACAGCGGATTCTCCGTGCGAGTCGGTTTCGCTTATCCGGCTGGCGATACGATCGAGCCAGGGTCCCCGGTCGGCATCAGTTAGCGGCGTTCCGCTGGCCATCTTCGCGACGGCTTCGGGTGAGTGGAAATCGTCAGCATCAAAGAATTTCACCGCAAGCGAACGCGCTAGCTGCTCTCCGATGAGAGTCTTGCCCGCGCCCGCAACGCCCATGACCACGATAATCACGGTTGATGTAAGCCTGCGCTCGGTCAGCGCATCAACTGGCCGCCGTTTACGTCGAGCGTTTCGCCGACAATGAAACTCGCAGCGTCCGATGCCAGAAATGCGATGACGCGCGCGCATTCCTCGGGCGCGCCCGTGCGACCGAGGGGAATCATCGAGGCGAAGTTCCGCATCATTTCCGGCGTCGAGAATTTTTCGTGAAACGGCGTCCGAATCACGCCAGGTGAGATCGCGTTTACCCGGATGCCGTGAGGCGCAAGCTCTTTTGCCGCTGCTTTCGTGTAACTGATCAGCGCGCCTTTGGCGGCAGCGTACAGTCCTGCACCCGGGCCGCCACCGGTTTGCGCAGCAATCGAGACCACATTGACGATGGCGCCGGACTTTCGCGCGACCATGCCAGGCGAAACAGCCTTGGTACAAAAAACGGCGCTCTTGAAATTCAGATCGAGAACTTCCTCGTAGCGCTTCTCGTCCACTTCGCTGGTTCCCATGCGCGTGACCAGCGATCCTGCGTTGTTGACCAGAATATCGATCAGGCCGAGGTCGGCTTGGGTGCGCTCGACGAGCGCAGCGATTTCGCGGGCATTTTTCACGTCTGCACGCACAGCGACGGCCTTGCCGCCCGCAGCGGAAATCTCGCGAACGACGGATTCGGCGCCATCTGCGTTGGCGAGAAAGCCGATGGCTACGCGAGCTCCGAGTTCCGCGAATAGCCTGGCGGTGGCAGCTCCAATCCCCGATGACGCTCCAGTGATGAGCGCGACCTTTCCGGAAAAATCAATGAATGGCTTCATCTGGCGGCTTGAGTTTGCCGGATCCGAGGCTAGTTTTGCACCAAATAGAGATCGCGGCCTGCATTTTCCACCACGAGAGCGTCCGGGTCGAGTTCAAATTCCCGGCGGTCTACGGCGCGCCAGTCGCGATACCCCAGCTTCACGCGGCGGCACACGTCTTCAGGAATGCCGGTCGCGAGCGTGATCGAAAATCGGGGCGTCACGCGGCCTTGCGAATTTCGCGCACCCGCGTAGCTCACGTGAGCGAGATGCGCGGCCACGGCGAGATTGGCGCGCAATTCTTCCGAGCCTTCTACCATGTCGCGCACCTGCTCGAGCGGCGCGTAGCCATATTTTTCGATCAGGCGGCCGTGCGTCGCCGAAATTTCTTTAAGATTCGGAGCGAAGATTATGAGCTCCCCTCCAGTTTCGATAATTCCGCCTAGCTTGTAGCTCGCTTTTCCGCCGACCCACAGCTCGTCGTAATGCTCATCGAGCAGGGCGAGCACACGCCTGTACCGTCGCGGAGTATAACGAATATGAACTTGCGCGCTGACTTCAGCGGCGCGGCGAAACGCGAGGCGAAAATCTCCCGCGAAGAGGGCGCGCGTGTCGAGGCCGGCAGCGTCGCGCGTTACCACGGAATTGATCGAAATGATCTTCGCCGGAACCAGGTCTGCGGCCGCCTCGATCAAGTGCCGCACAGGCGTCTCCACGCGGCCGATCACGTTTTCGATCGAGGCAAGCGCGCCTAGCCAGTGCGTCATGTGCGTCAACTCGGGCCCGGCGACACCCGGGAAGAAATACTTGGCGCCGCCGGCGAATCCCGCGACTTCGTGCGGGGTAGTGGCGCCGAACACGAGAACAAAGTCATATTCCCCGGCTTTCAGGTGAGCGTTTAGCCGGACGGGAATCGAGTCGGTCAAGAGGCCGGCCGTCAATTCGCGCACGCGCGCCGCCGAGAGGCTGCCGAGGGTCGTCAGCGCGTCGTCGCGATTCCAATCGTGGTCGAAGATGTTGCCAAGCGAAGGGAGCGGCACGCCATCCGCGCCGATCTTCGCGAGCTTTTGCGCTTCCGTCATCGGCGGATGCGTACCTTGCGCAATGATAGCGTCAAATCTTGCAACTTTTTTCGCTGCGAGAATTTCTGAGGCCAGCGGGAAGAGTTGATGCGTATTATCGTCGCGCGTTCTGTCCGGTACGATCGCAAGCAGACGTGCGCCCGCTGGCAATCCGGCGAGGGCCTCATGCAGAACGGCCCGCATCTCGTCGAGTTCGAGGGCGACAGTCGCTCCGCCACGGCCCACAATTGAATCAGCAGCGATCATCCCGCCGAGATTAATCGATGCGAAGTTGTCACGCCAGCCTTGAGAGCACAATTCCTACAAAATGAAATCGGCGCCCCGGAGAATACGAGGCGCCGAGAAATCTTCCTAGAGTAATCGATTAATCGCCGGCGACAGGCTCAGCGATCTGCGGCTCAGGCGCGTTTGCATGTGAGCCGTTGCCGTTCCCATTGCCATTGGCGTTGCTGATGGTGACCGGCGCCGGAGCGCCGGGACGCGCGGACTTCAGCGCATCGATCGAGCCGATGGTGACGACGGTCTGTGGCGCTTTCTTGAGAACGAGCTCTTCATAGATGGCGCGGACCTTCGCGGCTTCCTTCTGGGCCTCTCTGCGGCGCATGCGGTCTTCTTCCGCGGCGGTGGTCGGAACGTCGTCATGATCTTTCGGCCGCACGCGCGCCGCGTCTGCAGCGTCGATCTTCAGCGAGTGCTCATAAGTATTCAGATCGACCTTCTTGTTCTTGGCGTAGATTTCGTGCTTGCCGTGCTCCTTGTACCACTGGGCGACGGTCGCGTTTTTGTACATGTTCTCCAGGATCTTGCGCCAGCCGATGCCAGTGTTGTACGCGCAGAAGGAAATTTCCCCTTGCTGCGTCGCATACGGGATGATGCACATTTCGGTGCGGCGGAAATCGTAGTTGAATAGATCCTGGAACCACATCCCTGCGATGAAAAGGAAATTCCACTGGTCGGTTTCGCGGCGCTTCATGGCGTCTTCGCGCGTGCGATCGGGGCTGGTGCGCCCGTATTTCGTTTCGGACTTCTTGGTGAGCGCCCAGGTCTTGTCGAATTTTCTCCAGAGGTCGACGAGCGCGAGGCTCTTGGGAGCTCCGAAGGGCTTGTAATTCTTCAGGAGCGCCATAGCCGCCATAAAGTTCGAGAAATTCTTGCCGCGGGCGGCGTCTGTAATCGCGGTGAAGTCCTTGATGAGCTGTGGCGCGTCGAGGAAGCGCGGCACCGGCGCCCATTCCTTGGTTTCCTTATTGATCATGACTGCGGTGCCCACGCCGCAATTCGGGTGGCATCCGCAGCTGAGCGCGCCCCATTGCGATTCCGGTCCGTGTACCAGGTCGGAAAAGCCAGCGAAGGTGCTGACAGTCGAAATCGGGAACCAGTCGCGCGTCGGCTCGATTTTGCCGACTTGCTTACTGACGTCTTGCGCGAGGTGAGAGAGCGTATAGCGCTGCTTGAGACGCCGCTCAGGAGTAATTTCCTCGTCGCGTCCGGTGAAGGAAACCGGCTGGAAGCTGACGAAGGAGATTTTCTTGGGGTTCTCCATCGCGAATTTCACGATCGCGCCGACCTGGTCGTTGTTCACGCTATTCACGATGGTCACGACCAGCACGATTTCGATGCCGGCTTCGTGCATGTTCTCGATGGCGCGCAGCTTCACGTCAAAGAGGTTGCCGACCTGGCGGTGGCTGTTCGCGTCATTGCCGATGCCGTCGAACTGCAGGTAGGCGTAGCGCATGCCAGCTTCGAAGGCGCGGCGGGAAAACTCCTTGCTCTTGGCGAACTCGATGCCATTTGTGGCGGCCTGCACGCTGTTGTAGCCGATCTTGCGAGCGTAGCGGACCGCGTCCAGGAAGTACGGGTGCATCGTGGGCTCGCCACCGGAGAACTGCACAGACATCTGGCGGCGCGGCTTGATGCGCAGCGCGTTGTCGAGGATTTCCTGAATTTCGTCCCAGGAAAGTTCGTGCACGTAGCCAACCTGGTTCGCGTCCATAAAGCATGGGTCGCACATCATGTTGCAGCGATTCGTCAGGTCAACAGTGAGCACGGAGCCGCGGCCGTAGCGCACGGTGCTGGAGCCATGGCGGTGCAAGTCTTCGTCATTATGAGCGGGAATATCGCGGCCAGGGAAATTCTTTTCGATCCAAGAGAGGAACTTGGAGTCAATGGCCATCATGTCTTCATATTTGCCGTGGATGGGGCATTCCTTGACCATCCAGACTTCCCCATTGCGTTCGATAATTTTCGCTTTGATCTCGCCGACTTTCTCGCTGACGAGATCTTTCCAATCCTTATCGCCCTTCAAAATCAAATCGCGCGCATCTTTCACACATCCCGGGCACAGCGAATCGGTTTCGCGCGGCCAGCCGAGCGTCGGCTTGGTTTTTTCCCAGGACTTTAAGAGCGGCTTGTCGGACCATTTCGGTGTAAAGGAAGGATTCGGATTACGCTTATTGAAAAACTGGACGGTGTTGAAGGTCACCGCAGCGGTTTTGCATACCGCGAGATCGAGCAGCTTCAGCGCTCGGGTACCATGTTTGCGGGGCATTTCGTCTCCTCAGTTATCGAAAACTGCTTCAGTCTTAGAGCTGGCGATTGTTGCGGATGCCAGCGTCCCCTGCACGAACAAAAGTGTAATTGAAAACTAAAGCCCGCTACGAAAGATTCCCTCGCAAGTAGCTTTGCATACACGGGGTTACGGGTCGAGCGGCGAAGAGCAAAGCGCGGAAATTCAGGGTCTAACGGGCGAAAACCGGCACTAAACGGGGAATTCCCGCATTGGCCCCAAGATAACCCTTAAGTCACACGGCATCAGCGATTTGCGTCGAATTGCTACTCGTTCACCACCGGACGAAGCACCGCGATGGCGAAATGTGCCAAAAGCGCAGCGCCGTCATCGAGCTGCAGCCAGCGCACAATACAGTGCTCTTTCAAGTACGCGGAAACGCGGGACTCAGTAATGCCCAAGTGTTCCGCCATCTTTTCTTTGATGTTTGCGCCCTCGCGCGATCTGCCGCTGCGGGCCACGTTTCCAATTCCGATTCGCAGCGTCTGGCAGGCTTCTACGTAGTAGGAAGTGCTCATATCCGAATCGGAGACCACGAATACTCCCGGCCCAGCTGGAGCTTTGTCTGCGTCGGACACTGGATGTGACGGACCCGCGAGCAATCGCCGCAATTGCGATTCGAGCTGCGCCAATCTCGAAGCGAGCGCCGGGTCGGCAACTCGAGTGCGCGCTTGATATGCAGCTGGACCGATCCGTCCTTCCGTTTCATGCGATACGGGCTCCGATATGGAAGGTGTCGGCGGGACTGCGGCTGGCGCGGCGGGTGTGGTCGGAGTGGCAGGTATAGCTGCAGGTTCAATTTCACGCGTCACGGGAGCCTGTTCGCGTTCCACTTGCTCGACTCGGCGCGGATTTGCAGGACGTCCGTGCTGTGGCGGACGTTGGCGGTGTACTGGTCCCGTGGGCGGTGGCCCGGCATGCACGCCCGGTACGGCTGGCCCGTCGCGATGCTTACGGCGCCGCGCGCCTCCACGGCGTCCGCGCCGCCTCCGCTTTTTGCCGGATTGGTCGCCGTGCTGCGGCCGCGGCTTGTTGAGCGCCTCCGCATTTCGCCCCAGCAGTGCAATCTGCCCTTCGGATTCGTCCTCTGCCGGCAAATCTCCACCATATTTGCGAGCAGGTTGCCCTTTGTCTGGAGCATAAGCTTCCGGAGTCTCCAACTCATCTCCTCCCGC
>DASTCZ010000020.1:0-5173 GCA_035710585.1 Candidatus Acidiferrales bacterium | reverse complement strand
TTGCACGAACGCACCAGTTGAGGCCAATGACGATGCCAAGCCCGTACGAAACGTGGGTCGGAAAGAACGTGATGCTGCAGGTGGTTGCGGGCGATCTGAAAGTCCCCGTGCGCGGCACCATCCTCGGAGAGACCGAGAAGGCGCTGAAGTTCCGGATCGGCGACGGATGGGACGTGGAGATTTTCAAGTCGATGGTGATGAGCGTTGAGGAAGATAACTGGATGAGCGTGGTGACTTAGCGCCGCCAACGACTACAAAGTTTGATTTTGCTGTGCACATGCCCCGGCTGCGATCCCCCCTTTCGCATGCCGGGGCTTCCCTTTTTGTTCCTGTCTGCGGCAATGCGATCGTAGATTCCCGACTTATTGGCCCAAGAGCAGTTTCGTGGGACGCTCGCGAGTGTGGGATAATCGGCGTTCGAAATTGCAGCAAAGATGAAGTTACTGCCGCCGAAGTCTGCTTACGGAAGATTGCACGGCTGCAGACAGGCAACTCGACCGTTCGTGCGGACATCTTTCTGAGCGGTTCGGTGCAGCGTTCGGGGTGTGCTGACCGCGCGATTGAAGCCGAAGCATTTCGTTGAACTTGCGAGGTGGGGATTTGGGGATTCAGAAGTGGGTGACCGGAGCTGTTGCGGCGCTCGCGCTCATCGGAGCGGCAGGCTGCAACGATTACATGGGGCCAAACATCACGAACGGGCCCGCGAATAACAGCATCAGCATCGCGCTTCTGCCGACGGGGACGATTCCGGTTGATGTGGGCGCGTCGGTCACGATCCAGGCGTTTGTGATCGGCGATTCGACGAATTCAGGCGTGACGTGGGCGCTGAGCGGTCCAGGGACGCTGACGAACTCGTCCACTACGCAAGTGACGTACACCGCACCGACGACGCTTACGAACGCTTCTGCAGCGATTACCGCAACCGAAGTCGCAGACACCACGCAGACGAGCACGTCGATCATCAATATCAAGCCGCTGCCCACGTTTGTGACCACAAGCTTACCCGGCGCCACGGTGGGCACCGCGTATTCGCAAACCGTGAGCGTGACTGGCGGATCGGCGCCATTTACATGGAGCGTATCCGCGGGAACACTGCCGCCGGGGCTTGCGTTCAGCGTACAGAGCTTAAACTCGATATCAGTGAGCGGGAATCCGACGACGGCGGGGACTTTCAATTTTACGTTCAAGGTGACAGACAGCACGGCGGGTTCCGCGACGCAGCAGTTTTCGATTGCAGTGGCGGCAGCCGTGGGAGGAATGGCGCGGCGAGCAAATCTTTCGGGCGCAAGTGGAGGGGATGGGTCGACGACGGCGCTGCCCAACGACAATACAAATGACGCGATGCTGAGCGGATCGTACGCGCTGACATTCAGCGGATTCACTCAGGCAGGAGCGGTGAGCGCCACGGGTAGCTTGACCTTGGACGGCAAAGGTAACGTCACCAACGGATCGATGGAACGCATTGACGCGAGCGGTGCGCACTCGACGATCGATTTTGCCGGCAGCTACGCGGTGGGCGCGAACCGCCTGGGCGCGATGATTTTAAGTTTTGCGGACGGATCGAGCGCGACTTATGCGATTGCGGCGGCTTCGGACGGAAGCGCGAGATTCATCGAGTTCGACGATACGACCGGACTTGGTACGCGAGGCTCGGGCCAGCTGACGAGCGCGGATACGGCCGTGCAGCCCACGACGAACCGCGGGTTGATGGGTGTTTATACGGGAGCCACAACCGCGCCAATCAATGCGAGCAACGTCGATATCGTCGCGTCGATTTCGTTTGATGGAAGCGGGAATGTGAGCGCGACGATTGCGACGAGCGGACCAAACGGATTGGACATTTTGCCGGTGCAAACGGGGACATATTCGATCAGCGGGAATTCGGCGACGCTGAGCGGGATTACGCTGAATGGCGCTGCGTTGCAGGTGACGATACTTTCACCGAGCAAAATATCGATCACAGTGGAGAATTCGGCGTCGAGTCCCTCGATCGTGGCGCAGAACTAATTTCGGTCGCGGCGCCGCCAGCACGAAGGCGCAGTCTCACCTACAAGCGATTTCGTTTCGGTAACATTTCGTTTGACACTTCCCATCGCTCCGATGAGACTAGCGAGCGATTCGCGGATGCGGCTGCGCCGCGCGGAAGTCTGCCAACACACACAAAATGAAACTAAGCGCACTGGATGCGGTGGCGATTTTTGGCTACCTGATCGTCACGCTGCTGATGGGGCTGTATTTCCGGAGGCGATCCGGAAAGAGCACGGCAGATTATTTTGTTTCGGGGCGGCAAGTCTCGTGGTGGCTGGCGGGAACGTCGATGGTGGCAACGACGTTTGCCGCGGATACGCCGCTGGCGGTGACGGGACTGGTATTCGCGCAAGGAGTTTCGGGGAATTGGCTGTGGTGGGCGTTTCTGCCGTCGGGAATGATGACCGTTTTTCTGTTTGCGCGGCTTTGGCGGCGGTCGGGTTTGTTGACGGACGTGGAATTCGCGGAGATGAGGTATGCGGGAAAGCCGGCAGCGTTTCTGCGCGGATTTCGCGCAATCTATCTCGGGCTGTTGATGAATTGCCTGATCCTCGGCTGGGTGACGAAGGCGATGACGAGCATCGTGAGCGTCACGCTGGGAATGAGCGAGGCGAGGAGCCTCGCGCTGTGCATATTTTTTCTGATGCCGTTCACCGGATTGTATGTGGCGCTCGGCGGCCTGTGGGGTGTGCTGTGGACGGATTTGTTTCAGTTCGTGCTGAAAATGGCGATCGTGATCGCGGTGGCATGGTTTGGCGTGCATGCAGTGGGAGGGATGCACGCGCTGCTGGAGCGGCTGGCGGCGATGCGAGCGGCGGTGGGGCCGTCGGCTTCGGACATTACGGGCGTGCTGCCGGATTTTTCGCGCGGACTTCGGGGGACAGGTTTGTGGACGCTCCCTGTGCTGACGTTTCTGGTGCTGTTGGGACTGCAATGGTGGGCGTTCTGGTATCCGGGCGCTGAGCCGGGCGGCGGCGGATATATCGCACAGCGAATTTTCAGCGCGAAGGACGAGAAGAACGGATTGCTGTCGGTGCTATGGTTCAACATCGCGCACTACGCGGTGCGGCCATGGCCGTGGGTGATCGCGGCGATGGTGGCGGTGGCGCTCTATCCGAATCTTGAAAACCACGAGAGCGGATACATGTTGGTAGCAACGAACTTCATGCCGCCGGCGCTGCGGGGACTGCTGATCGCCGGTTTCATGGCGGCGTTTATGTCCACGCTGGCGACGCAATTGAATTGGGGAAGTTCGTATCTGGTCGCAGACTTCTACCGGAGATTTTTGAAGCGCGGCGCGGCGGAACATCATTACGTCGTTGTATCGCGCATTGTCACCGCGTTACTGGTGCTGGCTGCGGCGTACGTTTCGTGGCAGCTGACTTCGATTCGCGGTGGATGGGAAGCAGTAGCGGAGATCGGCGCGGGCACGGGGGGAGTTTATCTGCTGCGGTGGTATTGGTGGCGGATCAACGCGTGGAGCGAGATTTCGGCGATGATCGTGGCGCTGGCGTGCACGATTTTCCTGCACGTCGTGAACCCGTTCAGCGGGCAGCCGGAATTCATCGTGTTCGCAAAGACGACGCTTTTCACGACGCTGCTGACGACGATTGCGTGGGTGATCGTGACGTTTGCAACGAAGCCGGAGAGCGACGAGGTGCTGCTGAAGTTTTACCGCAAAGTCCGTCCCGACGTCGCGGGATGGAAGCGCGTGGCGGCGATGGCCCCGGAGATTCCGCAGACGCACGATCTGGCGGCGAACCTTGTTTCTTGGCTGCTGGGCTGCGCGATGGTGTACTGCACGCTTTTTGGCGTGGGAGAAATCTGCTTCGAGAGGTATTCGCTGGGCGCGGTGATCTTGCTCGTGGCAATTATTTCCGGGGCGGTGCTCTACGGGCGCATCGCGCGAATCACATCGTCGCCGGACATCGAAGCTGAACCTCAGAGAATGCCCGCTGGAGCTCTGCACTAGCGTGGCGCAGACCTCGCGCGCGCAAACTTACGCGGTGCTGGCCGGGTTTCTCGGCTGGACGCTCGACGCATTTGATTTTTTCATCCTGACATTCGTATTTGCGCCGATCGCGAAGGAATTTGGGCGCGGAATCCCCGCAATCGCCGCGACGATTTCCGCCAGCCTTGCGACTCGATGGCTGGGCGCGATTATTTTCGGATTGTTCGCAGACAGATTCGGGCGGCGCATCCCGCTCATCGTTAACGTCCTCTATTACTCGCTGATCGAAGTGCTTTCCGGATTTGCGCCGAACTATCGCGTGTTTTTCGCGTTGCGGCTGCTCTATGGCATTGGGATGGGCGGCGAGTGGGGCGTGGGCGCTTCGCTGACGATGGAATCGGTGCCGGAGAAATGGCGCGGGGTTCTGTCGGGATTGTTGCAGGAAGGATATGCGCTGGGGTTTTTGCTGGCGGCGGGTGCGTATCGATTTATTTATCCTCATTGGGGATGGCGTCCGCTGTTTTTTGTAGGCGGATTGCCGGCGCTGCTGACGCTTTTCATCCGCGCGAAAGTGAAGGAGCCGGAAGCGTGGCACCGTTCGCGGACGGATTGGGATACGTACTGGCGAGCGGTAACGAGGAATTGGAAACGATTCGCGTACCTCGTGGTGCTGATGGCGATGGTGAATTTCATTTCGCACGGCACGCAGGATATGTATCCAACTTACTTGCAGCAGCAGCACGGATTCAGCCCGCAGAGAACGTCGGACGTGACGGCGTTCACGATGGTAGGCGCGATTTTGGGCGGGCTGGTATTCGGATATTTTTCGGACCGCAAGGGGCGGCGGCGCGCGATGGTGACTGCGGTGCTGCTGGCGCTGCCGGTGATTCCGCTGTGGGTTTTTGCTCCGAATCTGTGGCTGATTCTGGCGGGCGGATTTCTGATGCAATTCATGGTGCAGGGGGCGTGGGGAGTGATTCCGGCGCACATCAACGAGCTTTCGCCGGACAAGCTGCGGGGATTTTTTCCGGGGCTGGCCTATCAGCTGGGAGTGCTGTGTGCGGCGCGGAGCCCTTACATTGAAGCGACGATGGCGCAGCGAATCGGCTATGGAAAGGCGATGGGAATTTTCGCGCTCATCGTGCTGCTGATTGGAGCCGTGGTGATTTTCGTGGGACCGGAAGCGCATCGCGC
>DASTCZ010000019.1:0-8931 GCA_035710585.1 Candidatus Acidiferrales bacterium | reverse complement strand
CGGCCAATTCGCCGTCAACACGCTCGAACGCATCGCGCGCTTCTGGCTCATTGGCCGCAACGGTCTCATCTATCTCGTCGCGCCGCTCGCCATTCTTGGCATTGTCGGACTCTGCGTTGCGCTTCGACGAGCCGTCCCCGCCGCACCGCTCCTCGCGCTCATTCTCATTGTTTATCCGCTGCCCTACTACATCACCCATCCCGACATGCGCTACCAGCACCCGATTCAGCCCATCCTCACAATCCTTGCCGCATATCTGCTCGCAAATCGTTCGAAAACTGACCCCGTCTCCGGCAACGCCCCGCGCACAGTGGGCCCTGAATGACGATCGTCTCCTCTGTTAGCTCCGGCCCACGCTTTCCTCGACCGCAATTCTGGGTCTTTCTTCTTCTCGTCCTCGGTGCCAGCGCCTGGTACGAGGGCCACTACCTCTATCGCGGCTGGGTTCCGCACGATGAAGGCTGCCTCACGGAATCGGCGCTTCGCGTCATGCACGGCCAGCTTCCGCATCGCGACTACATCGAGATCTATACGGGCGGCCTGGCCTATCTCGACGCGCTCGCGTTTCGTCTTTTGGGCCTTCGCTTCGTCAGCATGCGTATCGTGCTCTTCGCATTCTTTCTCCTGTGGGTGATCGCGGTGTATTGGATCGCGACCAACATGGTCTCTGAATGGATCGCCGCCTCTGTCACTTTCTTTGCGGTGCTGTGGAGCTTGCCGAACTACTCCGCCGCAATGCCCTCCTGGTACAACCTCTTCTTCGCTACATTTGGCATCGCCGCGCTCTTTCAATTCATCCGCGCGCGCTCGAAAAAATGGCTCTTCATTGCCGGCTCGTGCGCAGGCCTATCGTTCTTGATAAAAATCGCCGGTCTGTATTTTCTCGCTGCTGTGCTTCTCTACTGCATGTATCACGAGCAGGAAATGGCGGCGGCGCAGAACGCAGAACCATCAAAGCATCGCGGCGCCGCATACACGATCTTCGTCATCGCTTCGCTCGTGATTTTCACTGCGATTGTGTTCCGCATGATTTTTCCCGGAGCGTACAGTGGCGAGTACCTTCATTTTCTGTTGCCCGTGACGGGTATTTGCGCATATCTGATGCATCGGGAGCTCCTCGTAAGCGGCGAAAAACCGTCGATCCGGTTCCGGCGCTTAGCTGGGTTTCTCACGCCCGCTGTCGCCGGGTTCTTCATCCCTGTCGGAACATTCTTGATTCCTTACCTTCGCTCTCATTCCGTGCATTCTCTGCTGAATGGCCTCTTCGTTCTGCCGTATCTCCGGGTTGCAAGTGCGTCAATCCACGCACTACCGCTGCTCGCCTTGCCTTTTGCCTTTATCGTGTCGGGGCCGCTCGCTCTCGCATTTATCGAAACGGGGCCGATGCGAAGCATCCTCAGTTTTGCAGGAATCCTTATCGTCGGCATGCTTGTAGCGTTTTCTTTTTCAAATGTACTCGCGTACCGCCTAGTGTGGAATACGATTGCCTGGACGATACCGATCCTTGCATTGTTCGCGCTCTCTCGCTTGTGGAAGGCATCCAACGCCCCTCCCGAGTCCGCGGCTGCGCAGGAGCGGCTCTTCATGGTCACTTGCGCGGCGGTCATGTGTGGGCTGATCCAATTTCCGTTCGCTGTACCCACTTATTTCTGTTACGTCTCCCCGATCGCCATCCTTGGTGTTGTCGCGCTGACCGTGACCATCACGAATGAACCGCGTTTCTTTCTCGCAGCTACTATGATCCTGTACACGATATTCGGCGTGCTTGCCTTCACGCCAGGATTTCTTGAACACATGGGCACACAATACGTGCCGGACCGGAACACCGCAAGCGTGGATGCGCCGATCGCGCGGGGTCTGCGCGTCTATCCTGAGTCAGCCGCTACTTACAACCGTATCGAAGCGCTGATTCGTGAACATGCAACCGGCGGAATGATTCTCGCAGGGCCCGATTCCCCACAGTTTTACGTTATGTCGGGTTTCACGAACCCGATGGAGTCACCGTTTGAATTCTTTGAACCCCTCAACTCGTTTGAATCCACCATCCAAGCTCTTGTGAAATCCGGGCGGCTTCGAATGATTATCATCGCGGATAGGCCCCAATTTTCGCGGCAATACATCTTCGCGATCCGCGCCGCCGTGGATGCGTCATTCGTGGGACACGAATTCGTCGAACACTACGATGTCTATTGGCGGCCATGATCGGAATAGTTCACCTATGATTGGACGCGCGGCTCGAGAAGATTCCGCTACTCTTTCGGACTGCGAACCAGAAAAATCGTGCGTCCCCCGCTCACAACCAATCGCTGGAGCACGTAGCCGTCGCGCGCCAACACCGTACTCCACCATTCCGGATCCCATTCCTCCGTGGTGGAATATAACAAGAATTTCGGTTGCGCAGCCGCAACATCCGAAAGCCTTGGCTCGTGTAAACCTATTACCTTGCCGATTGATAACAGCTGAAGGTCGGCCGAATCAGTACCTGTGTATAAAAGAGCCTGCGTTGGATCCGCCGGACGAAACAAACGGTCCTTGAATTCCCGTCGAGCATAATAGAACAAGGGCAGGAAATCAGCCGCCCGCGAGACCAAGATTGGTAGATGTACATAGCCGGTCTGGCTAACGAGGGACTCGGCCCGAGCCGCAGGGTCTGACAGATGCCACTCGGATGCGCCTCGGTAATATATAGATTCTTGAATCCAGGCCACAAGGAGGACCAACGCTATCCCGGCAGCGGAGGTTCTGGTCGCCACTCGCGAACTCGTCATGGGTAAAAGCGATATTACGGTCAGGGGAAAACCCAGTATCCCAACCAGAGCGTAGCGGTACCAAAAGGAACCATGCGCCAACCTCACTGCTGCGAACATAAGCAGTGGCAAGAGAATGAAAGAAACTGCGAGTACAGGATTCGGTGAGCGCCAGCTAGGAACTCGATCAGCCGATTTCCGGCGTATTGTCACCAAACTTGCGATTATCAGCGAGAGTAAAGGAACTCCGAGTACAAAGAAACTGAAGGCCTCGTTATTTGCGTGGAAAAATGCACCGTAGTCTTTAATTGCCTCTATCAAATCATGTTGCGACACCACTGACCGTCCGAAGTAAGATCGGAGCCGAACAAGTAAGGGCCAGTAAACTGCTAGGGGGATAAGGCCCGCTCCGATTGCAATCCAAACCACAGTTCGGACTCGGCGCTCTCTTATTGAAAATATGAACTCCGCGATCAAGAAGGGCACAGTCACGAAGAAACCGTAGTAATGAAGCGCTTCAGCTAGGAAAAATGAAGTGCCCATACAAACCATCCATCCAAGCATCGGAGCACGCTGGTAACAGAGCAGCGCGAGTGCAACCAAGCCAACAACTAGAGCGTACGGCCGCGCCTCGCCTGAGTAGTGGTGATAAAGCGGGGTCGGTATCAAAAGCAGCGACGATAGCAATGCCGTCAGGACAGACGTATGCCTTCGCGCGACGAGGAACATACATATGAGCGTTCCGCAGAACGCGAGAATGGACGGAATCCGAGCCGCGATCTCCGGAGTTTTCACCAAGCAACCACAGAGCCGCACTAACATGTAGTAGGCAGGCGGCTGGCCATCAGCAGAAGTAGATAAAATCCTCCAAATGGCGCGAATACTCCCCTGCTGGGACAGTGTCCAAGTCGAAACCTCGTCGTACCAAAAAGGCCGCCCCATTGCCTCTGCGAGACTCCGGACCCCGATGTAACCCACTACGACGGCCAGAAAGGCTGGAGGGAGAATATCTGCGAGACGTCGACGGTCATCTCCAACCGCGACGATGGCATCCCGCTCGTTAATTTGCGCATGTCCGATCCGGTCGAGCATGGTGCATTCGAAAACCTAACACGCCGACCCCTTATGTCAAACATTGGAAATGCCGCGGTTTACTTTGTTCGAATACGAACGGGAAAAATCTTTCCTATTTACTTTTAGTAAAAAGTATAATATTGCCGTCGAATAGGATCGCGAGTTGGGCGCGACATAAGACTCCGCCGACTAGTCGATCCAGCAGCCACTCGCCCACTTGATTTTTTCCCAAAGTGGAACTGTAGTCCACTTGGGTCGAGCTGTTTTTCCCGGCAATCGCCCCCGTTCGCCGGAAAATCGCAACCGTAAGTCGTTTGTTTTCTTCACCGGTGTAGATTCTTGGAGCTTAACATTTTTGTTTTCTATGACTTAATCTATTTCGAGGGGGGGCCACCCCCCCAACAGAAGTGAGCGCCATTTTCGAGTCAGGCTCAGCAACGACCGCTCCCGCTGACCTTCGGTCTGCCTATCATTACTATGGATGGGTGCAGTCTATGGGATGGGCTCAAGCTAGACCGCACTTGGAACGGAAGGAAGCCACCGGATGACCATCACGGAATACCTGATGGAAAAGCCGCTCGTGTATCGCCTCTGGCAGGGCACGCACGAATCGCAGAAGTGGGCGAAAATCGCCCAGCACATGGATCTGCGCTCCGTGCGCCGCGTGCAGAGTTTCCCGTGAACCTTTTAGGATTCAAGGGCTGAGCACTCGTGTACTGTAAAGCTGGTCTGAAATGAAGCGTCCGAACATTTCAATCGCGATCGCAGTGCACAACGAGCAGGAAGTGCTGCCGGAACTCTTCTCGCGCGTGCTCGCCGTGCTGAGTCAAATTCCCGGCGGGCCGCACGAACTGATATTCGTCGATGACGGCAGCACCGATGGGACGCTCGGAATATTGCGCGAAGCAGCTGATCGGGACGCGCGGATTTGCGTCGTGTCGTTATCGAGGAATTTCGGACACCAGGCTGCGCTCACGGCCGCGCTGGACTATGTGAATGGCGACGCCGTTGCGCTGATGGATGGCGACTTGCAGGACGCTCCGGAACACATCTTCGAGTTCCTGCAAAAATTCGAGGAAGGGTACGACGTTGTTTACGCGACGCGCGCAAGCCGCAAGGAACCGCTTTGGCTGAAGTTCTGCTACCGCGCGTTTTACCGCATTCAGAACGCACTCTCGGACACGCGATTGCCCCTCGATGCAGGCGATTTCGGATTGATGTCGGGGCGGGTGGTGCGCGAGTTGCGGCGACTGCCCGAGCGGCAGAGATATCTGCGCGGATTGCGCAGCTGGGTCGGATACCGGCAGATTGGAATACCAATTCACCGGGACGAAAGGCACTCTGGCACGAGCAAATACAGCGTCGCGCGATTGATAAGGCTCGCGTCTGACGGCATCTTTGCATTTTCCACGTTGCCGCTGCGCGTGGCTTCGCTCGCCGGGGCTATAGCAATCGTGGCCTCGCTGATGTATGGCATCGCGTCCGTGATCGGCAAATTCGTTTATCACCGCGTGCCGCAGGGATTTACGGCACTCGTGCTATTGATGACCTTCCTTGTCGGGGTCGTGCTGTTCTCGCTCGGGATTGTGGGCGAGTACGTCGGCAGGATCTACGAAGAAGTCAAAGGCCGGCCGATGTATGTAGTGGACCACGTTTACGGCTTTGCGCAGACGAGTGCAGGCGAGGTTGCGCGGACGGCGAGGGAACGGGCGCCCGGCGAAATATCGAAATGAATTCCGCTGAAGTGCAAGGTACCGACGCGATACTTATGGAACAGGATTACGCCAAATCTTACCGGGAACTCTATTTCCGGCACTGGTGGTGGCGGGCCCGCGAACGGTTTGTGCTGGAGGAAATCGCTCGCTTGGGGCTTCCGTCGGCCGGAAACGAGATTCTGGACGTCGGCTGCGGCGATGGATTGTTTTTTGACGAGCTGAGTAAATTCGGAAATGTTGAAGGCGTCGAGCCGGATCGAAGTTTGATTAGCGAAGATGGCCCGCAGGCAGCGCGAATTCATTGCGGCCCATTCGATGAGAGTTTTCATCGGGTGAAGAAATACAATCTCATCTTGATGCTTGACGTGCTGGAGCACTTGCGCGATCCAGTGGCAGCGGTTCGCCGGGCGATTTCGTTGCTAGCAGAAAACGGCGCAATTCTGATCACCGTGCCCGCGTTTCGCAGCTTGTGGACGAATCACGACACGCTGAATCATCACGTCACGCGCTTTACGAAAAGCACCTTCTCCGCGGTGGCGCGGCAGGCGGGACTCGGGGTTGAAACGATGCGCTATTTTTTCCATTGGCTATTTCCGCTGAAATTCGTGCAGAGGATGCTCGAGATGGTTTCTGGATCGGCGCCGAAGCTTCCGTCGATTCCGGGGCCAGCCGCAAGCCGGATTTTTTATGCTATCTCGCGAATCGAACAGCGAGCCGGCAGAGCGGCGCCAGCTCCATTTGGGAGTTCGTTGCTCGTGATCGGTCGCCGGGGCTAGCGTGAATTTGGTCGCTTCCACTGGCAGCGATGCAGGCGGTTCAATCGTCAGTGATGCTGAGGGACCCGGCGCTTCTAAAGCCGATTCGATCATCGGCATCGCGGTTTTTGTTTTAAGCGCGGCGTATCTTTGCTTATTTTTCCGGTTCACCGCGCTCAATTCGGACGAAGGAATTTCGCTGCAGGGCGCGCAACGAATTCTCTCCGGTCAGGTTCTCTATCGCGATTTTTTCGCGTTTTACACTCCCGGTTCTTATTACTGGACGGCGCTGCTTTTTCGAGTGTTCGGCAGTTCGTTCGGCGTGGCTCGCGCTGCGCTGATTGTTTACGGCGGAATTTTCTCCACCGCGACGTTTCTACTCTCGCGGCGAGTGTGTTCGCGCGTGAGCTCGTTGCTCGCGGCGTTTGCGGTCGCGGTGAGTTGTCTGCCGTTTCGGTTTGTGGTCCTGCACAATTGGGAAAGTACGCTGCTCGCGCTGCTTGCGCTCTATTCCGCGGTGGTTTATTTCGAGCGGCCGGGAAAAACATATTGGGCTTTCTGCACCGGAATGTTTGCGAGTTTGGCTTTCCTATTCGAGCAGTCGAAGGGAGCCGGAATCGCGCTCGGGCTGGCGCTCGGATTTGTCTTGATAGGCGCGCGGACCGGCGACTGGACTATTTTCAAGAGGCATCAGTTTTGCGCGCTGCTTCTCGGCGCTTCGTGGCCTGTAATCGCCACTATGATTTACTTTGCAACCGTGCATGCGCTGCGGCCGATGCTGGCGGACTGGATGTGGCCGTTTTCCAATTACTCCGCGGCGAACAAGCTCCCTTACGGATTTCTGGTTATGTCCACGGCCGATCGGGGAGCGTTGCTGCGCGGCTCGATCGGCTCATCCATCCTGACTCTTTTCTCATCCGGCCCGATCTATGTGATGGCTGTCCTTCCTCTCGCGGCCGTGTTGATCCTGGCTTGGTTTTCGTATCGCGGCCCAACGCCGGATCAAAACCAACGGTATAAATTTTGGATCCTCAGCAGTAGCGTGATGGTTGGGATGCTTGTTTCAACGCTGCTTACGAGACGTCCCGATTTTACGCATCTGAATTACCAGGGTCCGATTTTCTACATCGCCCTCGCCTGGATTTTGGGGGCCACTTCGATACGTTCCCGTTTCGCGCTCGCGATTCGGCCGCCATTGATCGCTGTCGCGTTTCTCTCGTTCTCGTTTTTTGGACTAGCGCTTTTGTGGCCGGCGCTGAATGCACACGTAGAGACGCAAACATTCCGCGGAGCGATTCGAACCGGCCAACCCGACTTCGCTCTAGACTTCCTGCTAGAGCATTCGCGTCCCGGCGAGGAAGTTTTCGTTTATCCGTACGAGCCGCTCTACTATTTTTTGAGCGGGACACGCTCTTCTCTCCGATATGATTTTCTGCAGCCCGGCATGCACACTCCCGAGCAATTTCGAGAAAGCGCTGAGGAGTTGGCCGAGGCGCGCCCAGCGATTGTTCTGTTCGAGCCCACGTTCCGCGAAAAGTACAAACTCGGATGGCCAAACACGCCCGCAGAGGCCCTCGAAGCTCCCGACCCGGTCTCAGGCTACCTGGAAAGCAATTACCACGCGTGTGGCTCGCTGCCCGGCAACGGTTTTTGGGTGTTCACCGCCATGGTGCCGAACGGCTCTGGCTGTCCTTCTGACGGCCGGGACGCTGATAGATGAGTGAAGCGCAGGCCGTGACGGAGGGTTCGCGCTACTACATTCCTGAGGCGGATTCGTCCGAGCGGCGCATCGCGATTTTCATATTTTTATTGGGCTGTTGTTATCTCTGGCTCTTCCGACGTTTCACGATGATGGATCCGGATGAGGGCATCATCCTGCAGGGCGCGCAGCGAATCCTGAATGGCCAGGTTCTGTATCGCGACTTCTTTTCGTTTTTGACGCCCGGATCGTTTTATCAGACCGCGTTGGTTTTGCGCATATTCGGCAATTCGATCGTGGTCGCCCGCACCATGTTGGTCGTCGTGGGCGCTCTCGTCTCATCGATCTCGTATCTGCTCGCTCGTCGCGTTTGCTCCAGGGCGGTTGCAATCTCCACGGCCATTCTTGTGATCGTCGCGACGCTGCCTTATCGATTCGTGGTACTTCACAACTGGGACAGCACGCTTTGGGCTTGCCTGGCGACCTACGCGGGGCTGCGTTGGTTCGAGACTGGACGACCTAACTGGGCATTTTGGACAGGAATGGGCGGTGGCTTGACGTTTCTGTTTGAACAGTCGAAAGGGGCTGGAGTTCTACTCGGTGTCGCGATTTGCGTTGGGGTGGTCTGGTTGTTGCAGAGGCCGGCAAAAACAGTCTCGACGGCAGGCACCCTCGCGTTAGTTGCTGGAATCTTCATCCCTATCGTCGCAACATTCGCTTACTTTGCGTCGCAGCACGCCGTCGGTCCAATGGTGGCCGACTTAGCGTGGCCCTTCCGCCATTACTCGGCCGCGAACAAAGTGTTTTACGGCTACCAGAACTGGAACGACGCCACACGGAAGATGCTCTTCGGAAGCGGTTCGCTGCTGGTAAGGTTTATCACCCTGTGGGCGGTTAGCCCATGTTTCCTCATTCCAGCGATTCCGATAATCAGCACCGGG
>DASTCZ010000018.1:0-8968 GCA_035710585.1 Candidatus Acidiferrales bacterium | reverse complement strand
GATTCCGGGATGTATCCCAGATCGCCGCCCGTTGCCGCCGTCGTCGGGTCCTCGGAATAATCCGCCGCCAGCTGCGCGAAGTCCGTGCCTGTGTTCAATTTTTGCAGTAGCGCCGCGATTTTTCGCTTCGCTTCCAGATCGGTCGTCGCGTCATCATTTTTCCGGTTGCGGATCTGAGGATCTTTGCGCGGCGTCACGATGATCTGCGCCACGCGGTATTGCGTCTCGGTCACGTTGAATTGCCCGCGGTTCTGGTTGAAATAGTCCGCTACGTCCTGATCCGTGATCGTGATTTTGGACTTCACTTCGCGGTTCAGCAGCTTATCGATGGAAAGTTTCCGCCGGATTTCCTGGCGCAGATCGTCCACACTGACTCCGCGGTCCTTCAATTGCTTCTGGAATTCTTCTTCGGTGTAGGGGCTCTTGAACTCCGTGAACTTGTCTTCCACTTCGCCGTCGGTCGCTACCAAATTCTGCTTTTGCGCGAGCTGCAGCAGAATCTCGTCGTTAATCAGCTCATCCAGCACATTGAGCTTCAGCGAAAGTGCCTCTTCCTGCGAAGGCGTCGCCGTCGTTCCCTGTTCGAGTGACGAGCTCCGGTAATACTTCTCCACCTGGTCCCGCCGGATGTCGTGGTTATTCACCACGGCCCACACGTCCGGCGCGGGCGCGCTCTGATGCTTGCATCCCTGCGCGATACACACCGCCGCCATGGCGCCTAGAGCAAGCAGAGCGGTTCTCATGGTCGGCTCCCTTAGATTGTCAATTGGCGGGACTTACGCGACTTTCTGTACTTTTCCGGCTCGAATGCAGGCCGTGCACACCCGCGTGCGCTTGTTCGCGCCGTTGACCACTGCGCGCACCCGCCGCAGATTTGGATTCCACCGGCGCCGCCGCGTGTTGTTCGCGTGGCTGATTACGTTTCCATAATGCGGCCCTTTGCCGCAAATCGCACATCGTTGAGCCATTTCTACTCCTGATGGATGGGAACTCTCGGAATTGAAGCTCCTATGCTAGCAGAGTTTTCGCCGCTTCGGAAGCGGCTTCCGCGCATCCCCAGCCTCCCGAGCGCTTCTCCATCCGCTCCGATTTGCACTGATTTGCCGCAGGCGGTAAATTGTCCCGAGTTTTCCAACCTGTTGCTGCACGAGCGCAACTTATCGAGGAGTGGGGCATGAGCTCTGTTCGGGTCTTGGTTGGCACGCGCAAGGGTGCGTTCATTCTGTCTTCAGACGGCAAGCGCCAGAATTGGGAGGTCACCGGACCGCATTTCGCCGGTTGGGAGATTTATCACATAAAGGGCTCCCCCGCCGATCCGAACCGCATCTACGCCTCGCAGACCAGCGGCTGGTTCGGCCAGCTCGTGCAGCGTTCAAACGACGGCGGCAAGACGTGGGAACCCGTCGGCAACAAGTTCACCTACGAAGGCGTTCCCGGCACGCACCAGTGGTACGACGGCACGCCCCATCCCTGGGAATTCAAGCGCGTCTGGCACATGGAGCCCTCGCTCGATAATCCCGACATCGTTCTCGCAGGAATTGAAGACGCCGCCATTTTCAAAACCAGCGACGGCGGCAAGAATTGGGCAGAGCTGCCCGGCCTCCGCGAGCATGGCTCCGGCCCCCGCTGGCAGCCCGGCGCCGGCGGCATGTGCCTGCACACCATCATCCTGAATAAGCAGAACCCGAATCGCATCTACATCGCCATCTCCGCGGCAGGCGCGTTCCGCAGCGACGATGCGGGCAAAACCTGGCAGCCGATCAATCAAGGCCTCCGCTCCCAGTACATTCCCGATCCCACCGCCGAAGTCGGCCACTGCGTCCATCACATCGCCATGCACCCATCGCGGCCGAACACTCTATTCATGCAGAAGCACTGGGACGTGATGCGCTCCGATAATGGCGGAGATTCCTGGCAGGAGATCAGCGGCAATCTCCCCACCGACTTCGGCTTCGTCATCGACGTCAATTCCAACGAGCCCGAGACGGTCTACGTTGTACCGATCAAAAGCGATTCCGAGCACTTCGTCCATGAAGCCAAGCTGCGCGTCTTCCGCAGCAAATCCGGCGGAAATGAATGGGAGCCGCTCACCAAAGGCCTGCCGCAGAAGGATTGCTACGTCAACGTCCTCCGCGACGCCATGGCCGTCGATTCTCTCGATAAGTGCGGCGTCTACTTCGGCACTACGGGTGGTCAGGTCTATGCTTCCGCCGACGGCGGCGATTCCTGGGCGCCGATCGTCCGCGATTTGCCCGCGGTTCTCTCCGTCGAGGTGCAGACGTTACAATGATTAAGGTCGTGCTGCCCGCGCATCTTCGGACGCTCGCCAAAGTCACCGGCGATGTCGAACTCGAAGTGCGCGGTCCGGTCACGCAGCGCAGCATTCTCGATGCGCTCGAAGCCCGCTTTCCGCAGCTCGAAGGCACCATTCGCGATCACGTCACCAAAAAGCGCCGCGATTTTCTTCGTTTTTTTGCCTGCTCGGAAGATCTCTCGCACGAATCGCCCGACGCTCCGCTGCCCGAAGCCGTCGCCTCCGGCGCTGAGCCTTTTTTCGTGATCGGCGCTATTGCCGGCGGCTGAAAGCCGTCACTCGATATCGGCAAATTCGGGTTTTCGGAAATCAGTGTGCTTGCGTCAGCCTTTTGACCGCCGCGCGCGCCGGCTGTCCAAGTTCGCTGCTACCCTGCGACAAATGATCCGAAGCGAGCCTGTAATCCGCGAGCGCCGAATCGCGCTGCCCGGCCGCTTCCTCGATCGCGCCGCGATAATAGGCGCGTGCCCACGCATTGCCGGTTCCCGGATCGAGTCCCCCGAATAGCCAATCGAACGTAGCCAAATGTTCTGCCGGCGGCACGGCCCTCACGAATTCCGCCGTCGAAGAACTTGCGGGCGAAAATTCGTAGCTGTAAATCGCCAGCAGATCGCTGACCATCGCTTCAGACACCTTCTCCCCCGCCTTCCGCATTTCGTTCGCCGTTCGCACCGCTTCCGCGTTCGCCGCGTCCGTATGGCAATTCAACACCGCCGACATCTCCAGCCGCCGCACGAAACTCGCCTCGCGCCCCGACGCGAGCGCCGCATCGAAATGTTTCTTCGCCTCCGGCAATTGCTCGCAGCGCCGCCACAGAATCCAGTGTCCCCACATCGCTCCCGCATAGGGATTGTTCGGATCCTCGGCAGTCACATCCTGATAAGCTCTCGCCGGATCCAAATCCATCCGTCCGTCGCGCGTGTCCAGAAAATACGCCCATCCGATGTACGCGCGCACGTCCGCTCTCCGCGCTCCCGCGCGCATTCCTGCCGCTGCGCGCACGAGCACCGGCTCCACTTTCCCGGTCACGTCCGAAAATTTCTGGTTCTCGCTCAGGTGAACGTCTTCCAGCCACGCCATCGCCAAATTCAACTGCGCGGTCTGCACCGTGTCCGCATCCGCGTCGAGCTGCACCGCGCGATCCAGCGTCCCCCACGCCGACGAGTAATCCCGAGCCTTCTGCTCTTCGGCCGCCGTCGCCACCAGCGCGGCAACGCTCTTTCTCGTCTCCGCTTGCGCGCGCAAATACTTGCCCACGCCCCACACCGTCCCGCAAATCGAAAAAATCAGTGTGAGATAGCCTGCCCACTTCACTGCAGTGGACACCGCTCCTCCGCTCTTCTCTTTTGCCATTTCGGCCTTCGGTGCGCCGATTCTACGCCCGAAAGCCACACCGCAGGTTTTGATTCGTGAACTCTCCGCGCGACAACGGTCGATCGCAGCCGTCGAGGCTGTCGGCACGGAGGACTCCCGCCCGTGTAATGGGCTTTCGAATCTCGGCGAGGGGCAGGCCCCCTGCGCCATCCTCAATCGGTGGGGCCGCGGAAAATTCGAATGGCGGTGAAATAAAGATCTGCTGGCGCTCGTAGTAGGGGAAGCGCAGTGATTCTTGCAAGGCGACAACACCGAGGAGATCTTTCACATGTCGTCAGAATCCGAAGCAGCATCAGCACCGCTCGCTCCAGCAAAACCCGCCATCCTGTCGGTGATTTTGGGTCTCTTCATTGCCTTCAGCTGGCCGCTGATTCTGCGCATACCGGGTGTTTCGAACCACGACATCACCAATATTCACGATGACGCCGTGGATGTGCTCCTTAAATGGGTGGTTACGGCGATTCTCTGCGTCGTAGCGTTCAGTATTCAGCACAAGAGACCTTCCGAATTCGGCATTCGTGCTCTCAGATGGCGAGATAGTCTCGTTGCCCTCGGTTGCGTCGTCATTGCGTTTATGCTGAGCGGAGCAGCCAGTCGCGTGGTCGCGATGCCTTCCTCTCTCTCCTCTGTGCAGAAGCTGGCGGCCGTTCCAGTAAGTCTTCGGATCGCGGTCGTACTGACAGCGGCTATATGCGAAGAGTTCATGTATCGAGGCTTTGGAATCGAGGAATTGGCGTTCATGACCGGAAACCGCTGGCTCGCAGGTTTTTTGTCGTGGTTTCTATTCACTTTCAGCCACGCAGGGCTCTATGGTCTGTCGCCCGCGCTCATCATCCCCGGCTTGGTGGGCGCGGTTCTCACCGCGTTGTATTTGTGGCGGCGCAATCTAGTGAGCTGCATCCTCATGCACGCAATCATGGACGGAATCTTCCTTCTGCTAGTTCCGGCGATCGCCGGCGCTCGGTGACCCGAAACTGCTCATTTGCCCAACACTACCCGCCATCTATCGAATGAATTCTGAACTTGTGTTTCATGCTCTCTCGCGCGGAAATCGCATTTTGCGACCGCCACTCCGCTCAACGTTAACTCCAGATAATCACCGAGTGAGTTGCCATCGTGCTTAATTTCTCGCGCGCTTCCTCCGCGTGGTATGTTCCAGCGATGCCAAAGCGGTCGCTCGGTTCTCTTCTCGCGGCGTTGCTCATCCTCACTGTGCATTCGATTCACGCCGGCCAATCCCAGGAAGTTCTTCAACTGACGCCGCAGCAATGGCGCGCAGACCTCCAGTTCCTGGATCGCGAACTGCCAAAACGTCACGCCAACGCTTTTCATTTCACATCCAGAGAGCAATTCGAAGCCGCGGTGGCCGGCCTTGATCGTCGCCTGGATCAATTGGACAGCGACGAAAGTTGGGTGGGCTTCGCGAAGGTCACCGCTCTGATCGGCGATGCCCACACGTACCTGCAGTCTCCGCGTGATGACCCCGGATTCCCGTTAACGCTGGTCAAGTTCGGCGAAGATTATCGCGTCGTCGCGGCGGGTCCGGGCGCCGAACAGGCCTTGGGCGATCGCGTGCTGGCGATTCAGCAGACGCCTGTCGCGCGCGCTGCCGAACTCCTCTATCAATTGTTCTCCCAAGATGAGAATCCGACCCTTGCCGAGTCCTACATTGCGGGCGGGATGACCTTGGGCGCGGAACTGCACGGGCTGAACATCATCACGGATCGTTCCCAGGCCCGTTACACATTCCTCGATGACGCCGGAAAGCAATTCGAGCTTCAACTCCGTGCGACCAGCTCCGCTGCGCCGGATCAGTCGCAGTGGAAGCTGGTGACGGACCAGACGCCCCTGTATCGCCAGCATCCAGGCGAGCGGTTTTGGTGCGAGTTCATCGCGGCGGCGCGCACGCTTTACTGCAACGTCCGCGCCATGCGTAATCTCGCCGAGCCGGAAAAGAAAATCCTGCAACTGATCGACGTGAATCATCCGGACAAGGTCGTTCTCGACCTTCGTCAGAATTCGGGAGGCGATTTCAACGAAGGCCTCAACCACCTTGTGCATCCAATCCGCGATCTGCCTTCCATCAATCGCAAAGGCCACCTGTTCGTAATCATCGGGCCCAATACGTTCTCCGCGGCGATGGCAAACGCCGCGCACTTCCGCGCTCAGACGCAGGCGATTCTCGTCGGACGCACCATTGGAGAAAAGCCCAACAGCTACCAGGAACCGCGGCAAATGACGCTGCCAAACTCCCATCTGACAGTTCGCTATTCCACGGAGTTCTACAAATTCGTCGAGACGGGCGAAAACATCATCCGTCCCGATCAGGAAATTCCGGTGTCATGGGACGACTATAAGCAAGGGCGTGACCCAGCGTTGGAATGGATCTTGAGTTTCCGGCAGGACAGATGAAGCACTGCAATGCTGCAATTCAACTGCGGACGCGGGCGCAGTGGACGTATTCCGCTCTCCCAGCGAGCGCATGCCGAGATTTGTCGATGCTGCCATCGCAATCTCCCGCGGCGTCTACGGTTGAAGGCGGCAGTTCCGCGAATTCAACCTCTGCTCACCGATGCTCGGGGTCAATTGTCTGTCGGTTTCTGTTCCGCGTGATCGATCACGAGCACCGGTCTTGGCAGCTTGCGCGGCTCCAGTTTTAATCCAAGTTGCTTGCTCACCGCCTCAAAGATGGATAGAGCGCCGGTGGGGTCCGTGGTCGAGGAGGACGACCCCGCTGATTCTGAGGCGGATGAATCACTGGTGCGGGTCGCCAAACTCGCCGCAAGGTAACCTGGTGTAAAACTCAAGGTGAAATTCCAACCTCCTTCCAATCCCGTCGCATTTACCACCGGCTGCTGGATCGACCCCCCGGATATGGACGAGAGCCGTTGGGCAAACTGGTCCATAGTCGTATTCCGGCAAGTGACCAGCTTGGCGAGAATCGGATTTGTAATTCGCGGATCTTTTCCATCCGGCCCAGGCTCATCTTTGCAGCCGATGCGCACCAGTGGGTCTGCTTTCTCAAGCTTTGGCTTGTCGGCGATCAATGCGTAAGTGTCCTGGGGCCTCTCTTCTGTATGGACGACAAGCTTGAACCGGTCAATTAAGACCGTGCGGAGCATGCGTTGAAGATCGGCGGTCTCCAGGGGCTGTGCATCCGTCCATCCCGCGCCAGGAGATTTCGCGACCAGTTCAAATTTCTGTGTGTCCATCCATTTCGGTGTTTCCGCAAGGGGCATGCCCCAGGCAAAACTCACCATCCACTTCAGTGACACGCCTCCAAGTTCTATCTCGTCCAGACGGTTTGTGACGATTCGTATGCGCGCATCCGGTAGGCTTGGCTTGATGACAGCCAATTCAAATTCTCTAGGAAGAGCCGGGGGAAACGCCTTTGCGACTTCCGGCAAATTTTCCGTGGGTTTTCGATTGACGCTATCCACAACCACTACGGACATTGGAGACTTTTTGAGCTCAAGCCGCAGCCCCAGTTGTTCGTCCAACGCGTCAAAGACGGTGACACCGTCGTGACCCGCATAGGGCAGCGAACTTACTGGCATCCACTGCACGTCAAAATCCCACGCTCCTTTGACGCCCGTGGAATCCACGACGGCTTTTGACAAGTAACCTCTGGCAAGCTGAGGAAGACTTTGCGCGAATGCCTCCATCGTGATGTTGCGGCACGAGAAGGATAGATAAGGCAGCGCACCCGAAGGGGAACTCTGTTTCTGAGGTGCGCAACCGGAGGCGCTAGATCCGTTGGACTCCTGGAGTTTCGCCTTGCCCTTTCCTGCAGTAAGCAGATACGCGGGCATTGGTTGCACATCGGAGTGGATCACGAGCTTGAATCTATCGGCCAGAAGGTCTTGCAGCATTTTCTTCATGACGTCCGGCGATGTGTTTGAGGGCGCCTTTGCGATCACATCAAACCGGACCATCTCCAGCCATGCCGGGCCTCCGACCACCTTATCGCCATCGACACCGTATGCTGCGGCGATCAAATCAATGATGGTTGCGTTTCGCAAAGTAAACCGGTCGCCGCTAACACCGCCGCCGAACGACATAGCTCCTCCTCGGGTGGCAAGATGCACATCAGCAACTTCAAAAGTCGATGCAGCAGACTCAGAAGACTGTCCTGAAGCTGATTGGGCAAAAAGCATCACGAGGATTACCGTTAGTAAGTTTCGCATTTCGAGCTGTGACCTCTGCTTTATCGCGATAGGAATCGAACACAGCTCTATGTCTACATATGTAGATTTAGACGGGCAATGGTACGCGAGAACAGCTGTACCTTTCAGACGACGCCAACTTCCAAGCTTCGTAACGACAACCTCCGCAAATAGACTGTTTCGCGTTCAAGTTAGAAATTGCAGAAGGTCCATCGTGTGTTTTCGCGGGAGGATGGCCCATGTCCGCCCCAGCGCAGCCATGCGAACGTGGGAATCCAGTCTTCGAGGCCCTGCGCAACTTTCGGTCGATCCGGTTGCGCCTCATCCATTTCCGCGCTGTTTTCCGATTCTCCGCACAGCGCGGCTGAAATTTGATAGGCGCATCGCGCTATTAGTACAATCTCTTAAACTCGTCACGTCCGTGGGCGTGTAGCTCAGCTGGGAGAGCACCTGGTTTGCAACCAGGGGGTCAGGGGTTCGAACCCCCTCACGTCCACCAACCTTCGCCCAAAACGCGGGCTACGGCTCGACAAGTCGGCTCCAGTTCAAACGCGCTGACGTTTGAGAAGTACCTCAAGTCGGGATCCGGCCGCGCATCCGTAAGCGCTGCCGTTCTCTAATTTGAATTCTTGCGCGCGCGGACCGAGTGCTGCGCGCGCTCCCACTAGCTGGACTTCTTCCGCGGCACCTTCGCGCCCCTCTTCCGTGCCTCGGAAAGCCCGATCGCGATCGCCTGCTTGCGGCTCGTCACCGTTCCGCCGTGTCCGTGCTTTCCGGACTTTAACGTGCCGTGTTCCATGCGCCGCATCGCGCTTTCCACGCTCTTGCTCGCGGCCTTTCCGTACTTTCTTGGCATTCACCCTCCTCGTATTTCAATTGGAATTCACCTCAATGAGTGCTCTTCCTTCTCTAATCGAGCGTCGCGCAACCGGGGACGCGAGCTCCACATTATGTGAACGCCCTGCGGCTCGGGTTCGATACCCGAAGTTCTGTAAAAACTCCGCCATCGCACTTGACCCGCTGCGGTAGAATCCGCTCGCCAATCGCAATCCTTCTCCGTCTCGTTCAGGAGGAAAGATGAAAGCTCTTCGCCGCGTTGCCGCAACCGCCCTGC
>DASTCZ010000017.1:0-7835 GCA_035710585.1 Candidatus Acidiferrales bacterium | reverse complement strand
GTGCGCATCTTCCTGCTCGGCGAAGCCGTCTCGCTGATGCGCCGCTCGGTCGCGGAAGCCGTGGTGCCCGTCGGCTGGCCGCGGCTGATCGAAACCCTCGAAAAAGTCGCCTCGCGCAAAATCGTGATTTACGCCTGCGGTGCGTGCTCGCGCGCGCGCGGCGTCGGCGAAGGCGAACTCGCGAATTTCGGCGCGAAGTTCGGCAACCCGCAGATTTTCGTCTCGCTCGTGGAATGGGCCGACCGGGTGATTACCGAGTAGAGCGTGAACCGATCGGCGCCGATGACTTCCAGCAACCCGCCGCACTTCTAGCCGTTCTGCCCCTCGTCGAAGAATTGCTACTATTCGCCCAACCATTTCGGAGGGGCTATGACCTCGAAACTCAATCGGCGGGAGTTTGTTCAATCCACGGCGGCCGCCGCGCTTTCGTCCACTCTGCTGCGGCCAAGCGGCACGCTGGAATCGCTCGCGGACGATTCCATCACCATTGCCGCCGTCGGCGATTGCATGATGACCCGTCCGGTCTCCGTGCTGCCGCCGGAGGAATTTCTTCCGCTCGCCAAAATTATTCGCGCCGCGGACGTGAGCTTCGGCAATTTTGAAATGACGCTCGCCGATGCCGACGCGCCGCCCGCCTATCACGATTCCTGCGCCTATGTTCACCTTCGCGCGGACAGCGCCGATAACCGCGCCATCGCCGAAGAACTGAAGTGGGCCGGCTTCAAGATGATGGGGCTCGCCAACAATCACTCCATGGACTACGGCAGCGATGGCCTGCTCGCCACTGAGCGCAAACTCGACGACGCCGGCCTCGCTCACGCGGGCACGGGGCGCGACCTGGCCGAAGCGCGCTCGCCGGTGTACTTCGATTCGCCGCGCGGACGCATCGCGCTGGTCGCGTGCGCTTCCACATTTCCTTACGGTGCTTTCGCCGCCGATGGCAATGGCGAAGTTCCGGGGCGCGCCGGACTGAGTCCCGTGCGCGTGCAGACCACGTATCGCGTGGAGCCGGCGCAACTCGACGCGCTGCGCAAAGTGGCCGCGTCGATGGGTCTCGGCGGCGGCAATGCGAACGCGTCGTCCGACTCCTTCAATTTCCTCCAGCACAAATTCGTCGCGGGATCGCCCGCGGGCGTGCTCACCGAAGCGGACCCGCTCGATACCGCCGCGATTGCCGCGTCCGTGAAGCGCGCCTCGCGCAATTCCGAGCTCGTGCTGCTGGGCATTCACGCGCACGAATCGGCCGGACGCGCGGCGGAAATTCCCGCGCAATTTCTGCAGCCCTTCGCGCGCGCCTGCGTGGATGCGGGAGCGAACGCGTTCATCGGTCACGGACCGCACGTGCTGCGCGGAATCGAAATCTACAAAGGCTGCCCGATTTTCTACAGCCTTGGAAATTTCATTTTTCACGGCGAAAGCGCCAAGCAAATTCCGCCGGAAATTTACGCCACGTGCGGAGTTTCCGGCACGGACCCTTCGGACGTCTTCGACAAAATGATCGGCGGCTTCGCGGCGGAACCGTTCTGGATTTCGGTGATCGCGGTACCCACTTTCCGCGACCGCAAGCTCGCGTCGCTGAAGCTCTATCCGGTGACTCTGCAATCGCAACTTTCGCGTTCGCAGCGCGGCACGCCGATGCTTGCGACGGAAATGCTGGCGCAGCACATCATCGAAGAGCTGGCACGCCTGTCGCAGCCATACGGAACGCGGATCGCCTTCCGCGACGGCGTGGGGGTCGTCGAAGTTTGAGAGACGAAAATTCGGATTGTTCGTCAACTCGCATCTCCCGAGATTATGTTAAGTGTGATCTGAGAAAACCCTCTTTTTTCGTAAGGATGTGAAACTAAAGCCAGTTGCGGACGGTGCCAGGCTAAGGATATGAAAGGAAATATACTTAGCGCTAGAATCTTCATCGTTCTCTCGCAGATTAGGCTCGAAATAATGGGGAGAGGTGGTACCCCCTCTCTAATTGGGTTAAGTGCATGAAAACAGGGCGCATAAGCTCCAAGGACCTTCATCGGCATTGCAAACAAAGGGGATAGGGGTGAACGAAAATCAGGGTTCTGCAAGTTCGGCCGGGGTGTAGGCGCAGAAGAACTGGATGTACAACAGGAAGGTCTTGAGGAACCGGACATGGCGATCAAGGGCCCCGATTAAAACCATCGGGGTAAACGCACACCTCGACGAATGAATTGCGTTGATGACCGGCAGAAGTACCGTAGCACAACGGGTACTGAGATGTCAACAGAATTCTTGTCGCGGGAGGCGGGCTCAGCGGGTTGGAAACCAGGTGTTGAAACCGTTTACGACGCGGCGCTCGCGGCGCAACCCTTTGGCCGAAGCAGGAGTATGAGCTCTGATCTCGGCCGTCGAGACCTTCTGATTGTGTTGTTCCCGCCGAGAGTGCTGAATTTCGTCTTGACCACTTTTTTCTGAACATCGAAGAACGAAGAAGCAATTCGGGTGGCAGTTACGCCTGACAAGCCGTTGCTACAGGGTCCGGCCGGAAGCGTCAGGATGACGGTGGAACCGGATTTGGCGAGATTGGCGATCAAATCTCTTAGCGCGTTGCGCGATTCTGATTTATTGCAAAACGCCGATTGGGGCCGCTCAGAGATCGCAGGGTAGCGTCCAGTGCCGGAGACGGGGCCGCAAGAGCCTCGCGCGATCGTCTCTAGCACATGATAAAAACGGCTGTACTGCACCCCGGAGTAGGGCGGATCAACAACTACCAAATCTTTGGAATTGAGTTGGCCCGCCACCTCGACGGCGTCTGATTTTTTTGCGCTTCCTACCTTCTTCGCGTGGAGCGGACATATCTGATCGAGGGCGGCCCTAGCGACCGCGAAGATGTCGTGTCCCCACGCCTCACGAATAAACGGGCCGGCAGATCGGTTTGGCTTGAATGGTTGCGCGGTATGCCCGGGAGCGGCAGCGCATTTACTCGCAGCAATTATGAGAGCCGCAAGGCAGACGTCTCGGTCCGGCTTTGATGCGGGTAAGTGCGCGAGCATGTAGTCAATGCTTAGGGCTTGGGCGGGGCTGAAATAATAGCCGCCGTATGCACGCCAAACCGGCCCAACCTCTGAAGGTTCCGAGCAAAGTTCACGTGCGCGAGTGACGAGCCTCCTTAGACTTCTACCATCAATCGCGTTGGCTCTCTGCCACAGTTTCGATTGGTTTCGCGACGCCTTGGCAGCATCTAGCCACGTCGATGCGACTTTTGAGGAATCGAGCGGCGCATCTCGCTCAATGACGGCAGTTGCAAGAGCTATCGAATACTGCTGAAGGTCGACCGAGAGAACTTTACTGCCGATTTTCTCAGCGGCGAACCACGAGACGAAAGACGCGCCGCAAAAGAGGTCTACAATGCGGTCGCACGATTTTGCGCATACGGTGATCAGCTCGCCGAGACCGTTCTGCAGCATCAGGCGCTTGGAGCCCATATACTTCATGGACTGAGACCCCATAACGCGATCCTCTCACACGTTCCCAGGACGGAAATGTCATAGGCACATTGATTTCGCCAGTGAATGAACGTTTGGTCGGTGGCGAGAGTCCGCTCTTTCCAAGCGTCGAGATTTCCGATTGCATCTTCGATATCGGCCCAAAGATCTGACAGGCTCCCTGGTTCGTTCCCAATCGGCCAGATGCCTCGTTCGTCTGCGACATTGGACCGCCAAAATGCGATTTCGTGTGCAGACATGCCGGACTCTCTAAGTAACTTCGAGTTCGCCGCAGTTGCCACGCGAAGCAGCAACGCCGCCCTCGAAATCATTTGCAGGTGCAGTGTCGAATCGCCGATTGCAGCACTTGTCGGAGGCGCTTTCTGAGCTTCGGAAAAAACCAGGGGATCGTCTGCCTCAACCGTTCTCGTCAGAAAGTCAATCCATAACTGATGTGAACTCGGATCAATCCCCACATCCAACAGCATTGCGCTGAGATCTTTCTGGAATTGAGTCATGTCAGATTGGGGACGAACACCCCGCGAATCAAAAAAAGTTTGTTCGAGAACAAGGCGCAATAAGTGTCGGTCGATTCTATGGAACGCGGCCCCTTCCGTGGGTTCGCAAAGGGTCCAAAGCTCTGATATGAAGTTTGACGTGTCAGTGAGTGGAAGCACTCCGTGAGCTTGGATGCTGGTCGGCCTGTAGCTCGCTTCGTTTCGCATATCTCGGTCAAGGGAAAAAGTCTGCAGATCTAATCCCCAGGCGCGAAGCCAACGGTTTCCAATCGCACGAAAGCTACTCTTCGCCGGAAAACGATGCAGCCAATCCCGGAGCTCAATTCCGTTGATGCGAATGCTTCTCGAAAGTAGGTCAGCGCAATTTTTCAATGTTGACCAGTAGTTGAGCGTTTGCCAAGCAATCGCGTGAGTGGTTAGTCTTGAATATCGATCGCAGCTCTTCGATTTCTTCACCACGAAATGTTTGTCTTGAAAGACTGCTATTCCTTCCGAGGCCAGTACGGACATCGCCGCTCGCAGCTCGGCATAATAGGCAAAATGTCGCGCCGCAGCTGAGTCGCGTCGACTGTGACAGTCAATTGCCCTGCCTAACAGCGACCACCCGTCTGCGCAATGGAGTGGCGCCGACGCTGCTATGTACTGTCCGAGGTGAGTCGAGTTTATATGTCCGGCGGCCCGAGAGTCGAGGCCGAGCCTCTTAGTTGTCCGCTTCCCGTACCTATTCGTTAGTCCTAGCCATCTGTTTCTTTTGAAGTAGCGCTTCAAGTAGGCAAAGTAATCTTCAATTGATTCGCGTGAAGCAGCGCGAATCAGCTTTCGGGTTGTCTTGTCAAATTTTGCGCGGGGCATTGTAGCCAAGAGCACTGATCACTGTGGATGCCGCCCTTCCAACATTCCGACCACGTCCCGAAAGAGTTCTGAGAAGATCTTGTCGCAACTCTTTATAGCCACCACTGCCCCGCAGGGCCGCCTTTCTTATGCGTTCATCCTCACTTAGGCTAGGAAAGGAGGAAGTTCTCCAGTCGTACGCAGCCAGTCCGTCTGCGATTTCATCCAGGAATTCAGAGACAGGTTGTGTTTTTAGACTAGCAAGCGCTGATTGAACTGCCTTTTCGTCAGAAGCGCTTGTGTTGTTCGCAGTGGACCATGATTCAAGTTTGAGTTCTCGCGTTCGGACGAAACACATATCGTTGATGACGTGGAGCAAACCCCTAATGCCCTGGTCGGTTGACATCAGCGTGTAGGGGCCGTAGAACGCAGGGTCCAAGTCCGTCGATAATTTCTGCTGTTTGGCGACAGTTCTCAGGCTTCTGGCCCAAAGCAGTGAACAATTCTTTATTGAGTCACGCACACTTCGGCCTGCTCGAATCAGGAAGGCGGCTTGCTGGGCTCTACTCCACGGTAATGCCTCTTTATGCTCACCCACTGGAGCGCCGAACAGGCCTCCGATTTGCACCCGTTTTCCTTCCCACGCCTTTACAAAAGTCGCCATGAGGGACCGAATCCAAGCCGCCTGGGAAACCATTGTTTGTCCGGTACCGGGATCGCCCAACATGTTAATTCGATCGTGCCACGGACTTTCGGTGAACGCCCACAGTGCTTCCGTAAGCTCCTGAGCCCGCGTTTCTCGATATATGGAGTGGCCCTCAAATTTTTCGAGCCAGTCTTCCGTTCTGAGCAGCGGATAGAGGTCAAATGCAAGGCTCGGATTAATTCTTTTAGGCTTGATATTAATCGTCCAAAACAAGTAGGCCTGCCAGCTGATGTCTAGGCCATGAAAAGCAACGACAGGCAGCTCGAAATCGACGACGCGCCCGTCGGACTCAAATGCCCAGAGTCTGTGTTGACCGTCGATAACCTCAATTGGCGGGAGCAGTGAAGGCTTCCAGCTTGCTGTCGATACTTTATCTGGAAGCGATATCGTGGCTAGACTGTCTCTTGTTGTACTTATGTCGATTAGATCTTTGGGTGATACTTTCTGTCCTCTCCTTTGGTCTGCCGCAGTCAGGATATTTACGACAATCGCTGTTGGTAGCCAGCCAGGTTTCCGAAGGTCATTAAATGATTCGGACTGTCGCTTTTTTTCAGCCAGCTCTGACCAAGGGTATCCATACCGGATGAACTCGCCGATTTCTTGCGATCGTTTCGGGTCGTGGCGCCTCTGAATTCCCAAATCTTCTGACCGGAGCTGTCCAACCAGTGTCGTCCGGCGTGCTATTCCTGATAGCGATCTAAGCAGGGAGGCGTCCAGTTTGAACAAATAGAAGTGCGGCTCAGGATGTTCTCGGTGCGCCTTTGTCGAGTACGACACCTTCTCCCACTCCGGCAACCATTGCTTGACGATCAGGGCTTGAAGAGTTTTCACATACGCACCGAAGTTTGGGTATGGTTGGTTGCAGGGCGGTAATCTATCCGGGTTTCACCAAATTGACAACACCCCGTCCGATTACGTTCTCTTTGTTTACGGTCGGGATGACCCCAGGAAATTTGTCCTAGAACAGGCCGGGCTGCTTGCGGGGAGCTTCTAGGCCGAAGTGTTTGTAGGCTAAGGCTGTGGCGACGCGGCCGCGCTGGGTGCGGTCGAGCAGGCCCAACTGCATGAGGTAGGGCTCGTAGATTTCCTCGATGGCGTCCTCTTCTTCGCTGATGCTGGCGGCGATGGTATTGAGGCCAACGGGGCCGCCGGAATATTTCTGCAGGATGGTGAGCATCACGTTGCGGTCGGTTTCGTCGAGGCCGTGCTCATCCACGCCGAGCATTTCGAGCGATTCGCGCGCGACTTGGCGAGTGATGCGTCCCGCGGCGCGGACCTGCGCGAAATCGCGGGCGCGGCGCAGCAGTCGATTGGCCACGCGCGGAGTGCCGCGGGCGCGGCGGGCGATTTCCTGCGCAGCGTCTTCATCCATTTCGATGCCGAGAATTTGCGCCGAGCGCGTGATGATCTGCGCGAGATCGGCGGGCGTGTAGAAATCGAGGCGATGCACGATACCGAAGCGCGAACGCAGCGGCGCGGTGACGAGTCCGGCGCGAGTGGTGGCGCCGACGAGCGTGAAGTGATTGAGCTGAAACGGATGAATGCGCGCGCCCGGTCCCTGGCCGATGATGAGGTCGATGCGATAGTCCTCCATCGCGGGATAGAGAACTTCCTCGACGACGGGCATGAGGCGGTGGAGCTCATCGAGGAAAAAAACTTCGCGCGATTCCATGGCGGTGAGGATGGCGGTGAGGTCGCCTTTGCGCTCGAGCATGGGGCCGGAGCTGGTTTTGATGGCGACACCCAGTTCGTTGGCGATGATTTGCGCGAGCGTGGTTTTGCCGAGGCCGGGCGGGCCGTAGAGCAGAACGTGGTCGAGCGCTTCGCCGCGGGATTTGGCGGCTTCGATGAAGATAGAAAGATTTTCTTTGACGCGGCCCTGGCCGATGTAGTCGGCGAGTTTTTTGGGGCGGACGGAGACGTCGATGCGGGCGTCTTCGTCGTAGGCCTGGCCGGAAAGCAGGCGCGTGTGTTGGTTTGTGGGAGCGGGTTTTGGAGATGGAGCGTTCATTTTAGTCGCATGGCTTCAGGGGCTTCCCGATAAAAAGCATCGGGACACAAAAGGCGCGAAAGCCCCGGAAAAAACCAACCGTAAGGAGTGTCGTAATGTCGGAGCTGAAGCTCCGACCCCCGAAAAAAATCATGTTAGCGCGCGGCACGGAGTTTGCGCTCGGGGGCGCGATTGGTCGCGGGGCCGCGATCGGATTGCGGGGCAGCACTCTGACTCTTCGAAGCGGAGCCGGAAAGTTTCTGCAGCGCGGCTTTGAGCAGCGCTTCGAAGCCGGCGGATTTCTGCGCAGCGGAAATGGATTCGACGGCGGATTCGGCTTCGCG
>DASTCZ010000016.1:0-4874 GCA_035710585.1 Candidatus Acidiferrales bacterium | reverse complement strand
GAGTTACGGCGTAACGAACGACCTTGAGATCGAACTGGGCGAGCGGATTGCGCGCGCGATTCCCAGCATCGAGAAAATCCGGTTCGTCTCGAGTGGCACAGAGGCCACCATGTCGGCTGCGCGGCTCGCCCGCGCGTTCACTGGCCGCGAATTCCTGCTGAAATTCGAAGGTTGCTATCACGGCCACGCGGATTCCTTTCTTTCGCAGGCCGGCTCGGGACTTGCGACTCTGGGAATCGCAGCGTGTCCCGGCGTGCCGGAGGCCCTCGCGGCGCTCACTCTCAACGTGCCCTACAACGATCTTGCGGCAGTCGAGCAGGCATTCAAGGCAAAGCGCGGACAGATCGCGGCAATTTTTGTCGAGCCCGTGGCGGCGAACATGGGAGTGGTCCCGCCAGCCAAAGGCTTTTTGGTAGGTCTACGCGAGATCGCGACGCGCGAAGGTGCGCTGCTGATTTTCGACGAAGTCATCACAGGCTTCCGCCTATGCTATGGCGGCGCGCAGAATCTCTACGGCATGACTCCTGACCTGACGATCCTCGGAAAAATTATCGGCGGCGGATTGCCTGTGGCCGCATACGGCGGGCGGCGCGACATCATGGAACGCGTAGCGCCGCTGGGCGCCGTGTACCAAGCGGGAACTCTTTCGGGCAATCCCTTGGCGATGCGCGCGGGAATCGAAATGCTGAAGCTGCTCGAAGCCTCGGGGTATTACGATCAACTGGAGCGAAAATCGGCGCGGCTGACCGCAGGACTGCGTGAAGCGGCCGGCGAAGCTGGAATCGCGGCTCAGGTTCAGTCGGTGGGATCGCTTCTGACATTCTTCTTCTCGCAAGAAGAGATCGAGAATTACTCCGCGGCCGGGCGATCAGATGCGCCCCGCTTCGGCGCATTTTTCCGGTCGATGCTAGAACGCGGCGTGTTGCTGCCGCCCTCGCAATTCGAGGCGCTTTTCGTGAGCGCCGCGCACACGGACGCCGAAATCGATGCGACGATCGCAGCTGCGCGGGAATCGCTGGCGGAAAAAGAGGCGCGAAGTGCAAGCTGAGCGAATGCTGGAGCGGCATCCGAAATTTGCCCGGATTTGGGCGGCGATCGGGATACTCGGCGTCGTCGCGACGGCATCCTGGTCGCTTGCGAGTAGTCAGGCGGGCGCGCAATCACAACCGCTCGATTTCTTGATCACGGGCGGAATTCTGGTTGATGGCACGGGCGCTGAGGCGCGCAGCGCCGATCTCGGCATTCGCGGAGACCGGATCGAGTTCATCGGCGACGCTGCGAAGGCAAAGGTCCGCGCGAAAACGGAAGTTCATGTTCCTGGACTGATCGTAGCTCCGGGATTCATCGATCCGCACACGCACTCGCTCGATTACCTGAACAATGCCGCGCACCCCGGTGAATATCATCCCGACCGGCAAAATCTGAATTACCTGATGCAGGGCGTGACCACCGTTGTCACCGGAAACGACGGCGGCGGGCCGGTCAACATCGCTGCGACGCTGGACAAATTGCAGCAGCAGGGCATCGGCACAAATGTCACGCTGCTGGTCGGATTCGGCACCGTGCGGCAGCAGATCCTCGGGCGCGCCGACGTGGCGCCCACTCCGGAGCAACTCGACAAGATGCGCGCGCTCGTGCGCAGCGCGATGCAGGAAGGCGCGTTCGGGCTTTCGTCGGGACTTTTTTACGTCCCGCAGAATTACGCAAAGACCGAAGAAGTGATCGAACTGGCGAAGATTGCCGGCGAATTCGGCGGCTATTACGACACGCACATGCGCGACGAGGATTCCTATTCGATCGGACTGCTCGGATCGATCGATGAAACGCTGCGCATCGGCCGCGAAGGACATCTCCCCGCGCACATTTCTCACATCAAGGCGCTTGGGCCTGCGGTGTGGGGCAAAAGTGCCGACGCAATCGAGCGAGTCAATGCGGCGCGCGCCGCCGGTCAGAGCGTGACTGCCGACGAATACCCCTACACCGGCTCAGGATCGAGTCTTCCGGCATCACTGCTGCCGCCGTGGGCGCAGGAAGGGAATCGCGACCAGATCGCCGCGCGGCTCAACGATCCAGCGCAGCGCGACAAAATTCTCGATGGCATCCGCGCGAATTTGGAGCGGCGAGGCGGTGCAGACGCGTTGCTCTTTCCCTCCGAGCGAATGACCGAGCTGTTTGGCAAGACCCTTGCGCAAGTAGCCGCCGCACGGAACACTCCAGCCGCCGAGACCGCGCTCGCGATTTTTCAGGAATCGCTGAAAAACAACACTTGGGGCGAGCTCGGCGTCATTTCGTTCAACATGTCTCCGGCAGACGTCGAGCGATTCATGCAGCAGCCGTGGCTGATGACCGGTTCAGACGGCTCGCCGGGGCACCCGCGCCTCTTTGGAACTTTCCCGAGAAAATTTCACGATTACGTTTTCGAGAAGAAGCTGATCTCGCTGCCGTTTGCCGTGCGATCCAGCAGCGCGCTCGCGGCAGAAATGCTCGGGCTGAAGGATCGCGGGCTGCTTAAAGAAGGCTTTGCTGCTGACGTGATCGCGCTCGATCCGGGGGATTTCGCGGATCGTGCGACATACGAACACCCCCAAGTCCTCGCCTCCGGAGTGCGACTGGTATTCGTGAATGGAGTCCTCACAGTGAAGGACGGGACCTACACGGGCGCGCTCGCCGGAAAAGCGCTTCGGCACAAGCCTCCAAACTAGTGCCCGCAATTCTGTAACTCGCGCGCCATTGTCTTCCACAGCAGCATGTGGTTATATGCGCCGACTGCGGCGAACAACGCCGCCGACTGAGACGCCACAAAGCAGCTTTTCCGCCCCCGAACACGACGATGGCATACCCCGGAAGCTTGGGACTTGGCGAACTTCTCGACAGGATCTTCACAACCTATCGGCGCAATTTCCTGCAACTGATCGCAGTCGCGGCGATTCCATACGCGGCGCTCGCGCCGCTCCTGCTGCTTTTCGTTGTGCCGTCGATCCGGACAATTCTCGCCGCGGGCGACACCGGCCAGCCTCCGCCGGGTGGATTTGGAGGATTTCTCGTCGGTTTCTTCTCCGCTATAGCGATCATGATATTCGCAGTGGGAATTTCACAGGTCGCAAGTATGACCGCTTCATGGGAACTATTCGTAAACGGCAAATTTCGCATTCGTGATGTGTACGCGCGGGTATTGAAGCGAACTCTGGCTTTGATTGCCGCCGGATTCCTGTTTGGCGTGATCTTTTTTGCCGGCTACTTGATCGTAGTGGTGCCCGGGATAATTGCCGCGCTCGCGATGTCGCTAACAGCGCTGGCGCTGGTAGTGGAAAACAAAGGTCCGGTGGAAGCGGTTCGCAGAAGTTTCGATCTAACCAAGGGATTTCGCGGGCGGATATTCATTTCCTTTGTAATTTGTTATGCAGCATCGATGGCCCTGATCTATGCGCTGATGATTCCGCTGATTCTTGGGAGCGTCGCGTTAGCGAAGCCAGGACCTGAGCCTTTGCCAACCTGGTTTTGGGCGGTTTTCATTTTCGTCGAAATGTTCGCTTTGATCGTTCCGGCACCGCTCAATGCGATCGCGCTCGCGGTGGTTTATCATGATGCCCGGCGCTGCAAGGAAGGGTTCGACATCCAGCAGCTTCTCGATGCGTTGCCGGCCGTAACCCCGGCGGCAGCTCCAGTGCAAAGCTAGACGCGACCCTGACTTCATTGAATAAGACGACTGATCTCCATGGCTGAAGGCGCGCAACCCGGTGTCGAACTTCGCCCGCTCGGCTTGGGCGAAATGCTCGACAGGACCTTCACGCTCTACCGCACGCACTTTTGGCTTTTCTGCGGTGTGATGGCGCTGCCGCAGGCGATTCGCGCTACTGTGGACGTTTTCGCCGCGCGGGCGTTCAGCACCATGCCGCTGTTTGGCCCTACAACACCGAGCGATCCTCGAAAAGTGATCGAAGCGTTTCAGGCCACCGCGGGCAGCTCGTTGCTGCTCGGCCTGATTGCGTTTTTCATTTACGGCATGGCCATCGGCGCGACGACTTACTGCGTATCGGATGTCTATCAGCGGCGTTCAGTCTCGATCCGCACCGTGTACCAGCAGGTAGCGAGGCGCGCGGGCGCGCTGATCGGCCTTTTCCTGATGCTGCTGCTGGTATCTGCGGCGATCTATTTTACGGTGGTCTTCGCCGCGGTGTTCGTCGCGTTCTTTGCCGGCCTTGGCGTGGCGCTGGTGAGCCGGGTTGTGGGCGCACTCCTAACTGTTCTCATCATTATTGCAGGAGCCGTGCTCGGCGCGTGGCTGCTGATGAGGTTCGCGGTCGCGCTGCCCGTTCTTCTGGTGGAAGACAAGGGAGTGGTCGAATCGATGAGCCGCAGCGGAGTCTTGACGCGCGGCAATCGCGGCAGGATCTTCCTCGCGCTGCTGGTGATCTGGTGCATCGTGCTGGGCGTGACGGCGGTCTTCACGATGGTTCCGACGGCATATACGTTCTTTTCGGTTCTCCGCGGGGGGCGAATTCCGATTTGGGCGATGGTCTCGAACGCGATTCTCGGCGGCGTCGCGGGAACAATTACCGGACCATTTCTGGCGATCACTCTGGCGGTGATTTATTTCGATCTGCGCATCCGCAAGGAAGCGTTCGATCTGGAAACGTTAATGGCCGCGCCGGCCGCGACACTTCCACCGCCCGAAGCGCCTCAGGCACCTCCCGCGCCGCTCGCTCCGTGATGAGCCGACTCTTCCCACGAACTTCCAACGTCGCGCGTCGGTTTCTTGTTTGTCGGGCGCTAGTCGTTCTCGCGTTCGCCACTGCGGCAACTGCGCGCGGCCAAACTCCGAGTCCGCAGCAGCAGCCGCAAGGCACAGTCCAGAAATCGCAGATTTCACTCGA
>DASTCZ010000015.1:0-8438 GCA_035710585.1 Candidatus Acidiferrales bacterium | reverse complement strand
CGCAGATGCTCACGGGTTCCGTCCGTGAAGTTTTTCTCGCGCTCGTGGTCGCATTAGGCCTCGTCCTGCTGATCGCCTGCGCCAACGTTGCAAACCTGCTGCTGGCGCGCTGCCTCGCGCGGCAGCACGAGTTTTCTGTTCGAGCAGCGCTGGGCGCCTCGCGCTGGCGACTGGTGCAGCAGCTTTTCGCCGAAGGCGCGCTGCTCAGTGTTCTCGGCTGCGCTGCGGGATTCGGGCTCGCCAGCTGGGCGGTCGCCGGAGTGCGGCTGCTGCCGGCAGATACGATTCCGCGGAGCGAAGAGATCGGCGTCCACTGGCAGGTCGTGCTGATTCTTGCCGCCATCGCCACGGCGACGACAATCCTCTCAGCGATTCTGCCCGCGCTGCTCGTTTCCCGGACTGGCCCGCAAGGCGCGCTGCTGGCGAGTTCACGAGGCGCCGGCACGCGTTCGATCCGGCGCCACTTGAGCGCGTTCCTCGTGTCCGGAGAAGTGGCGCTCTCCGCGCTCCTGCTCGTCGCCACCGGTTTGCTGTTCCACACCCTCTGGAATCTCGAACATGCGCAACTCGGCTTCGACGTTTCGCACGTAACCACGTTTATCGCCATGCCCGCGGACGCCAGCGGCTTCTCCAACATGACGGTTACGAAGGACACGGAGCACGCGCCGCCTTCGGTCGCGACGCTTTTCTATAAGCCCGCGCTTGACTCCATGCGCGCGATGCCCGGAGTTCAGGACGCCGCGCTCGATACCTCGCCACCGCTTTCCGGCCTTCAGATGGGAACGAGCTTCCGCGTTGTCGGCGAGCCGCAGGACAAAGAGCACGCTTACGAAGCGCGCATGACGGCTGTGAGCGGCGGGTACGCGCGGCTCATGGGCACGCCGATCGTTCGCGGGCGAATGATCAGTGACGACGACACGCCGAGTGCCCCGCCGGTCATTGTGGTCAACGAGACTCTCGCACGAAAGTTTTTTGGAGCGAAAGATCCAATCGGACTTCAAATCGATCTCGGCGGAGCGCAAACCGGTATTCTGAAGCTGCCAACCGTGATCGGCGTGATCGCCGATCAGATCGACAAAAGCGTTTCGGCGCCTCCCGATCCGCTGATCATGATCCCGTATCAGCAAGTTCCGACGACTTCGATCTATTACCAGGCTTTGCTGAAAACGATCGTCAACTTCCTCGTCAAGACTCGCACCGATATCGCCGTGGCGCCGGTCGCGCGGTCGGTGTTCCGCCAGGCCGCGCCGGATTATGCGCTCGATAATTTTCAGACCATGCAGCAGGCCGTGGACCAGAGTAACTTCAGCCGCTCGCTCGGCCTGTATCTGATCGCCGCGTTCGCCGGCCTGGCCGTTCTGATGGTGGTGGCCGGCCTTTATGGCGTTCTGGCGCAAATCGTCAGCACGCGCCGCCGCGAATTTGGGATTCGCCTGGCGCTCGGCGCATCGCCCGGCGGAATTTTGGGCATGGTTTTGCGCCAGGGACTCGGATTCATCTCGGCGGGAATTGTTGTTGGGATCGTGATTGCGCTATTTGCGGGCAAACTCGTGCGCAGCTTCCTCTATCACGTCAATCCATCGGACGCGTGGACTTATGCAGGCGTGGTCACAATTCTTCTACTCGTCGGCGCCGCAGCCGCGCTTCTCCCCGCGCGCCGCGCCGCCTCCGTCGAGCCCATGGCCGCCCTGCGCGATGAATAGCCGAACATAGATTCGAATTTTCTACCGGCGCGCGTTCATCACGTCTCGCCGCTTTTTGCATTCTTCAACACTTGCGGCAAAATACCGCACCTATGCCTACTCTTACTTTCTACGGTGCAGCCGGCTCAGTCACAGGCTCCAAATACCTTATCGAAGCAAACGGCAAGCGTCTTCTTATCGATTGCGGACTGTTCCAGGGATTGCGCGAGTTGCGTGACCGTAATTGGGAGGCGCTCGCGACGGACCCCAAAACCATCGACTGGGTCGTTCTGACGCACGCACATCTCGATCACACCGGCTGGCTCCCGTCTTTGATGAAGCAGGGATTCAACGGGCCGATTTTCTCCAACGCCGCCACGCGCGAGCTTTGCGGCATCCTGCTCCCCGATTCCGGCCGTCTGCAGGAAGAAGATGCCGCGCATTTCACGATCAAGGGCACGTCCAAACACAAGCCTCCGCTGCCTCTTTACACTGAGCAGGACGCGAATAACGTCCTAAAGCAGTTCAAGGAAAATCCGCGCACCGGCGCATTCCAGATCAGCCCGGAATTCACGGTTCGCCAGCACGACGCCGGGCACATCCTCGGTTCCGCGAGCCTGGAACTGACCATCACCGAATCCGGCCGCGCGATCACCGTGCACTTTTCCGGCGACGTCGGCCGTTACAACCAGGTGATCCTCAACGATCCGGAAAATCCGCCGCGTGCAGACGTCGTTCTGTGCGAGAGCACCTACGGCGACCGCGAACATCCCACCACGGATTCGCTCGACGCACTCGACGCCGTGATCAATCGCGTTTACAAACGCGGCGGCGTGATCGTCATGCCCGCATTCGCCGTCGGCCGCACGCAGCAGCTGATGTATCTGCTGCGCCAACTCGAAGACGCGAAGCGCATCCCGCATCTTCCGGTTTACGTCGATAGTCCGATGGCCATCAACGTCACGGGCCTCTACCTGAAGCACCGTGAGGATCACGACAAGATTTTTGCACAGGAAGAAGCCAACGGCGATCCGCTCAACATGCGCGAAGTCCACATGACGCGATCCGCCGAAGACTCCAAAGCCATCAACAAAATCAATTCCCCGTGCATCATCATTTCCGCTAGCGGCATGGCGACTGGAGGTCGCGTACTGCACCATCTCGAACAGCGTCTGCCCGATTCGCGCAACGCCGTGCTTCTCGTTGGCTATCAGGCCGAAGGCACCCGGGGCCGATCATTGCAGGAAGGCGCCAAGACATTGCGGCTCTATGGCCAGGACGTTCCTGTCGCAGCCGAAATTGTGGACATGCAGGAGCTCTCCGCGCACGCCGGACAGAGCGAGCTTCTTCGATGGCTCTCCGGCCTGCCAGCGCCGCCGAAAAAGGTCTATCTCACGCACGGCGAACCCCAGGCTGCCGCCGCGCTCGCGCAAAAGATTCAGCAAAATATGCGCTGGCCGGTGGAAGTCGCGCAGTACAAACAAACGGTCGATCTCAGCCGATTGTAAATTTTCAGTAACGATTGGCGGGCAAGCTGCCGCTCAACGATTCATTGCGCGCTCGCCGTGCTAAAATCGCCGTCAGATTCCGCGGAGAGCCCATGCCGCCATTTCTCTCGCGCACGCTCCGGACGTTCGCCGCTATTGCCGCCGCGGCAATTCTGATTCTTTCTGCTTCTGCGCAGGTCCGCAGATTCATGTCCGTTTCGGGCTATGTGCGCGACGACGTCACGCAGAAGCCGATGGACAATCTCCGCGTCGAGCTTCATGCCGATACTGGCGAATTGATCGCCCAGGCTTTTACCAACACGATCGGCGAATTTGATTTCACCGGACTGCGCGCCGGAAATTACATCCTCATCATTCAGCTAAAGGGGTACGAACCGGTTCGCGACGCGGTTGATCTCACCGCTACTTCGCACGGCGGATTGTTTTATTCGCTGCGGCCCGCGGGCGATGAAGCCGCGAAGAAAGTTGGTCCAGGGTCCGATCAGCCGAGCGTTTCCGCGCGCGAACTTCAGCTGCCTCCAAAAGCGCAGGACGCTCTGCATAAGGGGCTGGACAAGCTCTACGTGAAAAAGGACCCCGCCGGCAGCATTCCGCTCTTCCAGAAAGTGCTCGAAATTTCGCCGGATTTTTACGAAGCGCACTATTACATCGGGATGGCCTACATGTTCATGGGCAAATTGCCCGAAGCCGAATCCTCATTCCACACAGCGATCGAACGGAGCGAGGATAGATACCCCGATCCGCGCATCGCCCTGGCCACGCTGCAGGTCGATAATCATCACCCGGAGAATGCAATTGAAAACGCCCAACGCGGCATCGAACTCGACCCGCAGTCCTGGCAAGCTCATCTGGAACTTGCGAAGGCCTTTTTTGCCTTGAACCGCGTGCCGGAGGCGGAGAGAAGCGCGCTCAAAGCGCGAAAGCTCAAACCGGATTTTCCCGATCTCTACATCACGCTTGCGAACATCCACATCCGCACGCAAAACGCGCAGGCGCTGCTCGACGATGTGAATACTTACCTGAAGCTCGCCCCCAACGGCCCCTATAGCGATCGCGCGCGCGATATCAAAACCAAAGTCGAATCGCAGCTTCTGCCAAAGCCAATCCCGCAAGATACCCAGAATTGAAGCGCCCCTTGAACTCTGCACCGAAGTAGGGCAGTACGAATTTGTTCGATTTCGAAGAGGTGTCCCGAATGTGCGAATCCGCGATTTGAGGTCGGTTTTTGAGCGATTGGATTGGACTGATTGGCCGGTCAGTTAATCGAGAAAGTTTTCAAGTTTTCGCAATTATTTACATCCCGGCGGGAAACTTTTGGAGGGGATTCAACGTCTATATCAGCAAGACCACTCGCGGGGTAGGGAGCTACCACCACAGGGCAACCGACCGTCAGCTTCCTACCCCATACTTCAAGAAGCTGCGCGCAATATAGCACAAATCCTCTTGCAAGTGTCCAATTTTGCGAAAATCCCATTTTTTTTCGCAAGAACGGACAGCGCCCAATTGCGGCCTCGCTGCGGTAGGCTTTTTCACGGTTGTTGCGGCGGCACGCTGGAATGCGCACCGTGAGGGCCGGCGCCTGCGGGCACTCCGTGCCGTTTCGGCATTGCGGGAATTTCGCGCGCATCTGCGGCAATTACAAACATCGGCGCGGGAGCTACGCGCCCCCATCGATTTAAATCCCAGTGCGCGCGGATGAATTTCACTTCGGGCCGCATTGAAATGTCCAAGACGAGTTGCGTCTGCCCGCGATAGAACTGCTGCGGCAAGATCAGCAGGGGCTTCGCGCCCCAATTTTCTCCGTCCGCGCTGCCCCACACTGAAAGATCGATCGATTCCTGCTCGATCTGATCCTGCACGTGCATCGTCACCAGAAACGTGCGCGTCGCGGAGCCGGAAATATCGAATTTTTCGCCGCTGCCGTTTTCTTCCACTTTCGTTCCGCTTGGCACCAAGATCAGGTCCATTCCCATTCGTTTGCTCTCCCTCACTCCCGCAACCTGCCGTTTTGCAATTCCTCAGGGCTGGCGTTCTCGCAGCGCCGGATCAGCTCCGCCGTCGCATCCACATGCTCCCGCCCCGTCAATTCCTGAATCCTTACGCGCGAGATCGCCGTGCGGTCCACCGCCGCGACAGTGAACCGGAATCCGCCAAAATCTGCCGATTCGCCGACGCGCGGCTCACGCTTCAATTGCTCCAGCAGAAATCCGCCCACAGTTGTATAGCACGGGTCCATCGGAAGTTGAATATCGTGGAGGTCCTCCAGGTCGTCCATTTTCAAGGAGCCCTTTACCACGATCGATCCACCCGGCGGCACTCGCGCGCGCGCCATCTTCCGCCAGATGATCGCGGCCGCGAGAATCAGCATCCCTGCGCCCTGCTGGCTGGCCTTGATTTGCCAGTACTGCGGGTAATCGGCATGGTCGTACACGACCCACGCGATCAGCGCGACTCCGATCACGATGAGCGCCGGCACCGGCGGAGCTGCGTCATATTTTTTCATCGTACCGGTTGTGCGTTCATCGGGGCGGACACCATCTCTGAACGATCCTATTACGGTTCATGCCAGTTAGTGGTTCCACGAAGAGATGCGGTGCCCGGTTGTGCCAGAAGTGGCCGGTGGAGAGTTGAGGCGACGCGACGACTCGTCGAGCCACCGCAAATTGCGTGGACTATTTCCATGCGCGGGCGTAGAGTCTCCGCAACCCGGAAGTTCCAACAACAGGAGAAAACGATGAGACACAAGGTCCTCTGTGTGTGTGCGGCGTTGGTGTGCGCAACGGCGGCGTCGGCGCAGACGAAGCACACGTTTTCTGGCGTTTGCAGCAAACCGGATTCGCAGCAGAGCGTTCCTGCCGGCGATAAAGACGGCCACACGTTCACAATTTCTTCAGGGAAGTGCACTTCAAAGGGCGCGGTCAATGGCGTGGAAAGCAAAGACGGCGCCTGGGCTGATCACGGCGATTCGATGGGCGCCAAGGGAAAAGTCACGGGCATGTTCGTGCAAAACCTCGACGGCGGCGACAAAGTCTTCTACTCGTACTCCGAGAGCGTAACGATGAAAGACAATGTACCGCAGACCGCCACAGCGAGCTATACGATCACTGGCGGCACCGGCAAAATGAAGGGCCTGAAGGGGTCGGGCACTTGCAAACTGAACGCCGAGGGAACTGACGGCAGCATGAAGTACTCCTGCAACGGCGTGTCGATGACGAAGTAGCCCGAAGCGCGCGGTAAAGCGGTACGATGAGAGAACCGAAAGGGCAGCTCGCTTGAGCTGCCCTTTTTTATTCTTAGTCTCGGTCGCTTAGATGAAGTCTTCCGTGTTCGAGCCTGATCGAGTTTCCGATATCGCCCGTTACTTCGATTTCCGCGGAGATCTTTTGCGCGCGCGAGCGTATCGCAGCGCGATCAGCCCCTTCGAGTAGGTTTTGTTTTCGAGCAGCGTAAACTCGCGCTGCGGAAATCCGCTGGGGAAAAGCGGGATTCCTTCTCCGAGCAGCGTTGGGACGATTCCGAGATAGATTTCATCGACAAGGTCGGCGCGCAGATATTCCCGGGCGAGCTCGCCACCGCCCATCAGCGAGATGTCCTTGCCGGACTTTTTGCGAATACGCGCGACGAGTTCCGCCGGCGTTTCGCTCGTATAGATCAGCAGGTCGCGCTTCCCCTCAGGCAAGGTGCGCGAGCAGATGTAGTAATCCATTTTGTAAGCCGCGAAGGATTTCGCACCGCCCATTTTCAGCCCAGCTTCCAGAGTCTTGCGGCCCATGATCGCGGCGTCAACGGTCTTGAAGAAGGGCTCCATCGAATAATCTTTTGGCATGAAGAGGAAATCGACGGAGCCGTCTAGCCGCGCGATGTAGCCATCGAGCGAAATGCCCAGCCCGAGCACGACCTTGCGCATAATCGGGGATTGTAGATGAAAACTGGCCACGTGGAACAGCGACGCAGCAGTGCAAGCGCCAACGCCGCGGTGCCTTCGGCGCGCGCTTACTGCGTCGCAGGGGCCGGATTCTGCGCTGATTTCAGCGACGCCAGCTCCGCAGTGAGCCGTGACCAATCCTTCGGCCGCTGCTTCGTGGAAATCGGCGCGTTTGCGTCGGCGTAATAGTTGAAGATCGCAGTGCGAAGTTCCGGCGACACGTTTTGGAACTTGTTCTTCGCCAGCTGATCCACCAGCTGCGCGTACGTATCGTCGGCCATGAAATAGGTTCCCGGCTTCAACGGCTCGCCGGTATCGAAATTCGGATTGTCGAAATCGAAGCGTCCGGATTTCACGTCATCGAGAAGCTTTTCGTAATGCGTCAGCGCAATATTGAAGCTATCCATAAACAGCAACTCTGTCTGCGGCGTGGGAGTCTTAAAAGAGAGCGCGCGAAGCGGCCCGACCTTCGGCAGGATGCGCACGATAAACGCGAGAAAGCGCTCGCCCGCACTGGGCCGTGTGTAATTGCTGCCAAAACGCTTCTCGTAACTGGCACGAGAGATATTGAAGAGGAACTTCTGCTGAGTCATGGACGGCACATCGTGCTGGATCTCGCCTTTCTTCAGCACCCACGCAACCCGCGTGGCTTTCGGGATGAGCGAACTTACATCGTAGCGGTAGGAATTGAGCGCGCGGTCGTAGTCCGTAAATAGCGAGCGCAGCGACAGGCCGTATGTTTCCTGAAATGCGCGTTCGAGCAACGGGCCTGCGACTTCGAATCCGATGAAATCGCGATAGGCGTCGGGCGCATAGCGCTGCTTTGCCACTTCCAGTACGTCGAAACCAAACTCCGTCTTGAGATGGTCGCCGGGATTATCTTCGTACGTCGCGACGAAACCGACTTTCTTCTCGACGTTCGGATAAAGCAGCGGGACGGCGCGATTGACGGCGATGCGGTGGCCATCGACGTCTGACGCGTAGTGAGCCAGAGCGCCGAGCGCGAAGGCGTACTCGCTGAGATCGTGATCGGCTTCTGCGTCGCGAATAAGCGCTTCAATGAAATCGCCGCTGCGGACGTAGTGAGTGAGATCGCTGAAGAAATGGCTGCCGTGCGGGTAATAACCCATGTCCTGCACGATCGCTCCGCCGTAAGCGAACGCGTGCGCCTTGCGCAGGTCGTCTGGAGTGGCGTTAGGAAAATGCGCGCGCAGAATCGGAAGAATGTGATCGGGCCAGGCAGAATCAATGACGGCTTCGTGAGAAAGTACCGAATAGGCGCCCAGGCTCGCGGAAAGCGCGGAGGCGAGCAGGAGCGCGAGG
>DASTCZ010000014.1:0-13117 GCA_035710585.1 Candidatus Acidiferrales bacterium | reverse complement strand
GAGCAACATTCAGGCGCAGGCTTCCGGATTCCAAGTCACGGAATTCTTCAACGGAACTCAAGACCTGATTTTTACCAGCGTACCGCTGGCCGGTGTGGCGGCTCAGTGCAACGCTTCCGGCTGCGTTCTCGGGTTCAATGTCACGTCCGGTGTGATCACTCCCCTCACCACGCCAGTGATTGCTTCCTCCGAAGCTGGTGGAGCGAGCGGCATCATCATCGACAACCGCTCATCGTTTTCAGGCGCATCGCAAATTTACTTTTCGTCGCTTCTGAGTCAGACATGCACCACCTCAGGCACCCACGGTGGCTGCGCGATTCAGACGGGGCAATAGCCAGGGTCTCAATGGAAGATAAAAAACAACAACAGACAAATTCACGAAGCGTCTCCGAACAGAAGAGCAGTTCCAAAAGGCCGTACGTCAAGCCGGACTTTCAGTTCGAACAGGTGTTTGAAACCAACGCCCTTTCCTGCGGAAAAGTGAACAGCACCCAGTCGGGCTGCCATTTCAACCGCAAACTCTCGTGATCGCTTTTGAATGAATTCAGCCGCCATACCAGCCGCGCAAATTGAGATTGTGGTGGAATGTTTGCGGCGCTTTAAATCGGTGCGCGTGCGCGTGACCGGATCCAGCATGATTCCGGCGATTTGGCCCGGAGACCTGCTTCACGTAGAAGCAGTCCGCATCGGCAAACTTTCGGCGGGTGACGTGATCCTTTTCCGCCGCGGCTCGCGTCTTTTCGCTCATCGCTTGCTCGCGACGCCGGCGGATTCTGATGGCTCGTGCGTAAGCACGAAGGGAGATGCTCTCCCATCTGTTGACCCGCCGAGCTCCACGCGAGAGATTCTTGGTCGCGTTGCGTCGATTGTGGCCGAAGGAAACCGCGGCAAGCGCAAGCTTTCGCGCGCACTTCCAAATCCAGCGCTCGCCCTCGCCATCGCGAGCTGCGACATCATTCCCGCTGGAATGCTGCGTATTCGGCGGTTCGCCCGCCTGATCCGCTGGAGGACGCCACTTTGACTGCGGCTCTCGCTGCTGAAGCTCTGCTTCACGCCGATGTCGAAATCGGCGGAGTCACTTTTCGTTTTCGCACTTCGGATGCCGATTTCCACGAAATCCTGCGGAGGCGCTATGCCGGCTTTCTCTCTGCCGACTCAATGCCGCAAGTACAGCTCGATGTAGAGCTGTGCGAACCGAAGAGCTCCGATGTTGATCGCGAACTTTCTGTCGTTCTGGATGGCGGAATTTGGCGAATGTCTCGAGGAGATTTTTCCGCCGAGTGGGATCCCGTCTCGTCACATGGACGCATCAGACAAGCTGCCGCGCCCTACGCCTCAGACGCCGCGCTCCGAATCATTCATTCCCTGCTTCTCGCGAAAGAAGGCGGGTTCCTGGTTCACGCTGCAAGTGCCGTCCGCAATGGCCTCGCACATGTTTTCGCCGGAGTTTCCGGCGCCGGTAAAACGACGATGGCCGGACTCGCGCCTGAGGACGCAACGCTTCTGACGGATGAAATCTCCTTCGTGCAGCGTGAACGGGGATGTTATTTCGGCTGCGGCACTCCGTTTACTGGCGAGCTGAATCGCAGCGGCGAGAATATCCGCGCGCAGATAGGCGCCTTGTATTTTCTTGAGCAATCACAAAGGAACGAAATTCTTCCGATCGCTTCCAGCGCTGCTTGTCGCCGCTTACTCGAAAACGTTCTGTTCTTCGCTAATGATGGAGAACTCGTCAACCAGGTATTTCAGTCCGTGTGCGAGTTTCTCGCTGAGGTCCCGGTGCACGTTCTACGTTTCAAGAAAGATCGCTCCGCATGGGATCTGATCGGATGAATTCTCCGGTCTACATCGCCCGCAGTACGCGCGTCGCGTTCCGCATCCTCGATGGCGAAGCCGTGATCATGTCTTCGCCCGAGTCCAGCCTCTTCACGCTCAACGAAACCGCCACGGTGCTTTGGCAGTCGGCGGACGGCGTCACTCCACTCGACGAAATCGTGTCTCAAAAACTGTGCGCAGCGTTTGAGGTTGCGTCAGAGACCGCGCTTGCTGATGCCCGCGAACTCGCCGAGAAACTCGCGCAGCACGGAATCCTAATACTCTCTTCGTTCCCGATTCCGATCCGCGCGACAGGACAGGCGGCAAGATGAGCGCGCTCATGGCCGCTGTCGGAGCGCGAGCGCAGGACCGCGGCATTCCGCTCAGCGCGCATCTCGACCTCACATACCGTTGCAACGAACGCTGTGTTCACTGCTACCTCGATCATTCCGATCACGGGGAACTTTCCACCGCAGAAATTCTCGATCTTCTCGATCAGATGGCCGCAGCTGGTGTGCTTTTCCTGACGATCAGCGGCGGCGAGATTTTTCTTCGCCGCGATTTCTTCGAGATTCTTGAGAGCGCGCGCGCCGCCGCCTTTTGCGTCCGCCTCAAGACCAATGGCGTCATGATTCGAGAGGCTGAGGCCCGCCAGCTCGCCGATCTGCACATTGAGTCGGTCCAGATCAGCATCTACTCCGATCGTGCCGAAGTTCACGACGAAATCACGAAACTTCCCGGCTCGCTCGCGCGCTCTCTGCGAGCCGTGAGATTGCTTCGCGAAAATGGCATCCGCGTGACCGTTGCGAATGTCGCGATGAGCAAGAACTTCACTGACTATCATCGCGTGCAGGATCTTTCGGCGCGACTCGGCGCCCACTTTGCGCTCGATCCGACCGTTACGCCCATGATGGACGGCAATCGTTCTGTCCTCGATCTTGGGATTGACGATTCCGAACTTCGCGAAGTCTTCCGCGATGAATCGCTCGTGAGAAATGCCGGCGAATCCTGCGCCCCGCCATCGACTGTCACCGAGGGCGATCTAGATTCATACCCCTGCAGCGCTGGCCACACGGCCTGCTACATCTCGCCCTACGGCGATGTCTATCCGTGCGTGCAGTTTCCGCTTGCGTGCGGAAATATTCGGCAGCAGCGATTCGTGGAAGTCTGGCGCGATTCTCCTCAAATGAATGAAGTGCGATCGATTCGCCTACGCGATCTTTCCGGCTGCTCGTCCTGTGTGCATGGCGCAAGCTGCAGTCGTTGCCCGGGTCTGGCTTTTATGGAGGGAAATATGCGCGGACCATCGACGCTTGACTGCCGTAAGTCTTTCGCGCGCACCGGTATTTCGTCTGAAAATCTGAGGCGCAAGCGAGTCGTCGCGCGCGACCTTGTCCAGATTGAAGGCATCGCGATGCGCGAAAATCCAGCTCGGCGTCCGGAGTTCACGGGAATTTAATCAAGAGCTCCCTTGACACGCCCGCGGCCCGATTGCACTCTGATTGTGCAATGCCTTTCGCCTCGTCTGATCGCTGGTTGCTCGCTCTGCTCTGCTTCGTGTTCTCTGCCGCGGCGTCGTCGCAATCGCCTTCCCAAGCTGCGGTCGGTCAGCAGTGTTCCCGGACCAAATTGATCGATTTCGCGTTTTCGAGAGCCGGCGACGATCCGCGCACAATTCCGATCTGGCAGCTGCCTTCCAATCCCGCCCTCTTTTTCACGGCGGGCATGGCCATCGATGCCGATGGCGCTCCGAACGCTTATAACCCACAGGACACGGGGATCGACGATCTCGAAAACGCTGGAGAGCCTGGCAATTGGACGGCGCTGGCGAAAGACGACAATGGCGAGCCACTGATTCAGGGGCCGAACGATCCATATCCGGGATACTACATCTCCACCACCGCGCTCACCGATCACACGAAACCGCCAAATGATCCTTCCAAGTATGTGGATGCTTCGAAGATTCCTTACATCGTCCTTCCCGTCGGCGCGAACAGACAGTTCGGCGCCCGTCCGGGCGATTTCGCCTTTGTCGCAAATCTTCGCAACGGAAAAAGCTCGTTTGCGATCTTTGCGGACGTGGGGCCGTCCGATGCCATTGGTGAAGGATCGATTGCCCTGGCTGAAAACTTAGGCGTACGCAGCAGCCCGCGACGCGGCGGCGTCCGCGACGGAATCCTGTATGTTGTCTTCGCCGGCTCTGGCAATCGCCAACCGCGCACGATGGATGAAATCAATTCCGAGGGCGCGCGCCTGCTTCGTGAAATCGGCGGCTTCGAGCGTCTTCAGGCCTGCACCGGCACGGCTTCCGCTCCCGAGCAGCGCTGACCACCTCCGGAATTCGTCGTAGTTGACGCTCCACCGGTCGCGGCCTAACATTCGGCTGAAAATTCCGTCGTGTCACCCAACCCGCAAGGCGAGGCTCCATCTCTCACCGGCCGCACGATTGGCCGATATCGGGTATCCGCGCGTCTGGGCGCCGGTGGAATGGGGGTCGTCTACCGCGCCTGGGATGAACAGTTGCAGCGGGATGTCGCGCTGAAATTTCTCTCGAGCGATAGCGAAGACGCAGAAGGCGGCCGCGAAAAAATCCTTCGAGAGGCGCGCGCCGCTTCCGCGCTGAATCACCCTAATATCTGCACCATCTACGAAGTCGGCGAAGCCGAGGGCGAAGTTTTTATCGCCATGGAGTACATCCACGGCCGCACTCTCCGGGCTGCCACCCCGGTGGAAGGGCTGCCCGTCGAAACCGCGATCCGCTGGGGCGCCGAAATCGCCGATGCGCTCGAGCGCGCCCACTCGCGCAATATCATCCACCGCGATCTTAAGAGCTCCAACGTCGTCATCACCACCGATAGCCACGCCAAAGTCCTCGATTTCGGACTCGCGCATCAAGCCGAAGCCGTCGAGGCGAAAACGCAATCCAATACTCCGCTCTCCGTGAGCGACACTTTTACCGGCACGCTGCCCTACATGGCGCCCGAAGTACTTCGCGGTGAGCCTGCCGACGTGCGCAGTGACGTCTGGTCGCTGGGCGTTCTGCTCTACGAAGTGGTTTCGGGCAGCCGGCCTTTCCGCGGCCAAAGCGGATTCGCGATGGTCTACGAAATCCTCTCGAAGCCCGTCCCTCCCCTCCCGGTTCGTGTGCCGCGCGCCCTGCGCTCGGTAATCAGCCGCTGCCTCGCAAAAGAGCCGCCTCAACGTTTCCAGCATGCCTCGGAAGTCCGCGCCGCATTGGAAACCATCGTTGCGTCGGGACACGACGACTCAGACGGCCTGCAGCGCGCGAGAAAATTTCCCGGTTGGTTAGAGACGGGCGCTCTCGTGCTCGCGGCCGTCGCACTGCTCGGCGGAATCTTCTGGCTCGTGCGCGGCCCGCGATGGTTCTCGCATCGCGGGGCACCCTCCGTGCAGCGCACGCAGTCCATCGCCGTGCTGCCGCTCGAAAATCTTTCCGCTGACCCCTCGCAAGTTTATTTCGCCGATGGCATGACGCAGGAGCTGATCAATTCCCTGTCCGCGATCAAGGGCTTCCGAGTAATTTCGCTGACCAGCGTTATGCAATATCGCGATCAGCGCCGTTCCCTTCCGCAAATCGCACAGGAGCTGAATGTCGATGTCGTCGTCGTGGGCACTGTCCAACGCGACGGCAACAGCGTAAAAATCGCGGCCAGTCTTGCCGATGCCCACGCCGACCGCACGATGTGGGGGCAAAGTTACAATTTCGATCTTCGCGACGTCCTCACCATGCAGAGCGAAGTCGCGCAGGCCATCGCCCGTGAAGTGCAGGTCCAGCTCACGCCTGACGAAACTGCGGCGCTCGCCAAGACTCGCAAAGTAAATCCGCAAGCGTATGAAACCTATCTGCACGCGCGCTATCTGTGGAACAAGCGCACGCCCGACGATCTTCGCAAAGCCCTTGATGAGTTCAAGAAAGCTCTCGAGCAGGATCCGGATTCCGCTCTCGCCTGGGCCGGCCTCGCCGATGGCTACAGCTTGATGGCCTACTACGACGAAGAACCTCCCGCAAAAGTGATGGTGCCCGCGAAGGCCGCTGCGCTGAAAGCCATTTCCCTCGACGATTCCGTCGCCGAAGCTCACGCCGCGCTTGGAAACGTCGATTGGGCCTTCGATTGGAATCTTCCCGCCGCCGACAAGGAATTCCAGCGCGCGCTAACTCTTGATCCCAGCTACGCCACCGCGCACGAATGGCGCGGCCTCTATCTCAACGAAGCTGGCCGGTTCGACGAAGCCGTCAGCGAGATGCGGCTCGCGCAGCAACTCGATCCGTATTCGCAAATTATTCAGGTCAGCGTTCCCCGTTGCTACTACTACGCCCGCAATTTCGATAAGGCGCTGGCCATGTTGGAGCCATTGGAGCGCCAGCAATCCGGCTTCTGGGTCCTGCACGCCGTGCTTGGACAAACCTATCTCGCGATGAACCGCCTCGGCGACGCCATTCGCGAACTCGAACGCGCCCGCGAACTTTCTCCCAACAGCATGCGCAACCTTGGCGTGCTCGGCGACGCTTACGGGCGCGCCGGGAAAACTGCTGAAGCCCAGAAGCTCGCTGCGCAGCTCGCCTTGTTCTCCAAGACGCGCTACGTCCCTCCTGTCTACAGCGCGATGGTCTACATGGGATTGGGCGACCGCACGCGTGCCTTCGATTTCCTCGATAAGGCCTTTTCCGACCGCTCCGATTGGATCATGCAGCTCAAAACCGAACCGGAATTCGATCCCCTTCGCGGCGACCCTCGCTTTCAGGCTCTTCTCGATCGCGCCGCCTCCACCGCTCCGCCTGCCGCGAACAACTGATTCCGCTTCGTCCTCCCGCTCGCCTTTATCGTTCTTGACACCTATGCGTGGCCTCAATAAGCTGGCCCCACTCGCAGCACCAGAGGAGGTTTCATGCCCAGCCGCAAATCCTCGTCGTCCGCGCTCGTCAAAGCGATCCGGCGGGAACTGAATAACGCAGGAACCCGGCTCAGTGCGCTTCTGAAAACGGAAGCCAAACTCCACAAACTGCTCAAGAATGCGACCGCCGCCGATAAAAGGGCCATCGCCGCGCAAGTCAAAAAGCTCGAGCGCAAATACAGGCTCATCGAAAACCTCGTCGATTTCTAAAGTTTGACGAGTGCCTCTCTACTGCCGCCGGTCGCCCGTCCTCGTCAGCTACTGGCAAAGCGGCGACCTGGTTTTTGAAAATTACCTCGCCGGCACTCGCACCGCCGCGGCCCCCGTGACGTCGGCGATCTTGCATTTTTTTGAACGCTGGCGTCCCGTCACGGATCTCGCGGCCGTCTTCCCTCAGTTCACGGCTGCCTCCCTCTCGCGAACCCTCGCCCAACTCGCGAGTGCGCAACTCCTCGAAATCTCCCGCTCACCTCGCCCGTCCGCCAAAAATACTGCCGCCAGTTGGGAATCCTGGGGTCCCTCCGCGGCGTTTTTCCACTTTTCCACGAAAGATACGAACACCCCCGTCGAGCCCGATGATTCCCTGAAGAATTTGCGCCGGCGCGCAAGAGCCGTTCGGCCTCCGCCTCCGTTCAAAGCCCTTTCCGGTGTCCCGAAAGTTCTGCTGCCCGAGCCCGTGGTCTCCGGCGATTTTTCCCGCGCGCTTCTCGCCCGCCGCACATGGCGCAAATTCTCTGCCGCCCCTGTCGCGCTTGCCGATCTCTCGACTTTGCTTTGGCTCACGTTTGGAGTTCAGTGGTGGCTCGAATATCCCGGCGTTGGCCGCGTCCCCAAAAAAACTTCCCCCTCCGGCGGCTCCCGCCATCCCATCGAAGGTTACGTCTACGCTCTTCGCGTCGCAGGACTCCCGCGCGGCGTCTACCATTACAATTCGGCTGCGCATCGTCTTGAACGCATTCGCCGCGGAGCCGCCGCTCCAGAGATCTCGCGCCTGCTCAATCGCCAGTGGTGGTTCGGCAAAGCCGCCTTCGTCGTTTTCCTCACCGCCGTATTCGCGCGCACCGAATGGAAATATCCCGCGCCGCGCGCCTATCGCGCCGTCCTCGCGGAGGCAGGTCACGTTTGCCAGACCTTTTGCCTCACCGCCGCCTCCCGCGGACTCGCCCCTTTCTGCACCATGGCCATGCGCGATTCCGCTGTAGAGCGCGCACTGAAGATCGATGGCGTCAGCGAATCAGTCCTCTATGCCACCGGCTGCGGCCTCCCGCCCAAAGGCTCGGGTTGGAGTCCCTGGCCCGGCCGCCCTCTCGGCCGTCGCGTCCCGAATTCACCCGCGCGCCGCTAACGTCCGCGCGATCTGTTCTTTGCGCGGCGCATGCTCCAAATTCCTAATCCCATTCCTGCTGCGCCCTACGAATTCTTCCTGATTCTTTGCTTCCGCCGCCTGAGGGATATGTGTGCCCAGCAAGAGACATCGCGCGACTCAGCGCCCGCGCGGTGCACACTCCATTTCGGCAGATCGCCGGAAAGAGGACCGTATGGCACGCGAACAAAGAAACAAACAGCCGGTAAAAAAACGAGGAAATCAGGGAAACCGCCAGAATCGTCCGCAGGATTCACAGCACGAACAGAAGCGGAAGGACGAAATGCGCGGGTCCGAACGCGACATGGATTCGGAGAGTTGAAGCAACTCGCGATTTCAGCAACGTAAGCCGCAACAAAAAAGGGGACCCCATTGGGGCCCCCTTTTTTCCTTTTCACTTCTCTTCGGAATCGGGCTAGAACGAGAACTTCGCCCCGATTTGCACGATCCTCGGTGTCGAGGACGTGCTGGTGATCTGTCCGAATGTCGTGTTGTTGATGTTCTGGTCGCCCACGAAGAATGTCGGGTGATTCAGAATGTTGAAAGCATCTCCGCGGACTTCTACGGACATCCGTTCCGTGATTGGAATTTTCTTGATCACCGAAAAATCCATGTCAAAGAACTTCGGCCCGTTGAACGCGTCTCGCTGTAAATTGCCAAGCCGACCCGGCGCCGGGTTGCAGAATCCATTCGCAACCAAAGACGTGCAGCTCAGCCCGTCCGGTCCTGCGCCGAGTCCGGTGTTCGGATCGATAAAGCTTGGATTGATCAGCAGCACTTCTCCTGCAAACGCTCCCGTGCCCGGGAAAGACGTCTGCAGAGCCGAGCGAATCTGAGCCCCCGTCAGCGACGTGTCCACCGTTTCCGTTCCCGATCGTCCGCTGCGATTCACCGTGCCGCGTGCCGAAAGAATCGAAAATGGCGAGCCGCTCTGCAGAGTGAAGATCGAAGAGGTGGTCCATCCCGAAACGATGCGGTTCAAGATGCCGTTGCTCGGCGAGAGCATGTGGCCCTTGCCGAACGGCAACTCGTACGCGAAGTTTGCCTTGAACGCATGCGTCAGGTCGAATGTCGCTCGTCCGCGCTCGTTCTGCGGATTCGCGTTATCGATAAACGGTTGGAAGTTGTTCTGCGAACCATCTGCGTCGTCCAGCACCTTGCTGAACACGTAGCTGGCCTGGAAGAAGAGCCCCGACTTGAACCGGCGCCGGACTTCCACGACTCCTGCGTGGTAGGTCGAGCTCGAGAAGTTTTCCAGCAAGTCGCCGCCGCGGATCAATTCACTTGGCGTAAATTGCCCCGGAAATGCCTCGATTCCATTGGTGTGATACAGGTCGGCGAGCGATCCAACTTGTCCCTGCTCGATATCTGCTTGCACGGTGCCGTTCCCAGGGACTCCTCCTCCCGGCAACGTCGGGAACACCTGCAATGGCTGGCTGCCCGGCCCGTTGAAATTGATGTTGCAGGAGCCATTGGCCGCAATCGAAAGGAAGCAGTTGTTTCGCGCGCGGTTGAAATCCGCCAAGAATCCGTTCGAATTGATTGTCACCTGGTTGATGTCAATGCCGCGGATGAGGTCTGTGCCGTGATTCCCGACGTAGGAAACCGTCAGGAGCGTCTTCCAGCCAATTTCGCGTTGCACGGAAAGATTCCATTCCTGCACGTATGGCGTGCGCAGGTCCGGCGCGATCGCGAAGCCCGCATTATTCAACGAGCCGCCGAGATTGTTGAAGTTCTGCTGGAACGTGATCGGAATCTGGAACGGGGGAGCTGCGAGCGGCGAAGTTGCCGGTGCGCCGTTTCCACCGCTGATCGTCGCGAAGACGTTTGAATTCGCCGGCGACGATACCAGTCCCGCGTTGCCCGAAACTGCGTTCGCTACTGCGGAAACGACGTCGTCGTTCACGTAGTGGATCGAATATCCCGCGCGAATGGCCGTCTTGCCGTTTCCAAAGGGATCCCACGCCACTCCAATGTTTGGCGCGAAGTCCTTCAGGTCCTTGTTGTACGCGAGCCGGTTATTCGGTCCACCGACGAAGTCAAGACTCGCATTCGAAAGCAGCGTTTGCTGGATGGTCTGGCCCGAAGGCACCACTGGAAGAAGCATCAGCCCGTCCCGCTCCGCGATTGGGCTCACGTATTCCCACCGCAGACCGTATGTGACTGTAAGATTCCTGCGCAGCCTCCACGAATCCCCGGCGTAGAGCGACCAGTCATCCGTGCGGAAGTTTTGCACCGTCGCCGCGCCCGGGACGAATCCGGAGGTCGGACTGGTTATGTTGAATGTTTCGGACGTGGATCCAACAAATCCGCCGAGCGTTGCCAGAAGATTGTTGGCGTTCGCCAGAATATTCGCGGAGATGGGCGCGGGGAAATCGCCGTTCTTCAGAGCGAAAGGATCAGACGTGCTGAATCCCAGCGCAAGGCCTTCCGACGTTCCCGCGAAATTGAACGGGTTCACCGTGATTCTCTGCACCTGAAATCCCGCGATGATCGTATGATTGCCCTTCACGTAGCTGGCGTTGTCCTGCCAACTCCACGTGTGCGTAGTGCGGCCCTGCGCGAAGAAATTCGGCAACGGATTCGAGAAATCCGTCCCGGTAATGATCGTCGGGCCGAACGCCTGCGAGGTGTTGAAGAGCGCCGGAGCCAGATCGAACCCGAACCGCACTTCGTTCGTCAGGTTGTCCCGCGGGCTCCATCGCCATGCCACCGACGCGAAATTCGTCTTGTCGTCGTTGTTGACGATGGGAACCACGTCGAAGGAAGTGTCGATATCCGGCCGGTCCACCGTCTGCCGGTTCCACTGGTACGTCCCGGAAAACGAGTTGTGAGCGTTTGCGTCGTAGTCGAAGCGGATGCCCGGATTCTTGAGCTTGTTGTCGCTCCGCGCGTTGAACGCAAAGCCCGTCGTGTTGAATGTGTCGCCGCGCCGCGTATTGTTCCCCGCGGTTGGAACACTGGTGAGCAACGAGGCGATCGCCGGGTCAATCTTGAACACCGGTGATGCACCGCCGCGTGACGAATTTTCCAAACTCAATACGTTCACGGAAATCAGCTGCCCAGGCGTTACGCCGGCCGGGCAAGCGATCGTCGTGTTGTTGCAGCTCGTCTTGTACTGGAAAGTGCCGGTCCGCGCTCCTGGCGTGAGGATCGTCCGGTCTTCCGCGGACGTTTGCCCCAGTGACAAGAACTCGAAATAACCATAGACCCACAGCTTGTTCTTCAGCAGCGGTCCGCCCACATTTGCGCCGCCCTGATTCTGGTTGAGTCCCACCTTCGGCACGCCGCTGGCGTTATCGAACCAGTCTCCGGCAGCCCATTTGTTGCTGCGGTAGTACCAAAAGAGATTCGCGTGCCAGTTGTTGGTTCCGCGCGGCGTCACGATGCTCACCGCCGAAGCTCCGCCGCCCTGCGACGGATCGCCGTTCTGTGAATTAAGCGTGAACTCGCTCGTCTGGCTCAAAAATAGCAAGTTCGGCACGAAATCGAGGTCATTCGAACGAATGAAATTATCTTGGATGTTGACGCCGTCGAGCGTCATGCTCGTAAAAGAGCTGCGTTGCCCGTTGACGACTGTTGTCGTGCGTCCGTTCTGATTTACGCCCGGCTCCAGTCCCAACAGATTCAATGGGTTCCGGTCCAGAATGGGAAGGTCGTTGAGCTGCTGTTCATCGACAACGGAAGTAACTGTCGCGTCAGAGGTCTGCACCTGTCCGGCGCCGCCTTCGACGGTCACAGTCTCGGACATCGTGCCAACCTCGAGCGTGATCGGCGGCACTGAATGCTCCGTGGACGCATCGAGCTTGATGTCCCTTACTGATTCCATCTTGAATCCATCCTTCGAAATCTCCACGGTGTAGAGACCGAAATCGAGCCGGCTCACCTGGAATCCGCCGTTCGACGCCGTCTTCGCCGTGAATTTCGTTCCCGTATCCTGGCTGGTGATCGTCACCTGCGCGTCGCTCACCGCCAGTCCCTGCTTGTCCACCACGGTTCCGGAAATCGTCCCCGTGGGAACCTGTGCCGGAGCCGATGCACAAATTCCGAGCACCAGTGCCAGCACCCATACCACTTTCCAGCTTGATCGCAACATCGATGCCTCCGTATGAAATTCGCCGTGGCCGCGGAAGAACTGCTTTACCGCGGCTTGGACACACCTCAAGCATTGCGTCCGTTGGCGGCCTTTCGAGCGGCACACCTGCCGCTCTGGCCGCGCACCACGACGGCCTGCGCACTTCGCGTTTCAGTTTTTCGCGGGAGTTTCGGGATCCCCTGCGATGCTTAGCCGCGCAAAAGCGGCTCCCCTCGCACGGTCGTTACGGGAATCTCGGGTTCCCTGGGAGACATTTGCCGGCCGTTGCCTCCGGCAATATCGGATCGCGCGATTTTTGGTTGCTCCGAGCAGGCCTGCCCGACAGGCCACCATTTCCCCGCTCGAAAGTTGCACTTGAATAGTGCAAATGCAATATCGCTTCCATTTATTCCCTGCGAGCTTATTTTTCTATCCGGTTTAGGCTGTGTGAGTTGCAGTGATGCCTTCAAGTCAAGCGGTCTTTTGTGTCCCAGAAGTTGTAGAAATCTCCGAAAAATGAAGTGTGCGATTTCGCGAATCGTTGTGAAAAGTGTCCAGACTGTTCTCGATTCTCATTTTTGCACACAGTATCTCTTGATTAACCAGCAGACAAAATTTTTACAAATGATCCGAATATTGCAGTTTTAGGCAGTGCGATGGTGGGACCTCTCGATTCGGCTTCAGTTAGCCGCTAGCGCTGAGAAGAAAAAATGCGGCGATTTGCAGACAGGCGGGATTTCTCCACAACCTCTCGAGCCTCGACGGGATTATCGTCGAGGCGAAGACCCTGAGGCGCGACGGGGGTAGTCGCGGCGAATGGGTCGCGTCCAAATAGCGCGGCAGCTTGCAGACAGGCGGGATTTCTCCACAACCTCTCGGGTCTGCAAACCGCCGCAGCTCCAATTTCGGTTTTCGCCCCGCTGCGGTCAATGGTACTTCCGGCCCTGTCC
>DASTCZ010000013.1:0-27389 GCA_035710585.1 Candidatus Acidiferrales bacterium | reverse complement strand
GCGCCGCCGACCATGATGTAGTGAAAGTGCGCAACGATGAAATAAGTGCCGCTCAGGTGCACATCGGTGGCGAGAGACGCGAGGAAGAGTCCCGTCAGCCCGCCCATCGTAAACAGGCCGATGAAACCGAGCGCATACAGCATCGGCGCTTGATAGGAGATCGAACCCTTGTAGAGAGTCGCGGTCCAATTGAAAACTTTTATCGCCGATGGAATCGCCACGAGAAAACTGAGCACTGAAAAAATCAGGCTCGCGTAAACCGATTGCCCAGCCACGAACATGTGATGGCCCCACACTAGGAATCCGATGATCGCGATGGCCAGGCTGGAAAACGCGACGAAGCTATAGCCGAAGATGCGCTTCCGCGAAAAGCACGCGATCACCTCGCTGACCACGCCCATCCCCGGCAGAACCATGATGTAGACGGCGGGGTGCGAATAAAACCAGAACAGATGCTGGAAGAGCAGCGGGTCGCCGCCAAGGCGCGGGTCGAAGATGCCGACGTGGAGGAGCCGCTCGGCAAACACCAGAAGGATCGTGATCGCGAGCACCGGCGTGCCGAGGATGAAGATGATACTCGTCGCGTACATCGACCACAAAAAGAGCGGCAGCTTGAACCAGGTGAGTCCCGGTGCGCGCATCTTGTGAATCGTCACCACGAAGTTGAGGCCGGTGAGGATCGAACTGAAGCCGGTGATGAATACGCCGAGCGCGGCCGAAATCACATGAGTGTTCGCGTAGGTGCTGCTAAAGGGCGTATAGAAAGTCCAGCCGGTATCGACGCCTCCCATCAGGATGCTGTAGAGCGTGAAGAGCGCCCCGGTGATGTAGACGTACCAGCTCAGCAAATTCAATCTCGGGAAGGCCAGATCGCGCGCGCCGATCATCATCGGCACGAGGAAATTTCCCAACACCGCCGGAATCGACGGAATCATGAAAAAGAAAACCATCACCAGCCCGTGTACGGTGAAAAGCTTGTTGTACGTCTCCGGCTGAACCAGCGTGCCCTGCGGCGTGAGCAAATGCAGGCGCATCAGAACCGCCGCTGAGCCGCCCACAAAAAACATGAAAGTGATGGAGACGAGATAGAGCAGCGCGATGCGCTTGTGATCCGTCGTGAAGAGCCACGACCGCCAGCCGTAATTGGCGTTCAGGTAGTTGACCCGCGACTCGACGGGAACTTCGGCAACCGCGGTACTCATGGATTCATCCTTTGCGAATTTGGCTGCGCCGCGAGCGACTTCACGTAGGCGAGGAGTTGGAGAATCTGGTCCTCGTTGAGCTGGCCCTGAAACGACGGCATCACCGGCGTGTAACCCGGAATGGGCATGGAATTCGGATTCGTGATCGCCTGGCGCAGAAATCCTTCGTCCACGACGAGCGTGCGCCCATCGGCAAGCTTTTGCGGATGGCCGAACACGCCATTGAGTGAGGGACCCTTTCCCGAATTGTCCGGCTTGTGGCAAGTGTTGCATCCGTATTGCGTGAAGAGCTTTTCGCCGACCTGCGTCATCGACTGGCCCTTCACGCCGCCCGCGAGCCACGACGCGTAGTCCGAAGCGGTCATCACGTAGACCCAGCCCTCCATCCCGGAATGTTCCGCTCCGCAATATTGCGAGCAGAAAAGGTGAAATTGCCCGAGCTGCGTCGGCTGAAACCAGATCGACGAGTACCGGCCCGGCAGCACGTCTTTTTTCACGCGAAATGCGGGAATGAAAAATCCGTGAATCACGTCCTCGGACGTCATCGTGAGTTTCACGGGCACACCGATGGGCACATGAAGCTCGTTGATCTCGCGCGGGCCTTCGGGATGCTGCAAATGCCACATCCACTGTTTTCCGACTACGAAGATTTCCATCGAGGCGTTGGGCGGACGCGAGTTCTGGAAATACAGACTGGAAGCCCAGACAAACACGACCGCGACGATCAACGTCGGGATGATCGTCCACGTCAGCTCAAGCGGAAGGTAAGTGACCGTCGGTGGCGGCACCTCGTCTTCGGATCGCCGCCGGTACCGGATGGCGAAATAAAAAATCACGGTGAAGATCAGGAACGTGAAAAAGAGCGTGATTCCGGTCAGAAAAAAGTGTAGCCGATCGACGCCCTCGGCGATGGTCGATCCAGGCGTGGGCCTGATCGGGATGCCAATGCCTTGCAGCATCAGTGCAAGCGGGTTGTGGAGCGAGATCAGCATTCCCGAATCAATTCCTTTGGACCGCGGCGTGATGCGCGACGGGCGAATACTTTTCGCGCCGGAAAAGCACGATCATGCCGATCGCAATGGCCAATGCGGTGAGGGCGCCCGCCGCGCGGACAATATTGGTGATCACCAATCCATACTTTCCGGTGGTGGGATCGTAATGAAAGCAATAGAGCAGAATCGCGTCAGTAATCGGCGAGCCGATCTTCTGCGACGAAGCTTCTACGAGCGCGAGACGCATGTCCCGCGGAGGAAACTCGAGCCCGAAGAGATAGCGCGAGACGCGCCCGTTGGGAGTAGCGATCACGATGCCCGCCGCGTGCGCGAACTGCTTCGACGCGGGATCGTAGACGTAGCGGAAGCCAACGCTCGCCGCGAGCCGCCGGATTTCGTTTTCGCTGCCGGTCAGGAAATGCCAACCGGTCATCGCACCGGGCTGATTGAGTAGCCCCGCGTACATCGTCCGCTTCGCTTCCGCAAGCGGCGGCTTTTCGTTCGGGTCGATGCTGACCGTGACGATCTCGTAGTCCGTGCCGATCGCCAGCGGGACTTCCTTCAGGGAATTCAAGGTTCCGTTGAGGACTTCGGTGCACAGCATTGGGCATTCGTAATAAACAAGCGTGAGAACTACGGGCTTCGTGGTGAAGAATTGCCGCAGCGTTACGTCCGAATTTCGTTCGTCGCGGAACGTCAAATCAAGCGGAATTTGCGAATCCAGCTTCTGGTCGAATCCGACATTCTTGAGAACTTCCGGCTTACCGGTCGGATTTTGCGAAAGCATGTCTTGCGCAAATGCGCCGGATGGCGCTGCTACGCCGAAGGCCGCGAAAACTAGGGCCGCGTAGACTCCCCGCAGCATTTTTCCGGTCGTCATTGGCTGGCCTTCTTTTTCGGCTGCGCCGCCGCTTCGGATGGCGCGGCTGCCTGGCCGCGCACCGGCAGGCCGCGCTGGAGGAGCATGTCCATCGCGCGGTCGATGGGAATGCGTACCTTGCCTGTGCCCTGGTCCGCCCAGCCGTAGGAATTCAAGAGTTGCTGCTGGTCTTCGAGCGTTCTCGCGAGATCGCTCTTGGGATCTGGCTGCAGGCGCGGCGATGGAGGGAGCTCCCGCACGTTCTTGAAAGGAGTCGCCGGGGGCCCGAGCGTCTGCGCTTCCGAAAAATATCCAAAGAGTCCGCGCATCGCGAAGATCACGACGATCAGCACAGCCGCGAGCGTGGCGCCGAAAATGTACGCGGCGCGAAAATTCACGTCGCGCTTTTCGTAGCCAGCGTTCACGGTGGACGCGATTTCAGTGTTCTGCTGCATGTTCCAAAACCTCTGCGAGCCGCGGATCGCGCGCCGGCAGCAGCGCTCGCGAGCTCAATTCCCCGAAAAACACCCATAGCCACACGCCAAACATTCCGAGAGGAAGCGTCAGATCAGTCCAATGAACGCTCACTACGGAAGGCTCAAACGCCGGAACGATTAGCCAAAAGAAGTCGAAAATCGACAGCACAATCAACAGCGCCGCAACAAAACTCAGGGCGCCGTGGCGCTTCACGCTGCGCAAGAGCAGAAGAAAAAATGGAACGGCGAAGTGAAAGAGGATCAGCACGATCGCAAACTTCGCCCAGCTGCCGTTGGCGCGGCTCATGTACCAGGAAATTTCCTCGGGAAGATTTCCGGACCAGATGATCAGAAATTGAGAGAAGGAAAAATACGCCCACAGCATCACGCACGCGAGGAGCAAATTTCCGAGATCGTTGAAGCGCACCGGCGTGGCAATCGCGGCAATCGGCTCTCCTTCCGCAAGCCGGCGCGCAACCAAAATCACGAACGACATCGCGACGATGGCCTGCGCGACCAGGAAAATCAGCCCGTAGATGCTCGAAAACCAATCCGGTTCGAGCGACATCATCCAGTCGATCGCCGCGAACGACATCGTGAAGCCGTAGAGCACCATTCCCGGGCCGCTGATACCGGCGAGCTTCGCGCTCAATTCGGGGTCGCCGTTTTCGTCTTGCTCGCGCGACCAGCGATTCAGGGTGCGCATCAGCCAAAACCACACGCCGAAATAAATCGCGCTGCGAACTAGGAAAAACGGCACGTTCAAATAGAAGTGGCGCGGATGCACGAGCGGAGTGTCCGCCGCTCCCGGCCGCGCCCACACGTACAGATATCGCATCCCGAGCAGCAGCGGCACGTAAAAAACGGCAGGCATCCACAGCGTCCGCGATGCCGCTTCCAGCGGCCGCCGGATTACATAACCCCAGCCGCCGCCGGTCAGATGGTGCAGCATCAGCACTGCGAGCGAGCCCAGAGGAAACGAAATCAGGAATGCGAACGAGAAAAGATAGGACCGGAAAAACGTTTGCGGGTGAATGAAAAGTTCCACGAGAGAAATCAGCAGAAGCGCGCCACCCGCGATCAGCGAATTACGGCGCAAGCCATCAAATTGCGCGGGATTGAACTGACGCTCGCTCATCTCGGCGCACCCGGAGATTTTGTTTGCTGAGACTGGAGCTGCGCACGGGCGGATTCCGGCACATCAGACGTGCTGCCCTGCTGGCTCAATTGCAGCGCGCGAATGTAAGCGGCGATGCGCCAACGGTCTTCCGGCGAAACGCGATCGCCATACGGATACATCACGCCCAGCCCGTTCGTGATGACGTCCACAAAATGTCCGGCGGGGGCCTGCCGCAAACGGTCCATGTGAAACGAGGGCGGCTGCGGAAATCCACGCAGTACGATCATGCCGCGCCCGCTTCCCGTGTAGTCATGACACGGGCTGCAATAGATGTCGTAGCGTTCGCGCCCGCGATTGAGATCAGTGCGCGTAATCGGAAACGGAAAAACATCCGCTTCCTTGCCGTTGATTTTCCCGGTGTAGAGCAGCTCATCCAGATGAAGGTGACCGCGCGCGACCGTGCCGGGCACAGGCTGGCGCACGCTGCGGCCGTCGTCAAAAAAATGCGAAGCGTCGTAGGGGTTGTAGCGCGGCTGGACCTGCATGTCCTGCCTGCAGCCCGTGGCGAGAAGCATTCCGCAGAAAGCGGCGATCAGAATTGATCGCAACCGTAGAAAGCCTGCAGCAAAACTTCGCGACGGCGGCATCCGGAGCTTACGCATTGACGTCGGTCACCTCGCGCGGATGCAGCCCAAGCAGAAAATCCTTCGTCTTCGCGCCGTCAAATTGCTTGTCCCGCGCTTTGATCAAGAGGAAGAAGCGGTCGCGAGACGCCATTGCAAATCGCGGCGCATTGAACACCGGGTGATAGGGCGCCGGCAGCCCGTTCATCGCCAGCATGCCGAACACGCAGGAGAGCGCCGCTCCGAGGATCGTGAGCTCAAACGTGATGATGATCCACGCCGGCCACGAATTCAGCGGTTTGCCCGCGATGTTCAGCGGAAAGCTGTACACGTTTGCGTAGTACTGCATGAAAAATCCGGTCAGCCCGCCAAGAATTCCCCCGATCAGCACCACCAGCGGCAGGCTCGTGCGATGAAATCCCACCGCGTCCGCTAATCCCTCTACAGGCATTGGCGTGAAGGCATCGATTCGCGTGTAGCCGGCGGAGCGCGTGCGCTGCGCGGCGGCGAGAAGCGCCTCGGGCGTCTCGAATTCCGCGAGCAATCCGTAAGTGGGATGGCGCTTGATCATCGCTGCTCGTTCAACCGCCGTGTGCTTCCGGCGCCGCTTTTTCGCCGGGCATTTCCGGATTTGGATTGCGCAGCCGCGCCAGGTAAGTGGTTCGCGGGCGCGTGTTCAGCTCCGAGAGCAAAGTGTAATTGCGCGGATCGGCTTTCCACTTCGCCACGCGATTTTCCTTGTTGTTGATGTCGCCGAATACGATCGCCTGCGCCGGGCACGCCTGCTGGCAGGCAGTCTGGATTTCTCCGTCGCGCACGAAGCGATCCTCGCGTTCCGAATCGATCTTGGCCGCTTGGATTCGTTGCACGCAGTACGAGCACTTCTCCATCACTCCGCGGCTGCGCACGCTCACGTTCGGATTCCGCATCGGCTCGAGCGACGGCGTCGTGAAATCGGCGTACAGCCGGAAATTGAACCGGCGGACCTTATAGGGACAATTGTTCGAGCAGTAGCGCGTGCCAACGCAACGGTTGTAAATCATTTCGTTGAGCCCTTCGGGGCTGTGCACCGTCGCGCCCACGGGGCACACGCCTTCGCAGGGAGCGTTTTCGCAGTGCATGCACGGCACGGGCTCGAAATACGTTTCCGGATCTTCGATCCCGCCGCGGAAATACGTGTCCATGCGAATCCAGTGCATGATTCGCCCGCGCATGACTTCTTCCTTGCCCACTACCGATATGTTGTTTTCCGATTGGCAAGCGACCACGCACGCGTTGCACCCGACGCATTTGTTCAAATCGATGGCCATGCCCCACGAATAGCCGGAATACGCGACGCCGGGATAGAGCGACAGCTCGCGCGGAGGAGGTTCGGCCATCTCCTGCGCGAACTTCGGATCCTTGCGGTATTCGTCGACCGTTCCGACGCGGACGGCGTTGCGCAGAAATGCGTTTTCGCTTTCCAAATCCTGCGAATCAGGATCGCCGGAAATTGATTGCTGAAGTTGCATTGCCGCGAGCGCGTAGCCGCTTGAGAGTTTCGAGATTTGCGCGCCAAAGGCAATATCGGGAGCTGAGGACGCGCGAACGAGATTCGCGTCAAACCCGATATTGGAGCCGACTCTACCCGCGCGCTTTCGTCCGTAGCCAAGATGCAGCGTGACGGAGTTATCGGCGTGGCCCGGCACGACGAAAACCGGCGCCTGCACGTAACTGCCGTTCAGCGAAATGCGGACGTAATCTTTCGACGCAAGCTGCAACCGCGCTGCCGTTGCGGGACTCATTTGCGCCGTGTTGTCCCACGCAAGCCGCGTAATCGGTTTCGGTAGCTCCTGCAGCCAGCCGTTATTCGCAAGCGAGCCGTCGCCGATCGTGGGGTCCGGCCGAAAAACGATTTCAAGGTCGCCCCGCTGCGAATTCGCGCTTGGAGGCGGCGAGGTTTTCGCGCCTCCGATTTGCCTTGGCTGGAATGCCGTATCCACGATCACGCCGTCGTGGAGTGATTTTTGCCAGAACGCGTCGAAGTCTGCGCCCGCATGTTTCCCACGCCAGAAATCGCCGACGAAATCGTGCGGGGATTTGTCCGGCTGTCCGGCAAGAGCACCAAGAATTTCATGCGCCGTGCGCCCGTCGTAGAGCGGTGCGATCAGCGGCTGAATGATTCCGGCCGTTCCGTCGTAACCGCGCGCGTCGCCCCAGGATTCAAGCTCGTGCGCCATCGGGATGTGCCAGTGGCAAAGCTCGGCGGTTTCGTCCTCGTAAAGTCCTAGGTGCGCGCGGAAATCGACGCTTAACAATTTCGAGGTGAAGTCGAGATCGGCCGGCGCGTCGTACACAGGATTTACGCCCAGTAAGAAAAGCGTATGCACGCGGCCAGCGGCAATGTCCGCACAGAGCTGCCGGAGCGAATCGAGCTGGCTTTCAGGGTTGGCTTCCACCGGATCGGTGTAGATGACAGTGCTCCCGATATTTCCGAGCGCCGCGTTGATTGCGTGCGCGATGGCATGAACCACCGGCGGCTGCGCATCTCCCGCGATTACGATCGAGCGTCCGCGGTGCGATTGCAAATCGCGCACGAGCGCTTCGACCCATCCCTTGGGAACATTTGCGGCTTGCGGCGGCTGCCCGCTTCCCGCGATGGCGCGCGCGATTGATTCCACGTCGGTCGCTCGCACCGCCAGCCGATGATCGGCCATCGCGCCTGTCGTAGTCGCGGATTGCTCGATCACGTACAAGCGGTTCATCGGTTGCGATCCTTGGGGATCGCGCCGCGCCGCGAAATCGCGCGCGTAGCGCACCGCGCCGGGGCCTTCGTACAAAAAATTCGAATCGAGGGAGAGGATCACATCCGCTCGATCGAAGCGATACACCGTGTTGGCGTATTGCCCGAGTGCAAGCTTCGCGCCTTCGCGTGCATTATCGCGGCTGCAGGAATTCCATTGGTGCCATCGCGCCGAGGGAAATTGCTTCAGTAGATCCTGGATTTGCGCGGCGACGGTCGGCGAAGTGATGGTGCCCGTCAGAATTCTAAGCCCATCGCCTTTATTCGTCCCGAAGGTCGTACGCAGATCGTTGACGGTGTTGACGAACGCGCCCCAACTGCTGATATGGCCTTCGCGAATGATCGTCTGCGAGCGATCGGGATCGTACAGCCCCAAAATCGCCGCTTGCGTCTTGAAATCCGTCGCTCCGAGGCTCGCCGGATGTTGCGGATTGCCTTCAACCTTCGTCGGGCGGCCCATGTGGCTTTCCACGAGCACGCCGCTGGCGATTCCGTCCTGAGTTAGGGATGTCGCATAAAAAAGCGGCCGTCCGGGGATGATTTCCTCCGGGGGCGTGACGTACGGAACGATTTTCTGCTCCGGCATTTTCGTGCACCCGGAAAGCCCCGCGAGCGCCGCCGATGCCGCCATCCATTTCAAAACGTCACGCCGCTCGAGCTCCTGCGGTTCGTTTGCCGGATCGTAGGGGAATTCATTTTCGAGAAAGGCGCGATGCTCCGGGGTGTCCGCAAGCTCTTCCAGGCTTCGCCAGAACCGCTTGCCATTTAGAGCCGACGCGCGCGCACGCAGTTCATCCAAGCTCAGATTGCGCGTTCCTGACGGTTGCGCGTTCGATATCTGCGCCAAGTTATGTTTCTGCTCGTTCATCGGTGGCACGTCGTACAGTTCGTGAGGCTCTTGATCTTGTAATCCCTCACCAGAATCCGGCCCATGTCATGCTGGTTCGAGGGCGGCTGATAGTTCACGTTGAACACTTGATCGCGCGGCCGCACGTAATCTTCCGGCGAGCGATGGCAATCGAGGCACCAGCCCATCAGTAGCGAATTCGCTCGCCAGGTGAGCGGCATTTCTCCCATCGGCCCGTGGCACGTAGTGCAGCCCACTCCCTTGGCGATGTGAATGCTGTGATTGAAGTAGACAAAATCGGGAACTGCGTTCACGCGCGACCACTGCAGCGATTTATCCTCGCGGTAGCTCGATCGCACCGGCTCGAGCATCGGGCTGCCCACCCAAATCTGCGAATGGCATGTCATGCACGTCCGCGTCGCGGGCATTCCGGCGTCTGACGACGACTCAACCGACGTATGGCAGTAGCGGCAATCGATCCCGAGCTCGGCCGCGTGATGCCGATGGCTGAAAGGAACCGGTTGATCCTTGGCTTCGTTCGCGTCCGTCACGTACGGCGAGCCCGCAAACACGTACAGCACGTAAACGCCGCCGGCAATCAAAAACAATGCTCCATAAATGCTCAGGCGGGCGATGGTGTTCGTGCTGCGATGAAAAACTTGCGACATGATTTCGTTTTCTCGAGCCGCGCGCTACGTGCTCTTCCCCTCTTCCTGGGACATCGGCACGAGCGTGCGCATCTCAAAAATGGAAATCGCCGGCAAAAACCGGATAAACAGGAAAAATAGCGTCAAGAAAAGGCCAATCGTTCCGACGTAGGTCGCCCAGTCCCAGCGAGTGGGAATGTAGATGCGCCACGACGAAGGCAGAAAGTCGCGATGGAGGCTGGTCACCACGATGATGAACCGCTCGAGCCACATGCCCACGTTTACGACAAGAGACAGCGTGAAGAGCGCGCCGACATTTTTGCGAACGCGCGTGAACCAGAGCGATTGCGGAATCACGATGTTGCACGTGATCAAAAGCCAGTAAAAGAAAGCGTAAGGCCCCTTCCACCGGTTCAGCGTCATGTATTTTTCGAAGATATTTCCGCTGTAAAACGAACCGAACGCTTCCATCACGTAGCCGTAGGCGACGATCAGTCCGGTCGCAAGCATCACCTTCGCCATGTTGTCCAAGTGGCGCATCGTGATGAAATCGTCCAGGCCGTAAAACTTTCGCATCGGGATCGCAAGTGTGAGAACCATCGCAAAGCCCGAGTAAATTGCCCCGGCAACGAAGTAAGGCGGGAAAATTGTGGTGTGCCAGCCGGGAACGATCGCTGCAGCGAAGTCAAAACTGACTACTGTGTGCACCGAAACAACCAATGGCGTCGCCAACCCGGCGAGCAGTAGTGAAGCCGTCTCAAACCGGGACCAGTGCACCGCCGACCCGCGCCAGCCCATCGCCAAAAATCCATAGATGACTTTTGCCGGTCGATTCACCGCCCGATCCCTCAGTGTTGCGAGGTCCGGAATCAATCCCACGAACCAGAAAAGCAGCGAGACCGTCGCATAGGTCGAGACGGCGAACACGTCCCAAACCAGCGGGCTCCGGAACTGTGGCCACAGATACATCGTGTTCGGATAAGGCAGCAGCCAGTAAAAAAGCCACGGCCTGCCCATGTGAAGCAAGGGAAACATGCCCGCGCAAGCCACCGCGAAAATCGTCATCGCTTCGGCGAAGCGGTTGATCGATGTGCGCCAGGTTTGCTTCAGCAGCAGCAATATTGCGGAAATTAATGTTCCGGCGTGGCCGATTCCGATCCACCACACGAAATTGACGATCGCAAATCCCCATCCGACCGGAATATTGATGCCCCAGATGCCGACGCCCCTTACCAACAGATAGGTGACTGCGTAGTTGAACAGCATGAATAATGAAAACGCGATCGCAAAACCAAAGATCCAGCCGCGCGGAGTCTTCCGCGTCAATACGATTGAACTGATTTTGTCGGTAACGGATGCGTAGGTATGGCCGGGACCAATGACAGGCGGATTTTGAGCGGATGCCATGAAGTCGAGATTCGAGTCTCCGGCCGGCCTCTGTAAAAAATGTCTCGGTTTTTCCCGGCGGACCCAGCCTCACCGGAAGCGTCCGGCGAGGAAAGATACTTTCAAATCCGAGCCCCGGGTTTTGCGGAGCGGTTGCCGATCGTTGCGCAGCGCCTCAATTCCGACCGCGCCGCGTACCGCTTTCGGCATTCGCTCCAATGAAGGGGCAAGACCGAGACGAAAGAATACCGCCGATGAAGATGACGTGCAACACGGCGGAGGCTAGTTCCAATTCTCGATTGGGAAAATTGATCGGCCGTGCGCAGTTACGCCGCCGGCGAGCGCGCCGCAAGCGTCCGCGTGCGTTCGTGCTTTGGGCGGAAAGCGTAGAAATACCATCGAAGATACTTTGGCAACCAATGCCAAAGCCGGAATCGGGATTCGCCCGACGTGCGATCGCTCCATGTCGCCGGAATCTGTGTAATGCGATAGCCTGCCAGGAAGGCCTTTACGGTGATTTCCAGGCTCAATTCGAAGCCGCCGTCGCTTTCGAGCTGCAAACGATGGAGCATCTCCGCGTCGTAAAGCTTGAACGCGTTCGTCGGATCGGATGTGGGAAGCCCGCGCAACACGCGAAGAGAGCGCCCCGCCCACCTCGAAAGATTTCTTTTCACAAATGGTCCGCCGATCATTTTGCCGCCGAGCGTGTACCGGCTGGGGGCGACAATGTCCCAACCGGCGCGGTAGAGTTCCACCATCGGATCGACCTTTGCCAGATCGTCGGACAAATCTCCCATCACCACGAGCACCGGGCCTTCCTTCACAGATCGAAATCCAGTAAGTAACGCGCCCACAACGCCGCGCTTTACAGAGTTCTTCAGCAGCCGGAACCTGGCGTCGCCTGCTTCGATGGCGCATCGCACAGCGGGAATCGTCGTATCCTCATCGAAATCGTAGACAACGGTGGCTCGAAATGGCTCGTGGACAGCCGCATCGAGCGCGGCATGTAGCTTGGGAAAGTTTTCTGCTTCGTTGTAAACGGGGATGACGATCTGCAGCGCGGGAGGCACGGCGCTACGTCTTGGCGACGATCAGAAATTGCCGGCCGAAGAGCGGCCAAAAAATGGGAAGCGCCAAATACATCCGAATCGCCAGTGAACTCGGAGGGCGCTTTCCCTTCATCGTGAAGGGCAAGAATCTCGGTATCGCGCGCTCGACGGTAAATCCGTGCAGCTCCAGCGCTTCAACAAGCGACCGGTCGCTTAGCGGCAGAAAGTGATCGAAATAATCCCAATAAACTTTGTATGCGAAGCGAATGTTGGGTCCGAGCGCGATAAACCGGCCGCCAGGCTGCAGGATCCGGCGCGATTCCTCGAGGCAATGCGTGAGATCGCTCTTCGTCGGCAGATGTTCAAGAAAATTGCTCGTGAAAACCACGTTCGCGGAGCCATCCGGCAGATTCCAGCGCTGAGTTATGTCCTGCACCACGGGAGTCACACCCGATCCGACCCGGCTTCGCAATTCCGGATTCAAATCGATCGCATAGCGGCGTTCGGCGCGCACCGCGTTGATGAATTCGCAGTAACCCGCGCCCAGATCCACCACGGTATCGTCTGCACGTACCCATTTCTGAAAAAAGTGCGCGACCAGCGCGTTCCACACCCGCTGCCGTTGTTTCTCCTCGCCGGCAAACCGGTGCGCGTACGCTTTCTCCAGCTCCCGGTCAGTGAGCGCGGGCGCGGCCTTAGATTGTTCCATGGCGAATCTGCTCGGCGATCCAGGGGATTACTTCGTCAAGGATATTACTCAGGCTGGTCTCCGCGCGGAACCCCAGCATTTTCTCCGCTTTTTTCACGTCCGGCGAACGCAATTGCACATCATGCTCGTACGGACTGTCAGACACATAGCGAAATGGTTTCCCCGCGCCGTTGATTTTCCTCCAAATCAGCTCCGCCAACTCGAGCACGGTCGTGCGCACCGGAGTGGACAAATTGAAATCCTGATTGAGCGCTTCGGGACGCTCAATACAAAGGCGGATGCCCCGCGCGAGATCGCCTCCATACGTGTAATGCCTCGTCTGCTCTCCCGAACCCAGGATGTGCAGCGGATCCTGGCCCTTCAAAATCTTGTGCACGATGTCGGGCACCACGTGAGACATCGCCAGCCGCACGTTCCCGCTCTGAACTTCAGCATCGCACAGCGCTCGCCGCTCGCCGATGCCCACGCAGTTGAATGGTCTCGCAATCGTATATGGCAGGCCGTATTGCAACAACGCACCGCGCGCGAAATACTCCGTCGCCAGCTTCTGGAAACCGTAAGTCGATAGCGGCGGAGGCGACCTCCGCTCGGATCCTTCCGGCGTCGGAAATTCCGTCGTGCTCTCAAAAACCATGCTCGAAGAAAGCACGGTGATTTTCTGGAGTCGCCCGTTGTTGTGCGCATGGATCGCGGCATCGAACGCGGCGGCAGTGATCCGCTCATTTTCCGCCAGCAAGTCATACGCGAACGAATGAAAGTAGGAAATTCCGCCGATCATCGCCGCGGCCGCGACGAAGTGATCGCAGTCTGCAAGCAGCGATTTCAGCAATTCGACTTCTTTCGCATCGCCGATCGCCAGGCGGTACTTCGGCTGCTTATCGTAGGATTTTTCGACACGCCCGTACTTGCTCAGGTTATCCAGCCCTACCACTTCATGGCCGGCCTGCAGCAAGTCTTGAATTAAGTACCCGGCGATAAATCCGCTGGCGCCTGTAACGAGGATCTTCATTTCTGGCTGAGCGATGGGGTTGCGGCGGCAAGCGGAATCTCGAGCTTATTCCCCACCGCATGCTTCCAGAAACCCCAGATATCGACGACCAGCTTATCCGCGGGAATTTCTAGCTCGCGGTACACCGAATGCGGCGCGCCAAGAATCACAACTTCAGCTTTCTCCAGCGCCGTCTCCAGCGGCACGAGGCTCGCATCCTTGACGTACGGATCGGTGCAAAGCACTTCCTTTGCTTCCAGCGCCAGCAGATTCCGTAGCTTATAGGAAAGGCTTTCGCGTGGATCGTCTGAATTCGCCTTAAACGCCATACCCAGGATCGCCACGCGCCGGCGGACGTCGCCGCTGCGCCGCAGCTTCTCCACAATGAAATTCGGCAGCCCTTCGTTGATGAGCATCGCCGCGTGGCCCATGAAAAAATTGTTCTGCGCGAAGGCGCCCAGATGCAGCGTGTCCTTCAGTAGGCACGGCCCCGCGGCGAAGCCCGGTTTTGCGAAGCTCTTCATCCGCGGATAATCGCGCGTCGCGGCATCGTAGATTCGGTAAAAATCCAGCCCGTAGCTTTCCGCCAGCAGGAAAAATTGGTTCGAAATCGCAAAATTCAGATAGCGCCAGCTGTTTGAGAACAGCTTCGCCAATTCAGCCTCGAGCGGGCTGAGTTCGATCGCCTGCGGAGCGATCGTCAGAAAAAGTTCCTTCGCAGCTGCCATGGCGCGCGGTTCGAATGCCGATACGAGCTGCGGAAGCGCCCTTAATTCCTCGATGGCCTTCCCTTCGGCGATGCGCTCGGGGCAAAACGCGAGCAAGATTCGCCGGTCGAGTGTCTGAATCCGCTCAAATATCAGCTTAGTGATGCCTGGATAGACCGTACTTCGAAGGATCAGAAGTGAATCCTCGGGCATCCGGCCAATCACGTCATCCATGGCCCGGTAAACTTCGTTCATGTCCGGACTGAGATGCCGGTCCACCGGAGTGCCTACTACGGTGATTACCACCTCTGCGTCGCGCAAGCACTCCTGGTCTGTCGTCGCCGTCAGCGCTTTCCCTACATGTCGCCGCAAAAGAGGTTCGGCGCCGTCCTCTCGAAAAGGCATTTCGCCGGCATTGATCTGCCCGACTTTCGCCTTGTCGATGTCCAGGAGCCACACGCGGGCTCCAACGTCGGCCAACACAAGCCCGAGCGGCAAACCGACATGCCCGCACCCTCCAACAATCACTATTCTTCGAGAACGAGCGCTCATCGTGTTGACGACTCAGCCTAACACGGGCCCAGCGCAACGTACTCGTTCAATGTAGCTTAGGTGTTGAGTGAACTACGGCTGCGCGGGAAGCAGACTTAGCGTCAAAGGTTTGAAAGAGAGAAGTTGTTGCTGCGAGGAGAGGCGTACAAAAACAGCGAGAGGGAAAGTGTGCCGGCCCAGCCCTCAATCCCCTTAAAGGGATCCTCGGCTCACTTTCCCTCGTCGGCGAACATAAGTGCAGGCCGCATGCCAAACTGAACGCATTGAAAATACGGCCCTTCCAAATTCGAGCGCTGAGTAAAAACCTCCATGCGATGAAATTTTTGCGCCGGAGGTAAGTGTGGCGGACACCATGTTTGCCCCGCATATCGAAATGGAATCTGTCATCGCCTCCCGCGATGAGGATTTCCACAGCACAGTCCCAGTACTGCCCATAATCTGGCCCCAAGCCCAATCGCTTTCTGCGGCACTGTCACGCTAACGTCAGCGCAGCGTTCACCAGAAGCGGACAAAACACTCCGCACAGCTCCGAACGCAACCATGCGGCCGCGTCCGGCGCGAACTGGATCTGCGGGGTGCCACGCCGGACGCGCCGCAATCTTCAGTATACAATTCAGCTGGTTCTCTCGAAAGCAATCACAGGTCGCGGACTCCTATTGACAAGAGCAGTATTTCCTCGTATCTTCTCCCCGACAAACTCTTGCGCAGTTTCGCCTGAGTTTTCATGCAGAGTGGCCGAGGGAACGGGCCCGATGACGCCACGGCAACCGGATCGGCGCAATGCCGGTCAGATGGTGCCAATTCCCGCCCCGAGTCGCGGGGGGACATGGGAAGTTAGGCAGCCCATAAGCAAGGCGGGCAAGCAGTAAACCTAATACTCACCCCAGACGAAGGTCTTTCAGTGTGCGCGGTGCTGCATTCGCACCGGCAAACACCGAAAGAGCCTCCTTCCCGCAATTTCAAACTCGGCGGATTCATGAGGACGTCGTGGCCGAAGCGTACCAATTGCGATGCACCGAATGCGGACGGGAGTGGGGCAACGCTCCGCTGACTCTCTGCACCGAGTGCATTTCTCCGCTCGAAGTTTCCTACGATTACGAGGCCCTGCGCGGCCGTGTCTCGCGCGAGTCAATTGAAGATGGCCCCGCAAGCATCTGGCGCTATGCGGATCTCTTGCCGCTCCCCGAAAATTTCCACCCGGACCTTCCCGTTGGCTTCACGCCGTTGGTCCGCGCGAAACATCTGTCCCGCAAACTCGGCGTCGGTGACCTCTACATCAAGAACGACGCCGTTTGCTTCCCCACGCTTTCCTTCAAGGATCGCGTCGTCGCCGTCGCGCTGTCCGCCGCGAAGCGCTTCGGATTTGAGATTGTCAGCTGCTCCTCCACCGGGAATCTTGCCAACGCCGTCGCGGCGCAAGCCGCGCGCGCCGGACTCGAAGCCTGCATTTTCGTGCCGGCCGATTTGGAACCCGCGAAAATTCTGAATACGCAGGTTTACGGCGCGCGCCTGATCCGCATCGCAGGCAACTACGACCAGGTCAATCGCCTCTGCTCGCAGATCGCCGAATCGCACCACTGGGGCTTCGTCAATGTAAATCTCCGCCATTACTACGCCGAGGGCTCAAAGACCGTCGGCTTCGAAATCGCCGAGCAGCTCGGCTGGCGCCTTCCCGACAACGTCGTCGTCCCAATGGCCGGTGGTTCGCTTATCCGCAAGATCGCAAAGGCGTTTCGCGAATTGGCGCTGCTGGGCATCGTCGAGCCGAAGCCGGTGAAGTTTTTCGGCGCCCAGGCGACGGGCTGCTCGCCGATCTCGGACGCCGTCAAAAACGGCAAGGAGAATTTCGATCCGCAGAAGCCGCAGACCATCGCGCGTTCCCTCGCCATCGGAAACCCCGCCGACGGAAACGCAGCGGCTGCTGCGATTCGTGCGAGCGGCGGCTGGGCGGAAGACGTGTCCGACGCGGAAATCGTCGAAGCTATTGAGCTGCTCGCGGGCGCCGAGGGCGTCTTTGCGGAAACCGCAGGTGGCGTCACGCTGGGCGTCGCCAAAAAGCTGCTGGAGCAGGGGCGCATCCGCCGCGATGAGACCACCGTCGTCTGCATCACCGGCAACGGGCTGAAGACCACGGACGCGCTTGCCAGCCGTTATGAACTGGCCGAACCGATCGCGCCGCGCCTGGCTGATTTTGAGCGCGTGCTCTCTTCTACGCTGGAACTTGCAGCGGCGGCGAGGTGAACCGTGCCCGTCACCGTGCAGATTCCGACCGCACTTCGAAAATTCACCGACGGCGCAAAGTCCGTCGATCTCGCTCCCGCTGCGCTTCCGGAATTGCTCGACGAGTTGGGCAGCCGCTTTCCGGAGATTGCGAAGCATCTCCGGGACGATCGCGGCGAAATCCGCCGCTTCGTCAATATTTACGTCAATGACGAAGACATCCGGTTCCTCGGAGGTTCCGCCTATCGTTTCCAGGATGGCGACAACGTCTTGCTTGTCCCTTCCATTGCCGGTGGCGCGCCGCCGCCGGAATGCCTGCGCCGCAATGAGGAGGCCGCTCGATGCAAGTCCTGAAATTTGGCGGCAGCTCGCTTCACGACGCGGACGCGATCCGGCACGTCGCGGGCCTCATTCGCGAAGAGTCGGCTCGCGATCGGATCCTTGTTGTCTGTTCCGCCTGTGGTGGCGTTACGAATGCGCTTGTCCGGATTGTGGAGCTGGTGCGCAGCGGCCAGACGTCGAGAGCGCTGGACGAATTCGATGCGCTCGCCGTGCGCCATCTCGAAATCTCCGCGAATTTGAAAGGCGTTTGCGAACTACCTGCAACTCCGTCAGAGATTCATCGCTTGATGGCCGCAACCCAGGCATCCATCTCCGGCGCAACTGCTCTCACCGCCAATTCGGAATGGAGCGACTGGGTCCTTTCCTTCGGGGAACGCATCAGCGTCCGGCTCGTCGCATTGGCCCTGAATGAACTCGGAATCGCGGCGAAAGCAATCGACGCAAGTGAATTGATCGTCACGAACGATCAGTTCGGTGCGGCGAGCCCCATCCTCGATGAAACGCATGCGCGCGCGTCTCGCAATGTCAGGCCGCTCTTGCAGGACGGAATCGTGCCGGTCGTCACTGGCTTCATCGGAGCGACGCGCGACGCCAGAATCACCACCCTCGGCAGGAACAGCTCCGATTTTTCGGCCACGCTCCTGGCTGCCGCGATCGGCGCCGATGAAGTCAGCATCTGGACCGATGTTGACGGTGTATTCGATCGCGACCCGCGTAACGGCGCGGACACTGCCGTGTTCCTCGACGAACTGTCGTACGAAGAAGCCATCAATCTTGCTCGGAGCGGCGCCAAGGTGCTGCATCCGCAAACCCTCGAACCGCTCATCGGCGCTAGCATTCCGGTACGGATTCGCAACACCTTCAATCCGCGGCACACTGGCACATGGATCGGTCCCGAATTGAGGAGCATCGCCGTATGAAGCAGTATCGCGTGGGAGTCCTCGGCGCGACGGGAACGGTCGGCCAGCAGATCGTTCATCGCCTGCGTCATCATCCGTGGTTTCACGTCACCGCGGTCGCCGCTTCCGATCGCTCCGCTGGAAAACGCTATTCGAACGCCGTGCACTGGCGCATTCACGATGAGATTCCAGCCGCCGTCGCGAATCTCGAAGTTCAGCCGCTCACTCCCGATCTCGATTGCGACATTTGTCTTTCCGCGCTCGATTCGTCGGTTGCAGGCGAAGCCGAAGAACGCCTCGCCCGCGCCGGCTATCCTGTGATCAGCAATAGCCGCAACCACCGCATGGATTCGGACGTGCCGCTGCTGGTGCCCGAGGTGAATCCCGAGCACATCGCGCTCGTAGGGAGGCAGCGCACCAATCGCGGCTATGGTTCAGGGTTCATCGCCACAAATCCGAATTGTTCCGCTGCCGGACTTGTTGTTGCATTGAAGCCAATTCATGACGCCTTCGGAATTGAAGCCATCAACGTCGTCACGATGCAGGCGCTTTCCGGCGCCGGTTATCCGGGCGTTGCTTCGCTCGACGCGATCGACAACGTCATTCCCCACATCGCAGGCGAGGAAGAAAAGTTGCAATCCGAGCCGCTGAAGATTTTGGGAGCGTTGCACGCTGGCCGGGTCATCGGAGCGGAGTTCAAAATCAGCGCCCAGTGCAATCGCGTGCCGGTAATAGATGGCCATATGGAATCCGTTTCGCTCAAGCTCAAGACCCGACCTACGCCCCAGGAGATCGCATCAGCCCTTCGCGAATTTTCGGGCCTGCCTCAGCAACTCGGCCTGCCCTCGGCTCCCTTTCGGCCGCTCGAAGTCCGTACCGAAGAGAATCGCCCGCAGACTCGGCTCGACCGCGATTCCGGTGACGGCATGACCGTGGTTGTCGGTCGAATCCGCGAATGCCCCGTGATGGACATCCGCTTCACGCTTCTATCGCATAATTTGGTTCGCGGAGCTGCCGGCGCGGCAATTCTCAATGCGGAGCTTTTCGCGCACGAAGGCTACTTTGCGGCGCGAACGCGTGCAGAGGAGTTACAGGGAGCTGCCTAGCCGCCCTTTGATGCCCGCCAAGCCTCGAGTGTGACCAGTTCGGGTGCCGGTACATCGAACCGGCGTGGCCTCGCAAACGCAATCCTTCGCTAGCTTTCCTGGACGCAAGCTCGGCCGTGTGGGACTTGAAGTCTCCGCCATCGGCCTCGGCTGCATGGGTATGTCCGAGTTTTATTCCGGCCGCGACGATGCCGAATCCATCGCCACGATTCATCGGGCGATCGAACTTGGCATGAATTTTCTGGATACGGCGGATGTATACGGCCGCGGCTCAAACGAAGAATTAGTCGGTCGCGCACTCAAGGGAAGGCGCGACAAAGTTATCCTCGCCACGAAATTCGGAAACGTCCGTGATGCGGACGGCAAATGGAGCGGAGTGAACGGCAAGCCCGAGTATGTCCGCAAATCCATCGAGGGCAGTCTCGGCCGCCTGGGCGTCGACCATGTCGATCTCTACTATCAGCACCGCGTCGATCCTGACACACCGATCGAGGAAACCATCGGTGCGATGGCGCGGCTGATCGACCAAGGGAAGGTTCGCTATCTGGGAATGAGCGAGGCATCCGCCGCCACGCTTCGCCGCGCCGCAAAAGTGCATACGATCACCGCGCTTCAGACCGAGTATTCGCTCTGGACGCGCGACCCCGAAGGTGAAATTCTGCCGGCGTGCCGTGAACTCGGCATTGGTTTCGTCGCCTACAGCCCGCTTGGCCGCGGATTCCTTACCGGCCGCTTCCGCTCACCCCAAGATCTGCCGCAGGATGACTACCGCCACTTTCATCCTCGCTTTCAGGGCGAAAACTTTCAGCGCAATCTCGATCTCGTGAAAAAGATCGAAGAACTCGCCGCCCGCAAGCACTGCACCGCTTCGCAGCTCGCTCTATCGTGGCTGCTCGCTCAAGGCGAAGACATCGTGCCCATCGCCGGCACGAAGCGCAGGAATTATCTGGAAGAAAACGCTGCTGCGGTGCGCGTAACGCTGTCGCAGGATGAACTCGCGGAAATCGATCGCGTCGCGCCGCAGGGCGTCACCGCCGGTCCGCGTTACACTCCCGAAGCCATGGCCCGCGTAAACCTGTAAAGTAACCCTGAGTCCAAAATTGACCGCGCCCGTTCCTGCGTCGGCGTCGGGCGCGACTAATTTCATGGCGAATAAACCGCGAGCAATTCTGTCTTGGTCGTTTCGAGATCGAGAGCAGGGTTGTAGTCGCCAGGGATGTCATACGGATACGCGCTCGACTTCCGTTCCGGGGAAAACTGCCGGCGTAACTGGGTACCGTGTTGCCGGGCGATAATTTCGCTGAGCGCGACGCGTTTTAAGCTCGATCATGATTACAACTTTCAATGCCGTGCGTCAGACCGATTCAGGAGGAGCACCGGTGAGTCTTCCGCGTTGGTCGAACTGTCCAGCGGCATTGATTCTTTGCTTTGTACTCTTCGTCGTCGCGGGGCCTGCCGCGCTAGCACAATGCCACTTTGCCTCGAGCGGGGGTGGGCGCGTCGTAACCTATACATTCGAGCCAGATCTCGCGAACGGAGCGCCGGTCCTTCATGCGACCGTGACTTTCCAGGGCAGCGCGAGCGGCACCGAGCAAATTGAAGTTCCGACGCAGTGGGCCGGGGAACACCTGAATGCGGTAAGGAACCTTCGCGCGCTTTCCCCTGAAACTACAATCGAAGATGGCGCCCGCCCTTATGAGCGAATCATCCGCTACAAACCTGACTCCGAGGTGACGCTTGCCTACGACCTGGTCAAAGATTGGTCCGGTCCGCTTGTCCACCCGATGCAATTTCATCCCGTGGTCATGCCGGAGTACTTCGAGATCAATGGAGAAAATGCGCTGGTGCATCCGGAAATCGACCGTTCGGCGCAGGTGATCGCGAATTTCGATTTCCACAAACTCCCTGCGTCCTGGGCCTTGGCTACCAGTTTCGGCACATCGACGGAGGCCAACGGCAGATGCCAATTCTTTTCCGGCTCCTGGATCGCGGTAGCAGAGGCGCTTTTTGCCGCCGGTGATTTCCGCATTCGCAGGTTTGCCATCGGTCGGCAGCCTGCGGTGCTCGCGGTGCGCGGAGAGTGGAAATTCACGGACGAAGATGCCATCGGCGACATTCAAAAAGTCGTCGGCCTCGTGCGCGATTTCTGGCACGACGACAATTTTCCGTACTTTCTGGTGACTTTGAAGCCGTATGACCAGGACCACGGCAGCAGCGACGGCAGTGCCTTTACCAATGCTTTCTGGATGTATGTGTCGCGCCTGGATTCGATTTCCGGCCTGCTGCCGCAGCTCGCGCATGAGACTTTCCACGCCTGGAATCCGAGAAAGATGGGGACGTACGGAAACGGCGAGGAAACGAAATCGACTTGGTTCCACGAGGGCTTTACGCAGTATTACGGCTTTCTGCTGGTCTACCGTGCGGGGTTGATGGATCTCCCGGCTTACGTTGAAAGCGTTAACAGCGACCTGCGGAAATATCCGAATACAAATGATCCATACGTGCGCGGCCGCGCGATCGCGTTATGGCTTGATGGAGAAATCCGGAAGGAATCGGGAGGAAAGAAGACGCTCGATAACATGATGTACGACATGGTTGGGGACGCAGCTAAGCCACTTACGTTGAGCCGGGTTTTTGAAACCGCCGGACGGTACATTGACGCGGACTCGCGCGGCCAACTCGAGCGAGCGGTAGCAGAAGGCATCGACCTGCCGCTTCCCGCTGATGCGGCGCTCGGCGGATGCGCCGCAGTAAGTCTTTCGAAGGTTGAGGTCCCTTCGGCCGACCTGGGCTTTGACGTAAATACAACGCGGAGCACTCGCAAAGTTACAGGTGTGCGCGAGGACGGACCCGCGTACAAGGCCGGATTGCGCAACGGGCAGGACGTCCGAGGAATTTCATATCACGCCAACGACCCGAAGCAGGTCGCCAAGATTTCCATTCAGGCAGAAGGCGGAGTAACTCTGATTCAATATTACCCGGCCACTGCAACGATCGTGGTCCCGCAATACCACACTGACTCGACGGCAGCAGCCGGCAAGCGACCCGCGTGCCTAGGAAATTAGCGCCAAGCTCACGTTGCGAAGAATAGTCACCAACTCGAGGGCCGATTCCGTGTGTCGCAGTGGGAGTGAAGCCGTGTCGCTACGGCTTTTTCACCGCCCTCACCAACCACAAGAAAATCAGCGCCCCCACGAGGGCCACGACCAATCTCCCGATCAGCCCAAACGCCGCCAACCCGATCAGAGCGAAAAGCTGACCTCCGAGTAACGCGCCTACAATTCCCAGCAATAGGTCGACTACCACTCCGAAGCCCTTGCCGCGAAAGATCTTCCCAGCCAGCCAACCCGCCAGAATTCCGATGACGATCGTCCACACCCAATACATCGCAATCACGCTGCCTCCCAAATAGGAAGAGTCCTTGACCGCTACCTGACTCGCTAGCGCCACCGTCGATTCGCGGAGCCTACCACAGGGAACCTTTCGCGCGTTTGCGACGTTCAACTGACTAAGCGCTGGGAGGGCGGTGCCATGCCCAAATTCTTCTCACAGGATCTTCGCTTTGCCGCGCGCATGATGCGCCGCGCACCGATGGTCACCGCCGCATCTCTGTTGGCGTTGTCGATCGGCATCGGCGGCACCACCGCCGTTTTCAGCCTCGTGTACGGCGTGATGCTGCGTCCCTTGCCTTACCAGCAACCCGGCCGCATCGTGAAAATCGATCCCACTTATCCGGGCGGCAAAAGCGACGCAGCGGACGCGAAGCGCTACGAATTCTGGAAGGCGCATCAGAGCGCGTTCGAATCAATCGCCGCCGACCGCGGAAGCGCCGCCGTGAATATGGAAGGCGGCGCGAATCCCGAACGCATCCGGTTGCGCCGCGTGACCGCCGATTTTTTCCGCGTGCTCCTCGTGAGCCCATCCGTGGGGCGCCTGTTCCTGCAGGACGAGGATTCCCCGGCGGCCGCTCCGATTGCCGTTCTCGGCTACGGCCTCTGGAAGCGCAGCTTTGGCGGCGATCCCTCCGTGGTTGGCCGCAGCGTAATACTCGCCGGCAAATCCTATTCGATCGTTGGCGTGGCTCCCGCAGGAATGGATTCGACGCTCAGTGCGGATGCTTTCGTGCCGGTCGATCCGCCGACCGATCCACTCGCGAACGGCACCAATTTCGCCATTTTGGCGCGACTGAAAGACGGTGTGACGCTGGAAAAAGCGAACGCGGACATGCGCGTCGTCGCGAATCAATTTCACTCCGCCTATCCCAAGACGCGGCCGGAGGAATCAGCCGGCGTCTTCTCCTATCAAGCGGAGGCCGTGCGCAACGTTCGCCCGATGCTGCTGATGCTCTTGGGTGCAGTCTGCCTGGTGCTGCTGATTGCGTGCGCGAACGTGGCAAATCTGCTTCTAGCGCGAGTAGCGTCGAGAAATCGTGAAATTGCGGTGCGGATCTCGCTGGGCGCGAGCGCTTCACGAATTCTGCGCCAATTGTTGACGGAGAGCGTTTTGCTCGCGGCGGTCGGAAGCGCGCTGGGCCTCGCCTTCGCGCAGGTGGCGATCTGGACGGTCTTAAGATTCAAGCCGGTCGATCTCCCGCGATTGGCGGAAGTCAGCGTGGATTGGCGCATCGTCGCATTTGCCGCAGCGCTTGCGTTGTTGACGGGAATTTTGTTCGGAGTCGCACCCGCGCTGCAAGTTCTGCGCAGCGACCCGCGGCAAACGCTCGTCGAAGGCGGCTCCCGCTCCGGAGATTCTCGCGGCTCGCGGCGCTTCCGCGATTCGCTGGTGGTGGCCGAATTCAGCGTCTCCGTGCTGCTGCTGGTCGGAGCGCTCCTGCTCGTGGAGAGTTTTCGAAACTTGAATTCCGTCGATCCCGGATTCGATCCCGCCAATACTTTCATAGTGCAGATGAGCCTGAGCGGCTCGCGTTATCAGAGTCCATCGGCCGTCGCGATGTTTGCGCAGCTGCTTACGGACCGCGTGAACCGGATGCCGGGAATCACCGCCGCCGCGACGACGAACTACCTTCCGCTTAGTTCCGGGTTTAACATTCCCCTCGGCTCCATCGAAGGCCAACCCAATCCCGAAGGCAAATTCCTCGGCAATCTCGAATGGCTGGGCATCTCTCCGCAATTTTTCCGCGCCATGGGCATGCGCCTCGATAGCGGCCGCGCGTTCGACGAGCGCGATACCGCCGCCGCGCCGCCCGTCGTAATCGTCAACGAAGCCTTTGCTCGCACATTTCTGCCGAAGCAGAACCCGCTCGGCCAGCGCATCGTCGTCGGCTGGAGCTTGATCGGCAAAGAGGCCACCGACCCGCCGCGCGAAATCGTCGGCGTTGTCGCGGACATGCACGAGGGCAGCCTCAATTCCGACCCCAGCCCGCAAACCTACGTCCCCGTCACGCAAATCAATGCCGCGATTTCTAGTGAAGTGAACTCCATCATGCCCACCACGGTGATCGCGCGCACGGCAGGCCCGACCGAATCCTCCGGCAATGTTTCCCGTGAATTGGTGGATCAAGTTCGCGCAATCGATCCGTTGCTGCCCACCTTCGGCATTCGCACCATGCGCGATGTCGTCGGTGACAGTATCGAAACCAATCGCTTCGTGATGTGGCTCATCGGAGGCTTCGCCGCCGCAGCGCTCATTCTCGCCGCTATCGGAGTCTACGGCGTGATGTCCTATCTCGTCGCACGCCGCACGCGCGAAATGGGGATTCGCGCAGCCCTCGGCGCACGGCCTGCGGAGTTGCTCGCCATGGTGCTTCGCGAAGCCGGCGTCCGCGCCGCGATTGGCCTAGCGCTCGGCCTCGCAGGAGCGTTTTGGCTCTCGCAATTGCTCTCCGCGTTCCTATTTGGCGTAAAGGCGCGCGATCCGTTGACGTTCGTCCTTGCGCCGGTGCTTTTGCTTGCCATCGCTCTGATCGCCACATGGCTGCCTGCGCGAAGGGCAGCGCGCGTGGAGCCCGTGACCGCGCTCCGCTACGAATAACCGGCGCTAGTTTGGTTCGACTCGCGGAAGATCGCTCTTAAGCTGACGCATTCGCGCGCGTACAGGATTTCACCCCGCGAAGTTCCATTGACTCACGCCACACCGCGCTCCACACTCAAGCCCGGGGTCGTTCATGCGCGCAATGGTGTTGGAGCAGCCACGCCGCCCTCTCGTGGCCAAGGATGTTCTTCAAGGGAAACCCGCAGTCACGGAAATCCTCATCCGCGTCGCGGCCTGCGGAGTCTGCCGCACCGACCTTCACGTTTACGACGCAGAGCTCTCCCACCCGAAGCTCCCCCTGATCCTCGGCCACGAAATCGTCGGCCGCGTCGCGCGCACTGGTCCTGGCGCGAATCGCTTCAAGGAGGGCGATCGCGTCGGCGTTCCTTGGCTCGCCTGGGCTTGCGGCAAATGCGAATACTGCCTCGCCGGGAAGGAAAACCTCTGCCCTTTCGCCGTCTTCACCGGTTACACGCGTGACGGCGGCTACGCCGAATTCACCGTCGCTTCGGAAGCCTTCTGCGTCCCGATTCCCGCCGAATTTTCAGACGTGGAAGCCTCGCCCCTACTCTGCGCCGGCTTGATCGGCTATCGCTCCTACGCAAAGACCGGTCACGCACGCCGCATCGGCATCTATGGCTTCGGTGCCGCAGCGCATATCATCGCTCAGGTTGCGAAATTTGAAGGCCGCGAAGTCTATGCTTTTACGCGGGATGGCGATGCGGACTCGCAACGCTTTGCAGTTGAAATGGGCGCGGTTTGGGCGGGAGCCTCATCCAAGAAACCGCCCGCCGAACTCGATGCAGCGATCATCTTCGCACCCGCGGGCGAACTCGTACCGATCGCACTGAAGGCCGTTCGCCCTGGCGGCATCGTCGTCTGCGGCGGCATCCACATGAGCGACATTCCCGCATTCCCGTACGAACTGCTCTGGGGCGAGCGCACGCTCTGCTCGGTCGCCAATCTCACTCGCAAAGATGCCGCCGAGTTCATGCGCATAGCGCCCAAGGCGCGCGTCCGCACAGCGACGCAAACCTTTCTGCTCGAAAATGCGAACGACGCCCTCGATCACCTGCGGCAGGGCAAGCTTCGCGGCGCCGCGGTCCTCGCCATTGCCTGCGAACAGCGCGCCGTAAGATAACCTCGAAAAAAAAATGGGCCTCGCAACCGCGAGACCCATTTGAATCCGTTCATAAGCGTCCGCCCAGATCGGGTGGCCGCTCGAATGTTATGCGCGCGCAGCTGCCTTCTTGCGCCGCTTTGGCTTGATCGCCTTGGCCGGTGCTTCGCCCATTATTTCGGCGGTCATAATGCTGGTCACAAATTTCTTTACGCCATGCGATTCAAACTGAATCGTCGTTCGCTCCGAATCCGCTTCCGTGACGATTCCCAACCCGTACACCGTGTGCTTGATGTATTGCCCTTCAGGAAGAACTTGCACGACTTCCTCCTTTGCTGGTTCTTCGGAAATCCCTGCGACCCCGAACTGCGTGTGGCGGGCGGACCCCGCAATGCGGAATCCGCCCCATCCCGGTTATAGCGAGGATACGTTCTCGGCGAGCAGACCCTTCGGGCCTTGGCGCACCTCGAACTCTACCGCCTGCCCCTCGTTCAGGCTGCGATACCCATCAGACTGAATCGCGGAGAAATGCACGAAAACATCTTCGCCGGACTGGCGACGGATGAATCCGAAGCCCTTGGCGGCATTGAACCACTTGACTGTACCTTGCTCTTTCACTTCGTTTGTTTCCTCTTCTTATTGATTTAGGCTTGATGCCCCTGCTTGGCCCACCGGAATGGGACTGCTTCTGTCTGCCGACAAAAAAAGCTGCAAGGATAGCCCTGCAGCCTGTGACGGTTTCAAAGAAACGACAAGTGCAACAAAGCAAACA
>DASTCZ010000012.1:0-2825 GCA_035710585.1 Candidatus Acidiferrales bacterium | reverse complement strand
CTCGTATTCCCTGCGCGCCCGGTACACCCGCAAGAATACTTCCTGCGCGAGGTCTTCCGCGGCGCCAGAATCGCGCACCATCCGGAAGAGGAAATTGACCACGGGACGCCGGTAGCGCTGGAGCAAAAGCTCGAAGGACGTGTCGTCCCCGGCCTTTACGCCCAGCATCAGTTGGACGTCGGTTCTGGCCATCGCCTCCACGCCCGATAAAACCCTAACAGCCTCAAAAAGTTGCGCGACGTGCACGCCAGGTAAGAAGCGCCCGCAAGCGGCAGACTGCACTATTCGCTCAATTTAAAGGAAACCCGTGTGCGTGGCAACGAGTGTGTTGAATGGATGTTTAGAGCCGCAGTTCGCAGTTGCAATTAATTCCCCGGATGGTATTCGCGCTCGGTGTGTCCCTTCAGTTGCTCGCGGTAAAAATACACTTCCCGCAAATTCCCGTTCGCGTAGCGCTGCGCTTCGTCGTCGAAATGTGGCGAAGCTGTATTCCCACTTTCGCCGCCCGCGGTCACGGCCTTTGCATGCACTTTGTCGCCAAACTCGACTACCGCGACGAAGCTGTTCCCGCTGGTCCCGTACCATTTCTTCGTGCCCGGATACGGCCGCGACCCGAATGACGCGAGCGACCCCCACCGAGCGGAGCTGAATTCCACGGGAATACTCGCCCCGGTGTCGGTAAACGTTGGGGCGATATCGTCATTCAAACGCTGGAAGCGGTTGACGTCTCCCCAGGCCGTCTTCCACGCGCCGAAATCGTTCCCGAGGCGATTACAGGCGGCATCGAGAGATTCCAGCAGCTGTTCGCCCGGGACCTTCGTCGCGATGTAATCATCGGCCTGCATGCTCGCGCGGCGCGCATCGGCGTTCACCTTGCGCTCGATATCCTCGCCCCAGAAAATCGCCAGCGACGTCGGCACGGAGCTCGCTGACCAGCGCAGATCCCAATTCCGCAGCATCGCAATCGGTTCAGCCAGCTTCGCTTTCAATGGATTATCCGCCGCGGCGTCATCCCATGCCTTCACCAGCGCCGGAATCGGCTTCGTGAACCAAGTCTGGTAGCTGTCAAACGCCGCGCCGATCAGTCCATCGAGCGTGAAGTCTTTTTTATTCTGCAGCACCAGTACCGCGTGCTGCCCGCGCGCCGAAGGCCCGCCCTTCTCCACATACGGCGGAAAATCATCTTTTTTCGGGCTGCTCGGTCCCGCCACCGCCCACGGCCAGTCGTTCGAGTTGTAAATCCATCCGCTCGCGGGATTCAGCAGGTGTGGCGTCTCGTCGACCGAGAGAAGCCCCTTCCACTCCATCGCCGGATTACTTCCGTCCACGGGCTTCGTCCAATCGAAGCTGGTGTCCCGCCGCGGAATAAAATTGCCGTGAAAATAGGCGATGTCGCCGTCGCCATCAGCGAAAATCGTATTGTTTGAGGAATTCGCCTGCAAGTCCATCGTTGCGCGGTAGCTTTTATAATCCTTCGCCTTTGTGCGCAGAAAAGACTGCTCGAGCGATTTGATCGGCTCGCGCATGATGCGGTAGCTGATCCATTTTCCGTTGGCTTCGCGAATGATGGGCCCGTGCTGCGTACGATAAACGGTGATTTTCTTCGCGGACATTCCGCTCGCGGTTTTGTAAGGAATCGTCAGCGCCGTTTCGGTGACGGGGCGCTCTTCGCTGCCATATTTGTAGACGTAGTGCTCGCCTTTTTTGTCCACTGTCTCGGCGTATTCCGTCGTCGCGTTCACGCCACTCGTCGTGTGCATCCAGCCCGCGCGATCGTTGAATCCCTGGTACACGAAAAATTGTCCCCACGTCGCCGCGCCGTACGCGTCGAGCCCCTCGTTGCTCACCATTTGCAGTTCCGAACGGAAGAAAAACGATGTGTGCGGATTGATCAGCAGCAGCGAGTGGTGACTGACAGTGTTCGCGGGCGCGACCGCCATTCCATTGGAACCCTGCGGTTCCGCAAATTCCGCTTCATCGCCCGCCGCGTCTTCGTCCTGGCTGGTCGCGCGCCGATTTGACGCGACTGCGCCCCGCGGACCAGGCGCCGCGATGCCGTAAAACTGCGCCAGCGCGTTCAAATTCACCGCTTCGATATCTCCGCCGATACTGCCTTCGGTAAAGCTCAGCGCCATCCACGGTTCAAAATGCTGGATCACGCGCGGCTTCACGTTCGGATGTTTCGACAAATAAAAATTCAGCGCGTCGGCCCAGGAATTCATCAGAGTTTTCAGCCATGCCGGGCTCTCGTCGTATTGTTTTTTCAAGTCCGCGGGATCAACGAAGAGCTTCATGCGCAGGTCTTGCGCTATTTTCGATTCGCCCTCGGTCTCGGCCAGCCGCCCCATCGCGTTGATGTAATTTGTCTCCACGCGATTGAAGTCGTCTTCGCACTGCGCGTAGACCATGCCAAACACGGCATTCGCGTCCGTGTCCGCGTACACGTGCGCAATGCCCCAATTGTCGCGGTAAATCGTTACGCTCTGCGCGCTTTTTTCCCACCGCGCGGAATCACCCTTTTCGGTAGAGTTCTGCGATCCAATTGCCGATGGAAGGATCGCTCCCGCCAAACCGGCTATCAGACCGACAAAGAAGAGTTTTCTCATGTGTTTCACCGTTTCTTGGGCTTGAGTGAATCTCGAAAGTAGCTCCGCCGACGACCCGCAACGTTACTGCCCACACTCCCGGTTTTCAAGCGTCCTCGAAGAATCGGGATTCACGGAGATGTTCTCTTATACGACACCGCCGACGAAATCGCCGGTCTATATCTTGACGAATAATTACCTTCATGGCTAACATCCTCGTCGGTGCTTGACGGCACGATT
>DASTCZ010000011.1:0-9761 GCA_035710585.1 Candidatus Acidiferrales bacterium | reverse complement strand
AGCAAATAGGCAGCTTCGGTGTTGATGGCCGCGAGGCGGACGCCTTTAATGGGGCTATTGTCTTCGTTGTTTTGCAGCTGGCCTGCGTAATCGAACGTGATGTCAACTTTTTGTCCCGAATTGACGGCATTGCCGACGTCGACGATCACTTGCAGAGGCTCGCGTGAATCGCGCTGATAATTCAGCGGCTTTCCGGCCGCGTCGGTGACGCTATTGATGCGCAAATTCGGGTGAAGCTCGGCTTGAACGATGTGGGAGCCTTCCGTGGCTTCGAACTGCACGGTGGCGCGCACAGCGAGCGTCTGCGACGCCGGGGCGATCACCGCGTTGACGTCGTAATGGACGGCGCGAAAGCCTGCGCGCGCAACGGCCGGAGGCGCGATGGGGCCTTGTGCGCCCGCGGCAAGCGCGGAAAATACAAACAACGCTGCGACGACACTTGTCTTTGCTGCTCGGCGGAAATGCACGAAATCCTCTTTCTGCTCGATTGATTCTGTTACTAGGATAGCAGACTGCCGAAGAACGGTTGCCAGTCCTGCTTGGTGTAATGGCGCGGCTGCCCTGCCGCATTCAAAGCATGTTCGCGATGATTTCGGCCGCGCGCTCGATGGCGCCCCCGGGACCGAGGCGCGCGCGGACCTCTGCCAGGCCGGATAGCTGATTGCGGCGGGCTTCATCGTCGCGCAGCAGGCAAATCGTTTCGTCCGCCACGCGCTCAGCGTTGAATTGCGATTGGAAGAGTTCGGGAACGACGCGGCGTCCGGCAATCAAGTTCGGCATCGCGAAATACGGAGTGGTTACGAGAACGCGCAGGACGACGGATGTGACTGGTGCGACGCGGTAGACGACCACCATGGGCGTGCCCAGTAGGGCGGTCTCGACCGTCGCGGTGCCGCTGGCGACGACGGCCACCGAAGCCGACGCGATGGCATCGTATGTCGCGCCGCCGACGCAACAAACGGTCTTTTCTCCGGAAAGCGCTTGCGCTTCGGCAGTATGGCCTGGAGCGAGGGCCACCAGAAACTGAGCGTCTGGTTTCTGCTTCGCAATTTGTCTCGCCGAAGCGAGCAACTCGGGCAGATTGTGGCGCAGTTCGTTGTGACGGCTGCCCGGCAGCAGCGCCACGACGGGGCGAGCGGCATCAAGGCCGCACTTCGAAAGAAACTGCTCGCAAGACATCGAGGGCTTGACGAAATCCACCAGCGGATGCCCGATGAACTCCGCGTCCACGCCCGCCTTGCGGTAAAAGTCGACTTCGAATGGAAAAATGCAGAGCGCTTTTTTGAAGCGGCGCTTCACCAGCCGCGCTCGCCACGGCCTCCACGCCCAGAATTGCGGCGCGATGAAGTAAACGCAAGGAACGCCGCGCGATTTCAGCATACGCGCCAGGCGAAGGTGAAAGCCGGGGAAATCCGTGAGGATCGCGAGCCGCGGGCGTCGTTTTTCCGCTTCGCCAACGATGCGCGTCAGCGTGCGGCGCAGCGCGGGAACTTTGGCGAGAACTTCGCTCACGCCACTAACCGTAACTTCGGACGCGTTCGCGATGAGTTCGACGCCTGCTTCCCGCATACGCTCGCCGCCCATCCCGAACAGATGCGCGCGGGTGCGCGCGACGAGGGCAAGGGCGAGCTGCGCAGCATACGTGTCGCCGGAGATCTCTCCCGCGGAAATTAGGATTTCCGTCGAAGGCATTTCAGATTGCACGAGGAGTGCGCGCGGCGAGCAGCATATCTCGCGCGAAGCGGCTAGTCATTCGCGGGAATCGTCGCGCTGGCGGCTTCACCGGCGGGCGCGAGCGGCAATCTGAATTCCTGGTCCTTGTACTGGAGCTGATACAGGCGATAGTAAATCCCTCGCTGCGCCAGAAGCTCCTGGTGCGAACCGTATTCGCGGAGGCGGCCCTTGTGAAACACGAGAATCGAATCGGCGTGTTGAATGGTGCTGAGGCGGTGAGCGATCACCAGCGCGGTCCGGCCTTGGAGAAGCCGATCAAGCGCTTCGCGGATCATCAATTCGGTCTTGGTGTCCACGCTGGAAGTGGCTTCGTCCAAAATTAGAAAGTGCGGATTGTATGCCAGCGCGCGCGCGAAACTTACCAGCTGGCGCTGGCCGACGGAAAGAGTCGCGCCGCGCTCGGTCACGTCGGTTTCGACGCCTTTCGGGAGCGACGCGACGAGCGGCCCGAGCCCTACTTCGCGCAGCGAGCTCTCGACATCGGATCGCGTGACGTCCTCGGTCCCGAGCCGCACGTTGGATTCCAGCGTGCCCGTGAATAGAAAAGGATCCTGTAGCACAATGCCGAATTGGCGCCGCAGGCTCTGTACATCGAATTCGCGGATGTCGATGCCGTCCAGCAAAATCTGGCCCCGTTGAATCTCGTAAAATCGAAGCAGCAACTGCACGACGGTAGTCTTACCCGCTCCTGTGTGGCCGACGATTGCGGCCGTCTGGCCGGGCATCAAGCGGAAAGAGACGTCGCGCAGGACCCAGTCTTCCTCTGTGGGGCTATCGCCTCCACGATAGGCGAACCACACGTTTCGAAATTCAATTTCGCCACGGGGGTTCACCACTTGCAATGCCGAGGGATTCGGGGCCGGTATCGGCTCATCGAGCAGCTTGAATATGCGCTCGGATGCAGCCGTGGCACTCTGCAGAATGTTGAATTTTTCGCTGAGGTCCTGAATCGGACGGAAGAAGCGCTGAGCGTACTGCATGAAGGCGATCACGACGCCGACTTGGACCGTCCCCAGGATCACGCGGAGGCCGCCGAACCAGAAAATCGAAGCGATCGCCGCGACGCTGAAGAACTCCACAGCCGGATAAAAGAGCGCAAACGCGAATATGACGTCCTTATACGCCTCCATATGGATGCGGTTCAGATCGGCGAAGTCTCGCTCGGAACGCTTCTCGCGGTTAAAAAGTTGAACGATGGCCATCCCGCTGATGTGTTCGTTCAGAAACGAGTTGATCCGGGCGATGGCCGTGCGAATGCGGCGATTGCCGTCCCGAGCCTTGTTGCGGAACAAATAGGTCGAAAGCCCGATCAGCGGTAGAACAGAAAACGTCGCGAGCGCGAGCCGCCAATTCATCTTGACAAGAATCACGACGAATAGCGCGAGCAGAAAGGCGTCGTTCAGCATCGCCACCACGCCCGACGCGAAAAGATCGTTCAGAGCATCGACGTCGGTCGTTACGCGCGTGACCAGCCGGCCAACCGGACTTTTGTCGTAGTAGCTCATCGGCAGCAATTGCAGGTGCCTGAAAATCTCGCGGCGAAGGTCATACATCGTCTTTTGCCCGACGTTTTGCATGACCCGCACCTGAATGTATTGCACCGCAAAACTCAGCATGAGCGCGGCAAGAAAGGCGAGAGTGACGAGAACGAGCCCGTGCATTCCCACATCGAAGGGAATGCGATGATTCACAGCCGGAACGATGTAGCGATCGACTCCGACCGAAAACAGATAAGGCGAGGCAGCTTCGAACGGAGCGACGGCCAGCGTCAGAATCAGCGCGAACAGCACCATCCACTTGTACGGGCGCATGTAAGCCACGAGGCGCCGAATTATGCGCGAGTCGTACGCTTTACCTAACGCTTCTTCTTCGCGGAAGTCGCTCATGCGCGTTCCAGCTCTTCTTCGAGCAGCTGCTTCTGGTAGAGATCGTTGTAATAGCCGCCGAGTTCGAGGAGCTGTTCGTGCGTGCCGCGCTCGACGATCCGTCCTTCACGCAGCACGATGATCTGATCCGCATCTCGCACGGTCGAAACTCGATGCGAGATCAGGATCGTGGTGCGCTCGCGCATCACTTCTCGCAGCCCGCGAAGAATGCGCTCCTCGGTATCTGTATCGACGCTTGAAAGCGCATCGTCGAGTATCAAAATCTTCGGATCGCGCAAGATCGCGCGCGCCAGCGTAGTTCGCTGCTTTTGGCCGCCGGAAAGCGTGATTCCGCGCTCGCCGACGAGCGTCTCGTATTTCTGCGGGAAGTCTTGAAATTCGGCATCGATGCTGGCGATCTTCGCGGCTTCGATTACGCGATCAATAGAAATGTGATCGACGCCCAGAGAAATATTCGCAGCCAGCGTCTCGCTGAAAAGAAACGGATCCTGCGGCACAAAGCCGATCGAACGGCGAAGCTCGCCCAATGGCCATTCCCGGCCTTCTCGGCCGTCGAGAAACAGGCTCCCGCTGGGCGCTTCCCACATTCGCGCAATGAGCGCCGCCAACGTCGTTTTGCCGCACCCTGTGGGCCCTACGATCGCAAGCGTGCTTCCCGCCGGCACTTCGACGGAAATGTTCTCCAGTACGTTCACCAGCCCTTGCTGGCCATTTGAAGACGCAGCCGATGGGGCTGCATTACTCGGACGGGCAGTTGGATATGCGAATGTAAGATCGCGAAATTCGATATCGCCTCGGATTTGGTCTTGATGAGGCGCGGAGCGGAGAACGTGCGAGTCGTCAATTTTGGGCTCAGCTTCGAGGATGTAGTTGATCCTCCCCATCGAAGCTGCGCCGCGTTGAAAGATATTCGTCACAAAGCCGAGCGCAATCATCGGGAAGATCAGTTGCACCATGAAGGCATAGAAGGCGATGAGTTCGCCGAGCGTGATGCGCCCGATCATAACCAGCCGTCCGCCCTGCCAGAGTACGAGCAGAAACGTGGTCCCGATCAGCGCCTGCAGCGCTGGCATGAACATGCTCCAAGTGCTGATGAGCTTGAGGTTTCGATTCACATACTCGCGATTCGGCGCGTCGAAGCCGCGCATCTCCGCTGCTTCCTGCGCGTACGCTCGAATCACTCGGACGCCTGCGAGGTTTTCCTGCGCCTTCGCGCTCAGGACGGCCAGCGACGCTTGAATTTTTTCGTAGAGCTTGTGGATCACTTGGCCGAAATGCCATACGACGATCGCGACCGCAGGTACGGGCAGCAGTACCCAGAGGCTCAGTTTGGGCGAGATGTAGAACATCAGCACGACCGCGAGCAGCATCGTGACGATAGTGGTCGCGCTGTACATGATTCCGGGGCCGAGGACCATACGCACGGCGTTGAGGTCGTTGGTGCACCGCGACATCAGTTCTCCGGTGCGATTCCGAATGTAAAACTCCGGCTCCTGTTTCAGCAGCGCAGAAAGCATGTCGTTGCGCAGGTCATATTCGATATCGCGCGAAAGCCCAATCAGAATTTGGCGGGAGTAGTAGGAAAAAACTCCCTTGACGAGAATTACGACCACGAGCGCAGCGCAAAATATCAGCAGTGAGTGGTGATCCAGAGCGTGATAGAGGCGAGGCAAAGGGCCAAGAAACATCTGTCCGACCCGCCCAAGCCTCTGGAGCGGAATGGCCGCGCCGGATATCAGGTCCACGATCGCGCCGGTGATCAGCGGCACAAGAATTCCCGTTATGCCCATCCCGGCGACCATTAACATGCCTAGCCACACACCCGCCTGATACCGCTTGATGTAAGGTATTAGCGCGCTGAGGTGCTTCGCGGTGGGCGCACTTTTCCGCTTAGGCTGCGCTTGTGCGACTGCTTGGGCCGCGGCGCTCATCTCAAATCGCGCTGCGGCTGTTCGAGCATCGGGTTTTCGCCCTGAAAATGCTGATAGGTGCGGTCCAGCGCCTCATAAAGCCCGGCCTTTGTATTGAAACGCACTTCGACAGGAGTCGGGTGGCTCGTTGTGTTCTGCTGATCGTAAGGCACGAGAAACAAGAGCAGCCCCTGGTCCGTGTTTTGCTCGAACTGCAAGCGCCACACCGGTACGGACACAGTCGGAGTGCCGCCGAGGAACCCCTTTGGATTCTTCAAATGCTCGTCGCAGAGAAAAACTTCCTTCCACTTATCGTCGTCTTTTTCGATGATCGCCAGGCGCGTGAGTAACGCCCCGTTTACGGCTTCCAATCCGGCCTTGTGCAGCCGGTTGATCACCAGGACTTGCTGTGCGCCGGTCTTCGCCAAATCTCCATAGGCCAATACCTCCGCGCTGGTACCGAGAACTCCAATGCCCGCGTCCTGAATGTCTTGCGGGACTGCAGGCTGCGTAGGCTTCGGCTGCGAATTTCCGCTTGGATTGTTTTGCCCTCCGCACGCCGCCAGCAGCGCAAACGTACAGAAGAATCCGATCTGTGCCAGACGGCGCAAGTTCCCTCCCGGAGTTTCGCGGATCGCTTTAGAGGCTTGGATACGCCAGAAGAATTTCCACCACACGCCCCGTCGCGCGCTCACAGCTCACTTCCATCACCTGCGGCACGTTCGACCCCGCCCAATAAAACGCGTAATACAGTAATTCTAGCTCCCGGCCATCCTTCACGCTAGGGCTCGTCGAACCGGGCTTTCCGTACATTTCAATCAGATGCTGGCGCGAATCGCCCAGCTTCACACCGTGTCCTGTCTGCCAGAATAACTCGCGCTCTGCCGCTGCATACATTTGCGGTGTGCAAGCCGGGCGTAGCTTGGTTCCATAATCCATCGTGATTTCCTGGATCACTCCTTGCGCGTTTGCCTCGAGCGTTACGGTCCGGCCCGTGCAGGCATCCGTCCATTTCTCGTTCTGCGTGGAAGACACGGTCTTCTGCAGCTGACCGCCAAAGACCTTCGCTGCCGCTTCGAGCGTATCTTTCCCGGGTTGAAGGCGAGCGAGGAAGAGCTCGTTGCGCCGGCCAAGGACCATCTGCCCGCTTGCCGCTAGAGAGATCACTGGCCCGCTTGCGGCAAGTAGAAAAACCGCAAGAGCGTTAAGCGCGCTAGCGTACGGCCAGGATTTCGTCGAGGCGCGCCTCAAGGTCCTCTTCTCCCTCTGACCAGAGCCGGTAGCGATCGAGCGGAACCTCAGTTTCCGCGGCGCGGAGCCAGCGAAAAAGTTCTTGGATATTGTCGCGAGTCCTTTGCTGGTATTCCTGAAGTCGCTCGGGGTCGCGCATCTCCGCTACAAACGCAGCCTCTTCCGGATGGCCCGGCCGCGCACTATCTGGATTGGCACGCACTCCGAGCATTCCGGCGTGGCCGGTGAATAAATGTTCGAACCCTGCGTCAATCAGGAAGTGGCCCTCTTCTTCAGCCGCGCCGCCGTCAAATTCTTCGCCGTAGCTGGTGATCACCAACCGTTCGTGCGTTTGATGCCAGCGGTGTTCGCCCGCGTCGTAAGTCCAGAGGTCCCAGAGAGCGCCGATTTCGTACGCAACATCGGCTCCCTCGTGTTCGCGCACCAGCTCGATAATTTCGGCGGGGCTAAACGAGCGCGCGCGAAGGTCCCACTCGCGCATAGGAGTTTCGGAGACATCCACAGCCCGGACGAGCGCATCCGTGAAGCCGGGCCGGGAAACCGATACTGGGGCGGTTTCTAGCAGGCGCTGGAATTGTTCGAGCTTGGTCTCTTCGGAAAAATTTTTCGCCCAAGCGCTGACGTATGCACGGTTTGCCATCGCGTCATTATAGCGCCCGCGCGGCACACGCAACGAATCGCCGGATTCGTTGAGCGCCTCTGTTACTTGTTCGGAGGAAGAGTTGTATCGGGAATCAGCGAGCCTGCGTCGACCAGCCGCGCACGCAGGGAATCGCCAATATTTGCGAAGACGCGAGTGAAGACCGCTCGCAGCTTTTCTTCCGCGCTGCGGGCTAAATCGTCGATCTGCTTTTGCGCGCGCTCATTCAGCGTGGCGGCTGACGATACCAGCCAAACGTTGGACGCATTTTCCAGCCGCGTCTTGTGGCTCTCGATCGCATCGTTGCCTGCGCGCTTTAGCGCCTCGCCAAACTGCGCCTGTTGCGTCTTGCGCGCATCCTGCGCCGCTTCCATCGACGCGTCGGTATAGGCGTCTATATCTTGCTTGGAGCTTGTGATCGCCGCGTTTGACTGCTCCTGCAGCGCTCTCTGAAATTGCATTACAAAGTGCCGTGCATCCGCGCCCATTTTTGCCTGAATCTGCGCGGTGTGCGCCTCGAGATGGGAAGCCGACTGATCGAACGACTGCCGCAGCCTCGTCCCGAACCGCTCCAGTTCCTCGTGCGATTGCGCGCGGGCCTTTTCGGCAGCCTCCGCGCGGGCCGCATCCAGCGCGAGCTCGATTTTCTCCTTCGCCGAACTCACCGTGGCATTGGTTCGCTCTTCCATCTGGTTGTGCGCGTGATCGACGAAGCTTCGGCTGAAATTGTCGAGTTCGCTTGCGAACAGGCTCGAAAGCTCGCCGGCCTTCGCTCGCAGCGAATCGCCTACCTGGGCGACATTTTTATCCAGCGTCGCCTGCATTTGCGTCTGCGCCTTTTTTTCGTACCAGTTCGCCGCCTTGGATAGAGCCTCAAAAGTAGTGTGCGAAATCTCCGTGGACCGCGCGTCGATCTCGGCGGTCATCTTTTCGAAAGATGCGCCAGCCCAATCCTGCCATTCCTTGGAGAGGCGATTCCGGTTCTCCTCGAGCCGCGCCAACGATTCGCGAATCGTTTTGTCCGCTGCCGCCGAGAGTTGTTCTTGCTGCGCTCGCAGACGTTCTTCCCCGGCGCGGTGTGCAAGCGAGAGATCAGCGATGGATTGCTTCGCCCGATCGGAATGCGTCAGCAATCGCTGCTCAATGTCCGCCGCGATGCGAGCCACGGTCTCGGCACCTGCCGCGTCAAGAGCCGGTTGCAAACGCAGGGCCATTGTCCGCACAGCGTCATCGGCGCGAGCATCAAGACTGCGCGTCGCCGACTCCACCAGCGAATTCAGATGTTGTTCGAGGCGCTGCCCGGCTACCTGTTGCGCGATTTCCAGCTGCTTCCCGAATTCCGCTGTTTTTTCGCCTGCTTCGCGGATCTGCGCCGCCATGCCGGCCGCATTCGTGGATTCACGCCGCAACTCGTCCCGCATCTGGCCTAGGGCATCCGCGCTGTGGGCCTGCAGCTCTTCGGCCTGCCTCTGCATTTTTTCGAGATGAGAGGTGGTCCGGGCTTCCACTTCGCCGATTTGTTGGCGCGAGAGCTCGTTGATTCGCTCCGAGGCTCTCTTTGTGGCCTCGTCCACGGAAGCGGAAAGCTGCGACTGCCAATTTGCACGAACTTCCGCAAAGCTCGATTCCGCGCGCGACCGAAGCGAGTTTTCGGTCTCAGCAGCTACGCGTCGGATCTCGATCTCCGTCTGATTTGCGCCTTCGCGCAGCGCGTCGAGATCGGCTGAGCCGCGCGATGCCTTCGCGTCCAGAATGTCCTGCAGGCGCCGCTCAGCGCTTGCCAGGCTGTCGGCGAAGGCCTTCTGCGCGGTCGCGAGATCTTCGGTAGCTGATCTCGCACGCGCCGCTGCGTCTTCCGCGGACTGGCGCAAACGCACCAGGGCGGTTTCGACGCTCGCGCCGAGAGATGCCTCAAATTGTTCGCGTTCCGTCTGCTCGGCCGTCGTGACGGATGCGGCCAAAAGCGTCCGTGCCTCTGCCAAGCGGGCGTCGGCTTCCCGGTTCCATTGTTCGCGCAACTCTTCGGTTGCGGCGCGAGATTTTTCGTTAATTAGTGCGTCGGCGCGCTCCAGCCACTTTGCTGCATTCGCCTCGACGGCCTGCTCGATCGCGCGGGCTGCGGACTTCTCCAGCTGGCCCTGTACCGTGTCGAGGACGTGCCGGGCTTCCTGCGTTACTGTCTTCGCTGCGGCGTCTCGCGCTGCCGTATGAATCTGCTGTTTTGCTTCGGAGAGCAGCCGCGCAACTTGCCGCGCCATTTGCAGCGAGGCCTCGGTCGAAGGGCTGTTCATCACCACGAGGTTCCCGCTCGCGGGCCCCGTTTTCATGGCGTCGTCGGCG
>DASTCZ010000010.1:0-3660 GCA_035710585.1 Candidatus Acidiferrales bacterium | reverse complement strand
AGATCGGGGAGCGTGCCGTCGGGAAGCTGCGACGGGCCATCGGCGGTGTAGAGAAGAACTTCGCCGAGACCGGCGCGGCGAATGGAATCGCGAATCGCGGACATGTAGGCGTGGTCGCGATCGAATGAGCCGTATTCGTTTTCGACCTGCACGGCGATGATCGGGCCGCCGCGAGTGTATTGAAGCGGCGCCAGTTCGCGGCCGAGGCGCTGCATGTAGCGATCGGCGGCGGAGAGAAATTTCGGATCGGCGCTTCGAAGCGTGATCGTGGGATCCGCGAGAAGCCAGGCGGGGAGCCCGCCGAGATCCCATTCGGAACAAACGTAAGGGCCGGGGCGAAGAATGACGTAGAGGCCCTCCTGCTGGGCGGTGCGGATGTATTCGACAACGTCGTTTTGACCGGAAAAATCGTAAACGCCCTGCTGCGGCTCGTGAAGATTCCAGAAAACGTAAGTGGTGATGGCGTTGAGGCCCATGGCGCGGGCTTTTTTCATGCGATCGCGCCAGTATTCACGCGGAATGCGCGAGTAGTGCATTTCGCCGGAGATGATTTGGAGCGGTTTGCTGTCGATGAGGAAGTGAGCTGAGTTGAAGGTGACCGAGTGCGCTTGCGGGCGGGAGGAGATCGCGAGCGCTCCGAAGAGCGCTAGAGGCAAGGTAAGCCAGCGGAATTGGAGAAGGCTCATGGGTGTGACGAAGCGCTGCACATTTTAGAGAGGCGGCGCGAGAGCGTCCAGCGGAAGCGGAACTAGCGCGGAACCTTATTTGAGCGCTCCATGCGTCGCGCCGCGTGAGGATGTAATCACGCTGACTGCGTCCGCATCGAATTCCGTGACGTGAATCATCCGGAAAGGAATTATGAAAATGGACGAACCGCTGAAAGTGCTGGGAATCGCAGGAAGCTTGCGGAAGGGATCGTTCAATCGCATGGCGCTGCGCGCGGCGCAGCATTTGGCGCCCGCCAGCATGAAAATCGAGACGTTTGAGCTGGACGGGATTCCTCCATTCAATCAAGACCATGAAGCGCAGCCGCATCAGATTGTGTCCGAGCTGAAACAAAAGATCCGGAAAGCGGACGCAATTCTGATCGTGACGCCCGAATACAACTACTCGGTGCCGGGAGTGCTGAAGAATGCGATCGACTGGGCCTCGCGGCCTTATGGCGACAGCGCGTGGAAAGGCAAGCCAGTGGCGTTGATGGGAGCATCGGGCGGAACGCTCGGAACCGCGCGCGCGCAATACCATTTACGGCAGATGTTTGTGTTTCTGGATATGTACCCGGTGAACCAGCCGGAGGTGATGATCGCCGCGGCGCACGAAAAATTCGACGCCGAAGGAAATTTGAAAGAAGAGAGGACGAAGGAACTGATCCGGAAATTGTTGGGCGCGCTTGAGCAGTGGACGAGAAGATTGGGGAGCTCGAGATAGTCTTCGAGGTAAAGCGGAAAATCCTTATCCACCGATGGACATAGGTAAAGGCAAGTGAGACGGAGGGCGGCTTGGAAATGGGCTGATATGAGGGGCAACTTGCGTGTTGTGAGAGGGGTCCTCTTCTTCAGGGGCTAAAGCCCGGTCGTCTGCGATCCCAATGTCGGAGCTTCCCGACACAAAACGTCGGGACGCAAAAAGTGCGAAAGCTCCGACCCCCGAAAAGGCGGATTAGGGGCTCAGCTGCAGACTAGGCGTTGACGGGAATTTGTTTGGCGAGGGATTTGCCTTTGCGGAACCAGGGGCGCTCGATGCGCTGCATGTAGCGCGGCAGCGTGTGCTTTTTTTGCATGAGCTGGTCGAGAGTGGCCCGGGCGTCGGCGGCGCGCTTTTGCGCAGCGAGAAAAGCGGCGTAATTGTAGAGATTCTGCGGCGTGGTGGAATTGTCGATCACCTTGCGGTAGAGCGCGTCGGCCTCGTCGATTCGGCCGACCTGGGCGTAGGCGCTGGCGACCGCCGCGGCGCCATTCCAATAGTCGAATTTCGGATCGGCATTGATGATCGGCTCGATGTCGTTGATGGCAGCGTTGGGATCGCCGAGATAGAGAGAGCAAAGCCCGCGGCGATAGAAAGTGTGTTCGGAATCGGCGCGCGTCGCGATCGCGCGGGTGAAGAGATCGCGGGCGCGAGCGTAATTTTTCTGATCGAAGTAAAGTTCGCCGAGTTCTTCGAGATTAGCGACGGAGGGATTATCGACGACCATCGCCTCGACCTGCTGGATGCGGGATTTGCGTTGATAGCCTTGCATGGTGCCGCGGAGCAGGCCGAGATCGGGAATCATTTCGGCGATAACGTAGACGAGAGCGCCGAGCGCGCCACCGATGAAAATAATCCAGAGCCAATACCATTCGGGGCGGCGGCGAAAGAAATGGACGAGTGCGATGACCTGGAGGATCAGGCCCCAGGGGTAATAGAGATGGCTGAAAAGGCCGAGCACGCTTTCTCCGACGTATCAGTTGTTCAGATCTTCGCGCGGCGACGGCAAAAAAGGTTCATCTCAATTTCGGCTGCCTGCTAGATACCACAAATCGCTCATTTCCCGCAGGGAGAATCCGTGGAGATGTTCACCGCCGGAAGCGCCGCGAGCTGATGAGCCGTGAGTTGAGAGTTGATCTGCGGCAGCGTTTCGGCCTGGAGCTTGCGCCAATCGGCGAAGCTCTTATCGATGTTTGAGCAGGTGGCAGTGACTGCATCGTGCGCGGGCTGCGAAGGACGCGCGTCGGCGCTTTCGATCATGGTAAAGGTACGAGCGAGATCGCGATTTTCCGGGCCAATGCCGGGCGCGGTGCGCGTGCCATCGAACATGTCGGCGAGGTCCTTATCGAGCTTTTTCAGGGCGGCGTCGAGATCGGCGGCGTTTTGCATGGTGACTGCGGCCTTTTCGCGGTCGATGACGGCATCGCGAAGCGGGCGCGCGGCGTTGAAGGCGTCGGTGGTGGCGTTGAGTCCGCGGACAGCCTGTTGCGCGAGCGTGAGCTGATCATCGAGATCGCGCTGCGTCGCGCGGATGCGCGGATCTTCTTTCACGGTGAGCTGCTGTTTTTGGACTGTGCTCGATCCATTCGCGAGTTTCATGGAGAGCGTAACGGTGTACGTGCCGGGCGCGACGAGGGGGCCGAAGGCCTGGCTGCGAGGCGTTTCGCCGGGAATGGCGTGATCGGCGAGCGTGTATTCGATGTAGTCGATGAAATTGCCGTAGTAGCTATACGGCAGGATGCGCGGGTCCTGATAACGCAAGTTCCACACGAAGCGATGCGGGCCCCGCGAGACATCGGCGACAGCGGGCGGTGCGAACCAATACTCGGGGACGTTCGGCAGAAGCGAAGATTTTTCCGGAGGCGTGCTGGTGTAGCGGCGGACGAGATTGCCGCGAGAGTCGGCGATTTCAATCGTGCCCTCGGTGGCGCCATCGCCCCCGACGAAATAATCGAGGACGACGCCGTCGGGTGGATTTTTTGCGGCGGCGACTTCGCGCGGGAGCGGAGTGTCTTCGTTATCGTCCCAGCGCCATCGAAGGGCGGCCGCAGGAGGATAAAACGTCGCGGGACCTGCTGAAGCCGATGATCCGAGAGCCGAGCGAAGCGGAGTGATGTCGTCAAGGATGTAAATGCTGCGGCCGTAAGTGGCGAGGACGAGGTCATTGCCGTGAATGACCATGTCTCGCATCGACGT
>DASTCZ010000009.1:0-25230 GCA_035710585.1 Candidatus Acidiferrales bacterium | reverse complement strand
TGGCCCATGAAGAGGCTGCCGGCGGGAACCACGGTGCGTTCGGGAACGAGCGTGCCCGCGGCGATGATCGAGCCTTCGCCGATGTGCGCGCCGTTCATGATGACGCAGCCCATGCCCACCAGAACGCGCGATTCGATGGTGCAGCCGTGGAGGATCACGCCGTGACCGACGGTGACGTTATCGCCGAGAGTGAGCGGCCATTCGTCCCGCATCACGTGGAGCACGCAGCCGTCCTGAATATTGGTGCGCGAGCCGATGCGAATCCAGTGGACGTCGCCGCGAATCACGGTGCAGGGCCACGCGCTGGAATCTTCGCCGATGGTGACGTCGCCGATGACGACCGCCTGTGGATCGATGTAAGCGCTCGCGGCGATTTGCGGGAGCTTTCCTTTGTATGGCCTGAGCATTTTTAATTGCTCCTACTTACTCCAAGCGGCGCTCGGATTTCGAGCAGGCGTGAAAGCGAGTTCCTCAGGGGCTGAAGCCCGTCAACTGTCCGGCGGTAATGTCGGAGCTTCCCGACACACAACGTCGGGACGCAAAAACCGCGAAAGCTCCGACCCCCGAAAACTCCCAACTGCAATACTGGTCGACGAAGAATTCCGCTCAAAACGAAGCAGGAACGCTAACACACGCATTGCGGGGGGACAAGAAACCGGCAGTTCGAAAGCTCGAGGAAGATTCAGTTTGCGTCGGCGTTCGAGGGAAGCCCGCTTTCAATTTCCTGGATACTCTCGTGAAAGCGGACGAAGACGGCGACCTGTCCGGCAAGATCGTCATCGCGGTGCTGCATGGTCAACGTATCCTTGCTTTCGGAAAGCGACCAGAAATCGCGGAAATGGACGTCGCGTTCGCCGATTTTCGCCCAGGATTCGATGAGCAGCTCGTCGCCTTCCCAGGCCGCCCGGCTCGTCACGCGCTCGCCGCGCAGGAAATTGAAGAATTCCTCGCCGGAAGTGGTCGCCTCGAAGACATCGCGCACCGTGGATCCATCGGCGTAGGTGAAGAGGCCGATATCCACCAGCCGTGGGTCTTGATGTTCGATGCGTACAACCGCGCGGGCCGGTTGCGACCCTGCCAACCTGCTTTTGTCGAGAAGCAATCTCCAATTGCCGCTAAAATCCGGTTTCATCACTTGCCTCGCTTCTTTCCTTCCGTCCGCAGCGCTGCGATCAGATCCTTCGGCGCGGCGAAGCTCCAGGCTGCGGCCATTGCTTTCTGCAAACTGGCTTTCTTCGCTTCCTTGAGCATGACGCTAGTGGCGCCCTGCCTGCCCCACGCACCTTTCACCGGAACATATGCCTTCGGTTCGGCGAAGACAAATTCTTCCTGGGCCCGCGGAGGCAGCTTCACCATGCCGAAATCCTTATTCGGATAGGCGAGCGTGGCAAAGATTTTTCCACCCACGCGAAAATCGGGATGATTCATGTGCTTGCGCTCTTCGGCCTCGGGAAAAGTGAGAGCGATCTTGCGGAATTCGTTTGCGGTCATCTGATTTCCTGCAGGCTACAAGATTTCCACGGTCGGCGCGGCCACACGCGCTTCCGCGAGGCGTGACATGACGGCGCGAGCCATCGCATAGATGCTGCGGGCGGGCGGCGCGCTTTCGCCCAGCAATGCGACAGGCTTGCCCGAATCGCCGCCAATGCGAATACGCGGATCGATCTCAATTTCGCCGAGCAAAGGCACGCCTGCCTGATCCGCGGTGCGCTTGCCTTCGCCGTGGCCGAATACGTCCACCGATTTTTCGCAGTGCGGGCAGATGAACGAACTCATGTTTTCGACCACGCCCAGGATTTCGACATTTACCTGCCGGAACATCTCAATGGCCTTGCGCACGTCGGCGAGTGCAACGACCGAAGGCGTGGTGACGATGATTGCGCCGGTGAGCGGCACGGTCTGAATCAACGTGAGCTGGACGTCGCCGGTTCCCGGCGGCAAATCGAGAATGAGGTAATCGAGCTCACCCCATTCGACGCTGCGGAGGAATTGTTGGATCACGCTGTGCAGCATGGGACCGCGCCAGATCACCGGCGCGTCGCCAGGGGAAAGAAGCCCCATTGAAATGACCCTGAGACCCTGTGCTTCCACGGGAATGATGGTGCGTTCGGCGGTGCCGCGCGGCTGCTCGCTGGTGCCGAGCATCAAGGGAACATTAGGTCCGTAGACGTCGGCATCAAGAAGCCCGACGCGCGCGCCCAACTTGGAAAGCGCGAGCGCGAGATTGACCGCGACTGTGGTTTTGCCGACGCCGCCTTTGCCGCTCGCCACCGCGACTAGATACTTCACGCCCTGGATCGGCAGCTTTTCCTGCGCCCGGCCGACGTTTGGCCCCATCGGCCCGCGTCCGCCCGGTCCCCCCATGTGCCCCATAAAGACCCTTCTCCGATTTGCACGGAGCCGCGTAGATGGCTCCGCACAGTTCGCGCCCGAGATGCGTCTGGAACTTACGATGATAGCGTGCGGCGAAGCGGAGCGGCAAGTTTGCCGTTCGCGCCATGATTGAGGCACAGCGACGCCCTTGCCGCGATTGAGGCACAGTGGCCCCCTGCTGTGGCGGATTGGGCACTCGGGAACGTGTAGTTCCATTGTGTTTTCAGCGATTTAGCACCTAGGCTGAATTATCAACGGGCTTCCAGCCCGGCTCAGCCATGGCAGCCGATCTACGCATACCGACGGCGCGCGCATTTGTGCGCAGCCTCAACATTCTGCTGAAGTTTTCGCGGCTCTATGGCTTTGACCATCCGCGCACAGCCGACCAATTCAAGACAGCGATCGCGGATTTGCGCATGGCGATTGCGACGTGCGGCGGCACGGGTTTGCTGCTCGCAGCCGCGGGAAACGAATTGCTGCTCGACGGCAAGCCGATGGGCAGCACGCCTGCGGAGCGAGGATTCGGGTTACTGCTGGCATCGGCGGGAATTTCGAGCCTGCTCTTCACTCCCTTGGTAACGGACGATGACGTCGCGAAGCTCGCGCGCAGTTTTCCGTCTGGAACGGCTAAGCCGGCGGAGGTCGCGGCGCAGCTGAAAAAAGCGCTGGCCGATGTGACGACGATTCGCATGAATGAAATTCGCTTCGTCCCGGAAAACGCCGATGGCGCGGAAATGCGCAACGCCGCGCAGCTAATCGCGGATTCGCTCGGCGGGAGCTCCGACGAGATGAAGTCATGGCTCACCGATCCGCAGAAGCTGTTGCAGCTGATCGCGGCCGCGCAAGGGAACCGATCCGGTGCAGGCCCCGCGGCGGGAATGGCCGGGCCGGGCGGCGGCACGGGCGGCGCTAGAACTAATGCGGCGGAGCAAGAGCGCTCCGGCGTGGGTGCGGGTTCGAGTGACGGCACGCTCTCGCAGTTTACGAATTTCGCGGCAACTGGCGCTGGCGATGCGGAGATTTCGGAAGCGGATGTGCTGAGCGTGCTAAAGGCGCTGACGCAGATGACGCGCGACTTGAAAGGCGACGCCGGCGATTCTGCAAAGGAGGAAGCGCGGCGGGAGATCTCCTCGTTGCCGCCGAACGCGCAGGACGTGTTGCGCGACGCAATCGCCAGTTTCGCCGCACAGACCAAGGGCACGCGGCCATCGCGAGCGATGCTCGCCGAACTGGCGGAGCATTTGGCAATTCGGTTTGCACTCGAGCGCTACTCGCGAGGCGAAGTAAAAGTAAACGCGATCCGGCAATTGCTGGAGAAGATGAACCGCGAGATCGCTTCGCTGCGCGACATGATCGGCGAACGCGAAGCCAAGATGGCCCAAGCGGGGATTCAGATCGAATCGCGAAGCGAATTGATGGACCGGCGTTTCTGGTCGCAGGTGCCCGAGGCGGGAAAGCAATCGGTGCTGTTGAGCGGGGAAGCGTGGTGCATTCCGGGGCGAAACGTGCGCGCATATGCAAATGAGTTGAACGCCCGGCAGGATCATGAGCTGGTAGGTCAAGTACTGGGGCGGTATTCGGCGTGCATTCACAGCCCGGACGCGGAAGCACGGCGACGCGCCGCGGCGGGAATCGCGGAGCTGGCGGATCTTTATGCGGGCGATCCTCCGCTGATGGTCGCTGCAATTCGCCAGGTTGGGATGCAGCTCTGCAGCGAGGGCGACCCGGAGTCACAGGTTTTGATCGACAAGGCATTTACGACGCTGAGCCATGAGGCGGCGTCGCGGCGATGCTATCCGGCAATCGTGCAGGTGCTCACGTCGCTCGAAGGGATGGAGAATCAGCGGCCGGCCTTGTCGCAAACCCTGCTGCAAAGCTCCGGCATTCGAGAGCGCATGCCCGATTTTCTCGATGAGGCATTGCGTTGCGAGCGCATGCCGGAAGGACTGGCCGATGTGCTGCGCCTGATGCCTCAGCCGGCGATCGCGCAATTCGCGACGAAATTCCGCCGCGCGGGGCAGAGAGTGATGAGCGACCGTTTGGCGGAGGTTGCCCGTTCGCTGGGCGCGGAAAGCTGCAACCGGCTCAAAGATACCTTGCGGGCAGGCAAGCCGGAAGAAGCGGTGGAAGTGGCCGGATTGCTGAGCCGGTTGGATCCCGCGGCGGTGGGAAAGATCATCTGCGAGCGGCTGCCGGAATGGCCACTGGCGGCTCAGGACCGCTTGCTGCGCGTGATCGCCGCTGCGGGCGCGCCTGAACTCGGAGCGTTGATCGCGGGAGCCTTCACATCATTTGACCCGATGCTGCGCTCGCTCGCGATTGAAGAAATTGGCATGAGCGGCGACTTGGGCCTGGCTTCGCAGCTTTTTCTTATCGCGGAGGCCGATGGGCGCAGCACTCTGGAAGACTACATGCGATTGAAAGCGATTGAAGCGATCGGCAGGCTGCGCGCTCCCGCCGGGCGCGAGCTGCTGCAAGGTTTCGCGAGTGACAAGCGCGCCTGGCGGCGCGGTTGGCACGACGAGATTCGCATCGCAGCGTATCAAGCGCTCGAAAAAATAGACCCGAAGTGGTCGAAGTCGGAGGGCCCGCAGCTGGGATTTGAATCCTGGCAGCTGATCCAGCCGGCGCTCGACCCGATTCCGGACGCGGCGTGGTACCGCCAGCGGCGCTACCAACGGATCCGGCTGGACCGTCCAGCAACGGCAGTGGCGACGAGCGACGATGCGGAAATCAAACTCGTCATCAAGAATTTGAGCTTGGGCGGCGGAGTCGGCACCAGCGACCGTCGCCTATTGCCCGGAACGAAGGTCGTCCTGAAAATCGGCACTCCTCTTCGATCCATTCGTATGGACGCGCTGATGCGCGATGTGCGAAACCTCAGCTTCGGATTCGAGATACTCTCGATCGGTCTCGAGGATCGCAGCCGCTTGCGGAAGCTGCTGGCGCAGCAGTCGCGGTCAAAGGCGCAGTTGGTTCCCGAGCTCGTCGCGGCCTCTTAGCGACTCCGATTTACCTTTCCCCTAACTGCAGGCCTCACCGAATACCCGGTTTGCTGCATCAAATCTGCGGCAATTGCCTTGGCTGCCAGCCCCATCTAGGGCATTGATTTTTTGCCGTAAATGCATCTATTATGAGGAGCCCACCCTCGAGTGCTAAGCTCCGGAAAATCGGAAGTGTGCTGAGAGCACCAGCCGCTCCGGTGAAGGCTCCGTTTCCGGGAAACCTAAAGCGCAACTCGCGACAATTCAAAACCGGAGGAGCATCCATGAACGCGAAGAGTGCATTGCCGCTGCTGATGGCCGTAGCGTTGATCGGTGGTGGCTGCGCAACCAAGAAGTATGTAGCACAGACGACTCAGCCCATCCAACAGAAGGTGGACCAACTCAACGACACGCAGCAAAAGCAGGGCTCTGCGATCGATGAGAACAAGAAGAACCTGGAACGCGATGAAACCGAGTTGAGCGCCACGACGGAAAAGGCAAATTCGGCCGATTCACGATCCACCGACGCAATCAACAAGATCGGGGCGGTTGACCAGAAAACGGACAAGAACACCGCGGACATCAGCTCGCTGCGCCAGTCGCTCGGCAATCTCGATGACTACAAGGCGGCGGGTTCGGCGACCGTGATGTTCAAGTTCAACAGCGACAAGCTGGATGATGATGCGAAGCAGCAACTCGACCAGGTCGCCTCACAGATCGCGGGCGGGAAGCGCTACTTCGTGGCTATCGAGGGATTCACCGACAAGACCGGACCGGCTGACTATAACGATCAGCTGAGCCGGCGTCGCGCGCAACGCGTGATGGATTACCTCGTTGGCGAAAAGGACCTGCCGGTCTACCGCGTGCAGTTCGTGGGGTTGGGCGAAACGAAACTCGTGGACACGGGGCATACGCGCGATTCGCGTGCGAAGAATCGCCGCGTCGAAGTGACGATCTTCAGCGCAGATGCAAACGCTTCTGCGATGCAGTCGTCTCCTTCGGCACAGAAACAACAGTAACGGGCATTCGCGAACACTGCTGAGGGTCGCGCTGCTGGGTACTGCGCTGCACATCGCTAGTGGACTGCCGGGATGCGTCGAGTACGCACCCGGCAGTTTCATTTCCAGCTTATTGAAAACGCCCTCCCCGTATCAGCGCCGCGCTCTTCCTCACCATTTGAATGAAGTGTCAAATTTTGACGATTGAGCTGTCACGTTTGCTTGTGCTCGCGAGTCTAAGAAATTGTCAGGGGTGTGTTTGAGCGCGCGACTTCAGGCGCGCGCCGGACTCGAAGCGAGCGCTGTCGCATGGTGGTGTCCATGGACAGATCAGGGTGCACAGTTTCGGGAGATTCCGAACTGCCACCGGCAGTGTCTCTCTCCATTTCGAATTTGAGTAACAACGAGCTTTCCGTGCGCTCCGGTGCCTCTGCTTCCCACCCACCGCGGTAGCACTGAACTCTTGGAGGACCATCCATGAAGCGGATTCCGTTGATTAAGTTTTGCGCATTTCTCTTCGTGTCGCTTTCTCTCTCGCTCGCCGCGCACGCCCAATTTCAAGCCACTTTGCAGGGCACGGTGTTCGACCCGAACGGCGCTTCGGTCGCCGAGGCAAAAGTAACGCTCACCAACCAGGAGACGGGTGTGTCCGTCGATACGACGACAACCAGCGACGGGCTCTACAAATTCACCGAGCTAGCTCCGGGACTATATACGGTTACGGTTAGCGCTCCCAATTTCAAGAGCAATGTGACGAAGGACGTGTCGGTGCGCGCGGAGCAGCCGCGCGGACTCGATGTGAAGCTGGAACTCGGCGCAGTCTCGGAAAGCGTCACTGTCAATGGCAGCGTTTTACCCGAATTACAGACACAGAATGCGGACGTTGCGGGAACGATCACCAACGCGGAGATCCAGCGGCTTCCGATATTCAACCGCGATCCCTACGAACTCGTCCGCCTTTCGCCCGGCGTCTTTGGCGATGGCGCACGCAGCGCGACGGGACTAACAAACGGTTTCCCGAACGGTCCAGGCGCGGGAAGCCGATGTTGCGGACCGGGCGGATCGAATATCGCGATTTTCCAAGTGGAAAATCAGATTCCGGTGAGTTCGAACGGGCAGCGTGTGACGTCGAACTACTTTCAGGTGGACGGCGTAAACGTGAATAGCTTGGAATGGGGCGGCGCTGCCGTGGTGACCCCGAGCCCGGATTCGGTGCAGGAAATGACAGTCGTTGCGAACGATTACGACGCGTCGGATGGAAGAAGCTCGGGAGCGCACGTGAAAGTTGTCACTAAAGGCGGCACGAATACCTTTCACGGTTCGGCATTTTTTCAGTACGAAGACCCGAATATGAACGCATTTAACAGGTACGGCGGATTTACCTTCAATCCGAACACGTTTTCGCCGCCCGTTCGAAATGATGACAAGTTCCGTCAGTTCGGCGCCTCGCTAGGCGGACCGATCTGGAAAGACAAGCTGTTTTTCTTTTTCAACTACGAAGGTCTTCGCGACAACAACGAAACTTTCCAAAATCAATTCATCGAGACGTCACAATTCCGGCAAGCTCTGATCGCGGCGCGGCCGAACACCGTGGTGGGTGCGACGCTGGCCGTTCCTGGAATTGTTCCGCGGGTAAATCAGATTTTGACGCCGAGCTGCAATAACTGGACAACAGCGGGCCTCTCGTGCCAGGTCGTTGGAAACGGCATCGACATTGGTTCCGTTACCGGCGCGTTCGGTTCTTATCTCGGAGCGTTTTCGCTGACCGATTTCTATCCCAATCCAAACGCGACGACTTCTGGAAATGCAATCAAACTGGACGGGATTCCAGACCTGCAATTTGCGCAGATCGCGCTGCCGCAGGTCTCGACCGGAAATCAGTACAACCCGCGCATCGATTTCCATTGGGGACGCAGCGTCTTCACAGCCAGCGCGTATCTGACGTACCTCAATGGTTTCCAAGCCGATGCTGCGGCGCAGGGCCGTCCGATGGCGGACATCAATTCCAATCGCTTCAGTCCGTCGGCGTTCCTGGCGTGGGTGTTTTCGTTTTCCCCGACTCTAATCAATGAAGCGCGGTTCAATTTCACGCGGTTCGGCTTCGATGAGCTAAGCTCGAATCCGCAGATCGATTGGGCGATTCCGCGCACGGAAATTCAAAGCTTGCCCAACACGGGCCAGCGAATCATCTTCGGAGCGGCTGAAGGGCCCACTTCACCCGGTGTGTTTGCGGAGAACACGTTTTCTTACCGCGATATGGTGTCGAAGATTCTGAGCAAGCATTCGCTCAAGTTCGGAGTGGAATTCAACCAGGAGCTCGACAACGACGCGCAAATCGGCGGCGGGCGGCCGGACCTTACGTTCCAAGGTCCGTGGAACTTCGCCAACGGCGCGCCAATTTTCGAGCAAGTAGACGTGGTGCCAACAACGGGCGCTCCGGCGCCGAACCGGCGCTATTTCCGGACGCTCGATGGCGCAGGCTTCGTGCAAGACGACTGGAGACTTCGGCCGAACTTCACCCTGAATCTTGGCCTGCGTTATGAGTACTACGGGCCTCCCACGGAAAAGAATCGTCAACTTTCGAACATCATTCTCGGTTCTGGGACGACGGGATACGCCAATGCCGTCTCTACAAATCCGAGCAAGCTCTATCCGGCGACGTGGCGAAACGTGGGTCCGCGCCTCGGCTTTGCATGGAGCCCCGACCGGTTTCATAGCAATGCAGTGCTGCGCGGCGGATTCGGGATCATGTACGACCGATTCGACAACGTGTCGTTCAACAACACGCGGCTCGATCCTCCATTTTTTGCGAGCTACGCGCTGTGCTGCGGAACCGCCGGGTCACCATTCCTAAATGGACAGATTCTCTACACGCTCGGGACGGATCCAGCGAATCCTCTGGCGTTTCCAGCAAATCCAAAGCTGGCAACGGCGATTAATCCAAGCACGAATCTGCCCGCGTTGCTTCCGGGGCAGGGCGCGCCTGACGTGTGGTCCGTAGCCGCGAACATGCCCGTCCCGTACACCTACGAATATTCGCTGCAAATGGAATACGCGTTACCGCACAACTGGGTCGCGACGGCTGGATATCAGGGCAGCAGCAGCCATCATCAGTTGCGCATCAAGAATGAGATCTTTTTCTTCCCCACTGGGAATGCCGTGATCAATAACGATTTCCAGTTCACGCCGGATACGAACGGAAATTTCAACGCGCTGGTCACTCAGCTGCAGAGGCGCTTCAATCACGGGCTGGCGTTTACCGCGAACTATACGTACAGCAAATGTATAGACAATGTTTCCGACGAAGGCCCCGGCTTCCAGACGAATCAATCCTTCCCGACGAACCTCGCGTTTGAACGCGGGCCATGCGATTATGATTCGACGCACAATTTCCGGGCGTTTGCGTTGTGGGATCTTCCGATTTTCCGGGATAACCACACCTTTGTGGGGAAGATCTTGGGCGGCTGGGAAATTAATGGAATTTTCCAATTCCATTCTGGTTTCCCGTGGACTCCTGTGACCAGCAACGGTTGTTTCCTTGAAGGCGCTGCAACTCTTTGCCCCGTCAGACCGACGACTTGGCGTGTAGGTCCGCAGATGGAGTTCAACACGGAGTCGTTTCTACCGCCAGCCTCTGGCAACTTTAGTTCGGCCATCTTGAGCCAGATAAAGTTGCCGAATGTTCCGGCGGGGACGGTGCCTCCTCCGCCAGGCGTCGGGAGAAATAGCTACCGCGGGCCTCGCTATAGCGATTTTGACTTTAGCGTAATGAAGCAATTTGGCTTGCCCGGAATGCGGATCATTGGCGAAGACGCTAAGATCCAGCTTCGCGCAAACGCATACAACGCTTTCAACAAGCTCGATTTGAGCCCGTTCCAGTTCGGAAGCCAATCGACAACCGTAAGCTTCGGCAATAACGGCGCCGGCCAGCCGGTCTACAATCCATTTTTCGGATTGGCGACATCTGCATTGCAAGGCCGCACGATTGAGTTGGAAGCGCGCTTCATTTTCTGATCGCTGTCTGCTTGTGAACCGCTTCCGCGGCGGCGAAAATTGCCCTGCCGCGGAAGTGCGTCTTGAGGGCTTGGGTAAGCCCGAAAAATGCAAGGACTTAAAGAGAAGATGACCTTAGGCAGGCGACACGCGGCTCGCTGCTTTCCGATTTTCGCGGCGCTGCTGCTATGGCCTGCTGTGAGCGGGAAGTCGCAGACGACGCCCGGCGGTGTGATCGAGATTGATGGGAACTCTCCCGCCACTCCGTTTCCTCATTTTTGGGAAAAGATGTTTGGTTCTGGGCGCGCGGTGCTCTCGCTTCGCGATAGCTACCGGCAAGATCTGCACGCAGTGAAAGATATCACCGGGTTCGAGTACGTGCGCTTCCACGCGATTTTTCACGATGAAGTAGGCCTTTACGACGAAGACGCATCCGAAAGGCCGGTCTATAATTTTTCCTATATCGATCAAATCTACGATGGCTTGCTGAAGCAGAACGTGCGTCCTTGCGTCGAACTGAGCTTCATGCCTCGGAAACTGGCCACGGATCCGAGTAAGACGCAGGCGTTCTGGTATCACCCGATCGTTTCTCCGCCAAAGGATTGGAACCGCTGGGGCGCGCTCGTCGAAGCGCTTGCGCGACACTTCGTCGATCGCTATGGGATTGATGAAGTCTCACGATGGTATTTCGAAGTTTGGAACGAGCCGAATCTGGATTTCTGGGGCGGAAGTCCGAATGAGCCCACGTACTACCAGCTATACGATCAAGCGGCGCGTGCGATCAAACGAGTGAACGGCCGGCTGCGCATAGGCGGCCCCGCAACGGCTCAAGCTGCATGGGTCGATCGCTTCATCCGCCATTGCCTCGAAAATGGCGTGCCCGTCGATTTTGTCTCCACGCACGTGTACGGAAATGATTCGTCGCCCAACGTCTTCGGCACCGACGAGAAAATCCCGCGCACAAAGTTCGTCTGTCGCGCTGTGAAAAAGGTCCACGATCAAATCGTCTCGTCCAGTGATCCAAAGCTGCCTCTGATATGGACGGAGTACAACGCGAGCTACATGAATGAACCGGATGTGACGGACGCTCCATTCATGGGCCCCTGGCTTGCCGATACGATTCGCCAGTGCGATGGGCTCACGGAGATGATGAGCTACTGGACCTTCTCCGATGTGTTCGAGGAGCAGGGCGTGGTCAAGGAGCCGTTTTACGGAGGATTCGGATTAATCGCCGCAGGCGGCATTCCGAAAGCAGTGTTCAACGATTTCGCGCTGCTGCACAACCTCGGCAATCTCAGGCTTCACGTGAATTCGGACGATGTGCTGGCCACGAAACGCGATGATGGGACGATCGAAATTGCCGCCTGGAATTTATTCTTGCCGGAAGAGAAGGGAACTGCGAAAACTTTGTCGCTGCACTTTGGAAATATGAGCACTCGTGCCGCGAAGATCTGGATCGTTGATGCCGATCATGGCTCCCCGCTCCGCGCGTATAAAGCTATGGGAAGCCCGAAATTTCCGAATCGTGAGCAGCAGGACGCTCTGCGCCACGCGGCGCGGATGTCGGCGCCAGTGGATCATCCGCTGGAAAATGGGAGATTGAGCCTCACGCTTGCGCCGCATGCGCTGGCTTTAATCGAGCTGCATTAACGAACGCGCGACGAAGCGTTCCATTGCGTGGATTCGAAACCTGCGCGCTCCATGCTCAATTTCGCTTCGTGATTGCGCATGAAGACGTCCCAGACAAAACTGCTTCGCAGATTTTCGGCCATGAGCATCAGAATTCCGAGATTGATGCCGATCACGTCCGGGTCGTACCAGCCGGTGAGCGGATTAAACGCATCGACGAATCCATAGCGTTTCCATCCGCGCTCCGAGTACTTTTGGCGCATGTTGCGCAACACGCGAAGCGTTTCCGCCGGCAAAAATGGCAATGAACCTCCAGCAGCGGAGGGCACGACGGTCCCGTCAATCGGCCCCATCGGCGGTGGTCCGCCCCAGACGACGTAGCCCTTCGCAGAATCGGAAGCCGTGATCCCCCACAAATCTTCCGTGTAGTCCGGAAACTTGCTCGCCAGCGCGAGGCAAAAGAGCTTGTGAATTCGCGTTGCGTCGATCGAATTCCGAAAATAGTCGGCATATCGGTCGCGGCGGTTTCGAAAATCGAACCACGCGTGCGAATACTGGTGCACGAAAATAGGCGCATTCGATCCGATGATGCGAATGCCGTCATATTCGAGCGGCACGCGCTTCCACGCATCCCATGTTTCCGCTGGCAGCGCGTGAGTCGGCGAGCCGAGCCCGAGCAGGTAAATCATCATCAGTTCCGAATATTCGTCCCAGCGCGACTTGATGAATCCCGTTTCCAGGCGATAGCCGTGCGAGAGTAGCATTCCCCCGTTGAGGAGCCACACCCAATCTGCACGTTCGTACAACTGCGTCGCAAGCGCGCGGACTTCCGGGTCGTCAAAATAAGCGCGGCAGGTAAGAGCACCGCAGAGCAAGATCGTTGTATCGATGGACGAGAATTCGGAATTGAAGGCGCGCGCGCCGGTAGCGTGATCGACAAAATGGAGCAAGAAGCCGTGTTCGTGTTGGATTCGGTTTAGCGCGAATTGAAGTGTCGTGCGTATCCGGCCCAGGAGACGCTCGCGCTTTTCCCAGCCACGACGGTCCGCGATCGCCATCGCCGTGAGGCCGAATCCCGTCGCCGCGATGCTTGCCACCGGCCGGTCATCGTGGCCTGTCGCAAGACTTCTGTCTTTGACGAGTCCCGTCCCCGAGTTTCCTTGCTCCCAGAAAAAACAGAAACAAGTTCGCTCGATTTCATCCAAGAGGGCTCCGTCCTCAGCGGCAAGGCTAAATGCGGACGTCTCCGCAGATTGCACGGGGATGCGTGAGTTGAAATCACGATTGGGATCAGTACAGCCTGGGAAAAGCGCCGGAAGCGCCGCGCCTGCTCCAATTTGTGCGATGAATTCGCGGCGAGAAATCACGGATTAGTATTTGGTGCGGAAGGAGGGATTTGAACCCCCACGGCCTCTCAGCCACAGGATCCTAAGTCCTGCGCGTCTGCCAGTTCCGCCACTTCCGCGCGGAATGAGCCGCGCTTTCGGCGCGCGCTACACGATCTGTTTTACCACGAATTGATTTTCCGGCGTCAGCTCGACCGAATAGATTTCGTCGAATCCTTCGGTCTCGTCGGGCGGCTGTAGGCGCTTGACGGCGGCGTGCAAGGCGACGGCCGGAATGCGTTCCTTACCTTCGCGCAGGGAATTGCGGCGGAGGCATTCGGTGAGCGGCGTAATGAAGTGGTAGGCGATGACGTGATAGCGCGCGTCGCGAGCGGCCGCGATATATTTCGCGCGAGTGCCCGAAGTCGGATTCGTATTGTCGATCACAAACGGTTGCCGCGCGCGAACGCAGGCGTCGAGCAGAATTTGTTCGCGATTGCGCGTGCGCAACATATCCAGGCTGATGCGTATATGCGTCGTAAAGAATTGTAGCTTGCAAAAAGTGGTTTTGCCGGAGCCCTGGATTCCGATGAGAATGACGGCCGTCATATCGTCGCTGCTCTATGCGCCCGCCGCCGCGGCCATTGTTCTCTGAATGCGAGGAAGCTTCGGCAAACGCGGAGGGCGGTCGCCGTGTCGGACCGCAGTTGCGAACGATAAGTACTCAAGCTCTACGCCCGCCCGCGTGCTGCGCAGCATCAGGCCGCCGCGGCTCATATCTCCGCGGCCGACGAAATCGGCGGGGAAGAGCAGGCGTTCGCCGAAAATTTCGAGCAGAGGCGCCACATATTTCGGCGTGGCGATGCTTCCGAGCAGCACAAACTCGCAATTGGCTCCCGCCAAGGCCGCGAGTTTGCGCGCGTCGCGTTGCAGCGGCCTGAGGTAGCGCAGATTCTCGACGTGCACATCGCCGGCGCAAATTCTCTGCAAGCGCGCAAGCGTCAGCACGCGGTCCGCGGGCACCAACCCACCGCACGCTGTGATGACATACGCTCCTGCCAAGCCCGCCGGTGCGTGAGAAAAGGCTCCCGAATACGCGGCCTTCCCGCGGAAATATAATCCGCTGATGAAGCTGAAAATCTCAACAAGCGGCGCGCCTTTTCTTCGAAGGCGCATGGCGAGATCAAATGTCGCGCGCTCGCTAGCGAGCTGCTTTGCGCGTCTGCCGGAAGCTTTCGCAGGCGAAAGCAAAAAGACACGGTACCGCGCCGGCTGAGGATCGATGTCTGACATCTTCGACACCATCTCGAATCGAGAATAACATGGCCCGCACGCCGCGATGCGGATCGCGAAGCTTTCTGCCGACGCCCCGGCGCGCATTCTGATTGACAGGCGCACTCGTCCTCGGTTATCAACCGCCGAACTCTTCCGGCCATGTGGGCACAAAATTACATTCCCATCGCTCAGAGCTTGCCGTTGTCGGCGCTGGCAGCGGCGTTGCCGATTTTTGTGCTTCTGATTCTCTTAGGCATCTGGCGGCGTCCGGCGTGGCAAGCGTCGTTTGCAGGCTTGGCGACTGCTGTTTTCGTTGCGCTCGCATTTTACCGGATGCCTGTCCTTCCTCTGTTGAGTTCCGTAGGCGACGGTGCGGCGTTTGGGTTGTTTCCGATTGGCTGGGTCGTGTTTACCGCGATCGTCCTTTACAAGCTCACGGTTGAGACCGGAAAATTCGAGTTGATCAAGGATTCCATTGGCGGAGTTTCGTCCGACCCGCGCCTGCAGATTTTGCTGATCGCGTTTGCGTTTGGTGCATTCATTGAAGGAGCCGCCGGCTTCGGTACCCCGGTTGCAGTCGCGGGAGCGATGCTCGCAGGACTTGGCTTTGCGCCTTTCGAGGCCGCTGGGCTATGTTTGTTGGCAAATACTTCTCCGGTCGCGTTCGGGTCAATCGCTATACCGCTGATCGCGCTCGCGGGCGTGACAAATCTTCCACTGATGAAGCTGAGCGCGATGGTCGGGCGATTCTGCGCGCCGGTGTCGCTTTTCATCCCCGCATACTTGATGGCCGTCCGTCGAGGCTTGCCCGGTCTTTGGCCGGCGGTGGCGGTAAGCGGAATAGCGTTCGCGGGCACCCAGTTTTTAGTTTCGAACTACGTCGGCGCGCAGCTAACGGATATCCTGGCGTCGCTCGCTGCCATGGTTTCGCTTCTGTTACTTCTACAGGTTTGGAAGCCAAAGAATTCCCAGACGAGCGCCCGATCAACTGAATCACCCCGGAAACACTCGCCCGGCGAGTTAGTACGCGCGTGGAGCCCGTATTTGTTCCTCGTGGTCTTCGTACTTTTGTGGGGATACGCGCCGGTGAAAGCGTATCTCGATCGCGTAAACATCACGTTCGCTTGGCCAGGCTTGCACAACCGCGTGCTGCGTGTTTCGCCGGTCGTCGCGAAGCCATCGCCCTACGCGGCAATGTTTTCGCTGACATGGCTTTCGGCTTCGGGGACAGCGTGCTTTTTGGCGGCCGCGTGTTCCGCTTTCTTCGGCCTGCGTCTTGGCCCTGTGAGATTTCTCCGAATCTGCGCGAAGACGCTTCGCCAGCTTTTGCTCGCCGAGCTGACGATCGCCGCTGTGCTCGCGCTCGCATTTGTAATGAATTATTCGGGCGCGACCGCGACGTTGGGCTTGGCGTTCGCCGCAACGCGCAAGGCGTTTCCTTTTTTTGGAGCGCTTCTCGGCTGGCTGGGCGTTTTTCTCACTGGATCGGATACATCGTCCAACGCGCTATTCGGCAATTTGCAAGTCGTCACGGCGAATCATCTCGGCCTAAGCCCGGTTCTGATGGCGTCGGCGAATTCTTCGGGCGGCGTGATGGGGAAAATGATCAGCCTGCAGAGCATAGCGGTGGCCGCCGCAGCGACCGGCCTGCCGAAGGAAGATGAAGCGCGCCTGTTCCGCTTCACGCTTCGACACAGCTTATTGCTCGTCGCAATCATCGGAATTTTTGCGCTGCTCTACGCGTATGCGTGGCCCGGAGCGGTGCCATAGCGTTTATTTGGCCGTGCCACGCTCGAAGCCGTCACATTGCAGCACGGGGAGACGCGGATACTTTACGAACGTCGGATCTGTCTTCGAAAGTTCGCACATATAAAAGCGCGCGCCGCGTTCTGAATCCACAATTCGCGCGTGGGAGCAGTCCGCGCAAAGCCCGGCGCGCATCCGCTCGTCTCTTAAATCGAGTTCGTTTCTCATGCTGCGAGGCGCCGGGACTACTCCAATTGCTTGCCTTTCGTTTCAGGGAGAGCGAGCGCCAGCAGCGCCGCAACGAAGAAAGATGCAGCGAGGCAATAGAACGCCATGGTGAAGCTGTAGCGCGATGCAATCTCTCCCACGGCGAGCGGCGCCAGGGCGGAAAGCCCACGTCCGACGTTGTAACTCAGCCCCATCGCTGTGGCGCGGATGTCCGTTGGAAAAAGCTCCGCCGCGACCGCGCTGTATCCGGAAAAAAAGCCGGTCCCGAAAAATGCCACCGGAGGCCCGAGAATCAGCAAGCCAAGCGCGCTGTGAGTGTTTGCATAAAACGGCACCAGAATCGCAGCGATGAACAAATAACCGGCATAGCTCGCTCGCCGGCCAGCTGAATCCGCCAGAAATCCGAAGAGTGCGTAACCCAGCCATTTTCCGATTCCCATCACGATGATCCAGGAATTCGTCGTGATCAGGCCGAGCCCGCGCCCGCCTTGCGACACCGGCAATTGCAAAAACGCCGGTATCCACGTAAATAGTCCCCAATAGCCGAACATCCCGGCTGCGTTCATGGCCGTCGCAATCAGCGCAGGTCCGCGGACGTCTTTCCTCGCGAGCGCGGCGAATCCCGATGCCGAAGCTCCGCCTCCCCGCGCCTCGCGACGGAGCTTCCACACTTCCGACTCAGGCACCGATCGTAAAATCCAAAAAACGATCAGCGCAGGTAGGACGCCGAAAAAAAACACTGCGCGCCACCCGAATCGCGGCAAGATCAGACTGACAGCGCCGGCGGCGATCATCTCGCCGATCGCCCAGCTGGATTGCATCAAGCCCAACGCTTTGCCGCGATGTTCGGGAGGCCAAGTCTCTGCGATCAGCGCCGCGCCGGTGGTCCATTCTCCACCCATGCCAAGGCCCAGAATTACGCGGAAAATCGCCAGCTCGACGATCGTCTGCGAGAGCCCGCACGCGCCGCTGGCCACCGAGTACACCAGAATCGAGATCATCAGCGCCCGCGTCCGCCCCATGCGGTCCGCGACGAATCCGAAGAGCGTTCCACCCACGGCGGAAGCAGCGAGTGTAAGGCCGGCGAGCAGGCCGCCCTCGCGCTTCGACATGTTTAGCGCGGTCATCAGGTGCGCGAGCACGAGCGAATAGAGCGCCACGTCCATCGCGTCGAGCATCCAGCCGAGACCTCCGGCAATCAGCGAGTTGCGTTCGGCGAGTGTTGTGGTTGCGGGCCATGGGAAGCCGAGGATGCGTCGCGTGGGCCGCGGCCCCGAGAAGATCGCGGAATTTTCCGTCTCAGAAGTCGATTTGCTGGACACGATTATCCGGACGCCGCTGGGCCGTCCGCGGCCGACATGTTATATGAGAAGCGCGAAACGCGTCTGCAGGACAATCCGTCCGACCTTTGCCGATAGCGCGCGAAATTGCTGAGGCTGGGGCCTTCTGCTACGCTCGCGAGCAAGGCGCACCGAACGAGGCTCGATTGATTTCTTGTCCGAAGTGTTACGCGCAGATCGCAGACGGGTCGAATTTCTGTTCTGAATGCGGCCACGAGATCCGGCGCGATGCGAGCCGGCGTTTCGACATTTATTGCTCGCAATGCGGGCAGCGCATCACGGGCCGCCGCGACGCCCAACGAGAAGCTGACGCGGAATTCAACCGCGCGGGCGTTCAGGCATCGGTTCCCGAAAACGTCGCGTGCGTGCTGACTTACCTTTTCTGGTGGATTACCGGCCTCGTTTTTCTAATTACGGACAAACGGAAGATGGTGCGATTTCACGCCGCGCAATCAGTGGTTGTGTTCGGCTCGCTCACCGCGATGGAATTTGCCACGCTTCGCTTTGCGCGCAACGCCTTCATGGATCAAATGTGGTATTCGTCACTTTGGTTTCTGGGAGCTTCGATCGTCGGCTTCGTCTGGGTCGCGATGTGGGTGATCCTGATGCTTCATGCCTACGAAAAGAAGCCCTTCCGCGTGCCGATCGCCGCGCGAATTGCCGACCGATTCGCGCGCGCCTGAGTTTTCTGAATCTTAGCCTTCGATAGCATGCGCTGGCCCAGCTTGCATTGCGGCTCGCCTTTACATCTGGTACGCTCCGCGAAATTTTTGTATTTTCCCCCAGACGAGGAGGAGACGATGGCCTTTTGCTCTAACTGTGGCGCACAAGTGGCCGATGGCTCAGCGTTCTGTGCAAATTGCGGACGTCAGGTGAGTGCGCCTAGCGCAGCGAGTCCAGCTCCGTCTCCCGTTGCTCCCTCAGCTGCGTCGTCGTTCGCTGCCCAACCATCGGCCACTCCGGGCATGCAGGAAAATGTCGCGGGCCTGCTGTGCTACGTTTTAGGGTGGCTCACTGGACTGATCTTCCTTCTGATCGACAAGCGTCCCTTCGTTCGCTTCCACGCGGCGCAATCGATCGCCGTGTTCGGCGTGATCAGCATCCTCTACGTCGTCTTCGGCCAAGTGTTTGTCGTCGGCGTGGCGGTCGGCGGCGCCGTGGGCTTTGGCTTTGGAACTCTGCTCCTTCTGTTGCTCCGCGTCGGAGCGATTGGTCTCTGGATTCTCTTGATGGTGAAGGCCTATCAGGGAGAGCGCTACAAGCTTCCTCTCTTCGGCGATTACGCCGAAAGCCTTGCAGGCAAAATCAAAACTTAACTTATCTTGATTGCACGGCAGAGGCTGTGCGGGCTCGCTTGACTTTTCGGCTCCCGATGTCCATGTTAGTTGGCTTTCTTTAACGGCTGCTTTGTGCGGCAAGGAGTTTTTGTCCAGGCGTGTCCGGTCCTGCAAAAGTTCGCGTGTTCTTTCACGACCGCTGCTTCGACGGCGCAGCGTCATCCGCGGTTTTTTCGCGGTTTTTTCGCGAGCGAGTGCATCCGAATTCGGAATTTCATTACACCGGGATGACGCATCGCGCCCGCCGTCCTTTCGAAGACGGAATGTTCGATGGCGACGAAAATGCGATTGTGGATTTTAAGTATTCCGCGTCGCCGCGCGTCACCTGGTGGTTTGATCATCACCAGAGTGCCTTTTTGACCGCAGCGGATGCCCAGCACTTCAAAAGCGATCACGCCAGCCACAAGTATTACGACCCCTCTTATAAGTCGTGTACCAAGCTCATCGCGGATATCGCTCGGGCAAACTTCGGATTCGATACCGCGCCGATCGCCGACCTGATCCACTGGGGCGATATCATCGACGGCGCTCAGTACTCCACGCCTGAAGAGGCAGTCAGCATCAATCAGCCGGCGACGCAGATCGCTCTGGTTATCGAAGCCGCGCCCGAGGATGGCATCCCGGCGAAATTGATCCCTGAGCTCGGTTCGCGCCCGCTCGCCGAAGTTGTGCGTTTGCCGATCGTAGCGAAACACCTCACGCCACTTCTCGAACGGCACCAGCGTTCGATCGATACGCTGCGGCAGCGCGGCGATGCGCGTGACGGAGTGTTTTATTTCGACGTTAGCGATTTGGACGTGGAGGGCTACAATAAATTCATCCCCTACCTTCTCCATCCTGAATGTCTGTATTCGGTCGGCGTCAGCGCTTCGCCGGTTCGGTCAAAAATTTCTTTGGGTTCGAATCCGTGGCGCGGCGACGAACTCGATCGCAGAAACATAAACCTCGCGTCGATTGCGGAGCGGTTTGGTGGCGGCGGGCACCCGCGCGTTGCGGCGATTTCGTTTGAGCCGAATGACATCGCGCACGCGCGCGAAGTGGCGCAGCAAATTGCCGCCGAACTTCGCACCTGAATTGTGGTCTTATTTAGCGTTATACAGCGTGTGGGATGGTGTTTGCGGGCCGCACATCGCGAACGGTTAGCACCGGGCACGCCGCGCGAATCACCACTCTGTGCGCCACGGGCCGCTCAAGATGCGTCGCGCGGCCCATTCGATTCGGCGCGCTGCGCACGCCCATCACAATCAGATCTGATTCGAATTCCTTAGCTGCCTCCAGGATTTGTTCCGCGGGGTCGCCAAACTGCACAATCGAGTGAGCCTTGCAGCGCAGCTGCTCCTCATCGGGCACTACTTCGTGAAGCTCATGCATCGCAGCAGCAGCAGAGCGTCCGTCGCCAGCCCGCTCCGCCTTCTCGTTTCTTGCGCGGATCACGTGCAGTAAGTCGAGCCTGCCCTCATAAGCCTGAGCGAACGAGATCGCATAAGAAGCCGCCGCTCTGGAATCAGGGCCGAAATCCGTGGCCAATAGAATCTTCCGAAATTCCGCCGATCCGTCCCAGTTTTTTGCCGAATAGGGACCGATCGTCAGCACCGGCACCTCGGCTTGGCGGAAAATCTCCTCGGCTACCGAGCCCAGCAAAAGCCGCGGAATACCTGTGCGCCCGTGCGTTCCCAAAATGATTAAGTCTGCATGCAATACCGTGATCTGCTGTCGAATCGCCGTCCACGGGTCCGCGCCCGATTCCATCGAACATTCGTGCGGAATTCCGGAAAGATCGGATTCAAGCCGCTTCATGTTTGCGGTAGCGGCCTCCTCCCACGCATCGGCCGCAACTGCCGCGGACTGCTGCTCGCTATACATGACCGGCGGCGGAAGCAGGACATGCAGCGCATGAATGTGCGAGCCGTAGCCGCGCGCAACTGCTTTTGCCAATCCGAGCGCCGAACGCGACGATTCGGAGAAATCCGTCAGGTACAGAATGTGGTTGAGACTAATTTGGGGCGCCGTGGCTGCGGCTGACATCTGTCGCCTCCGCGCCAGTAGAATGCCCGAAACTCGCGCGAAGGGCTGTGATATACGTCACATCCGAGAGTGACGCTGGCCGCCGGGTGGGATGCAGCTCGATGCGTGGGGGTTACGCCGCGACCATCGCTTCGAGCGCGGATTTGTTGCGGATCAGTACGTGCGGTCCCTTTGTCGAGATCACCATTTTGCTGCGCAGTTCGGAAAGCGACCGCGTCACCGTTTCGCGCGAGACTCCGATCACCTGCGCGATCTCTTCGTGCGTCAGCCGCAGGTTCACCCGGATGCCCTGGCCGGTGTCTTCGCCGCGATGGGCGGATTCCATCAGGAACCGCGCCAGTTTCTCGGTGGCATTCTGCGAAAGTCCCAGGTAGCGAATCTGATGGCAGGCACCACGATACAAGGTTGTCAGCTGCTGTGCAGCCATCGCGTACGCCTCAGGAAAATCTCGCAGCAGCTTGAGAAAATCGTGCCCTCGCACGAAATTGATCTGGCAGGGTTCGAGCGTCTCCGCCGTCATCTCGTAGGGTTCGTCGCTGATTGTCGAATGCAGCCCGAGCATTTCGCCTGCATCGCAAATCCGCACCAGCACCGTCTTGCCCTCGGCCGAAGCCATGGTCAGCTTCACGCGGCCCTTGCACACCATGAACACTCCGCGCGGGCTCTGTCCCTCGACGAAAAGTACAGCTCCGGAGGGATAGGAACTCGTGAATTTTATGCGATCCAGTGCGGCCACGGCCGCATCCGATAGCTTGCAAAAGTAGCCGGACTTCGTCATCGTGCAATCCACGCAGTCCTCCCTCAATTCCATTCCGTAGGGTGCATTCATTGCGAATCTCCCTTTTTCTCTGCGCCTGCAGCGGTTCGCGAGTGCTCTGAGAGCATGTGCCGGAGAAATACGGACGCCGCATTCAACTTCGCTCCGCCTTGCTCCATGTCCAGCAACAGCTTTCGGCCTTCCCAGTCCGCGAAGCTGACGCCACTCAATTCCACACTTAATTTCCGACCCGGATTTGAGGAGGACAAGCTCTGCCACGCCCTTGCCAACTCGCCGACCCATGGCCCCCGGATACTGCCCTCAAGCTTCAACGAGCCTGAATTGCTGTCCTCCGCCGGTGTGATCCTAAGCACGTTAATTGCTCCCCGTGCTCACCTAGTGGCAGGTGGATCGCCAAGCGTCGAAATATCGTCTCTCGTGGTCTAAGTCTTTTTTTTGTAGTAGCTTGAGAGTTGGCGGTAGAACGCAAAGACGGGGAGAAATCAGAACTGACGAGATGAAATATCGTCATCTGACGATATTTCGTCTGAACTTGTATCAGAGAGTGGCCCGCTTTCGGAAAGCCGAACCGTCGTTAGATCGTCCTTCGAGAAATCCCCAGCTTCTGCATCCGCGAATTGAGTGTGGTTCGGTTCATTCCCAACTTCTCAGCGGCCCCGCCGGGGCCACCGATTTTGCCATTCGCTTCCCGCAGCACTTTCACAATGTGGTCGCGCTCGACGTCCTCGAGGGCGGTGGGCGCTGCTCCCTCATCGGCCGCGCTGGCCTCAAAGACGGGCAAACGGAGGGACGTTCCCTTAGTCAGGATCACTGCGCGCTCGATCAGATGTTCGAGTTCACGGACATTGCCCGGCCACGAATAGCGGACAAGCTTTTCCATCGTTTCAGGCGTAATGGTTTCGATCGGCTTTTTCAGTCGCGCGGAGAATTTCGCCACGAAATATCGCACGAGCAGGGGTATATCTTCGCGCCGCTCACGCAGCGGCGGCACGGTTACGGGGAATACGTTGAGCCGGTAGAACAGATCGCTCCGGAAATCTCCGGAGCCCACCAATTTCTTCAAGTCGCGGTTTGTCGCGGCAATCACGCGCACGTCCGTCTTCAGGGTTCTTGAATTGCCCAAGCGTTCGAATTCCTTTTCTTGCAGCACGCGCAGTAGTTTCGGCTGCAACTCGGTCGGGATGTCGCCGACTTCGTCCAGAAACAGCGTGCCGCGGTTTGCCAACTCCAATCGTCCAATTCGCTGCGCGATCGCACCTGTAAAGGCTCCTTTTTCGTGTCCGAAAAGCTCGCTTTCCAGAAGCCCAGCGGGGATCGACGCACAATTCACGCGAACGAATGTCTCTTTCGCTCGTCCGCTCAAATCGTGCACCGCGCGCGCCACCAGCTCTTTTCCCGTACCTGTTTCGCCCAGGAGGAGCACGGTGGAATCGGTCGGCGCGACGGTCTCGATCTGATTAAGTACGCGCTTGATCGGGGCGCTTTCGCCGATGATCTCCTCGAAGTTGAATTCGGTCCGCAACTCATCTTCGAGGTACATCTTTTCTTCGGCTAACCGGTCTTTCAGTTCCGAAACCCGCTGAAACGTCAGCGCATTCCTCAGCGCAACTCCCACTTGGTTTGCGACCTGGCTGAGCAGATGGACATCTTCGTCGCTAAACTCGCCCGCTCGTTTGCTGAACACGTTCAGCGTCCCGAGCATCTCGTCTCCTCCAACCAGCGGCAGCCAACAGCCCGACCGCACTGAGAGCTCCTTTAGCCGGTCCGGAAGCTCAAACGGCAGCTCGCCATCCTGCTTTCCCGTCATTAGCAAAGGCTTTCGCGTCCCGAAAACCCAGCCGGAAGGTGTATTCGCGACGGGTAGCACCGTCTCTTCGACTGCCGCACCTCCAGCCGTGCCGAGAGTTTGAACGTGCAATGCGTCCGCTTTTGCGTCGTGCAACGCCAGCTCGGCGTGATCAAAATGCTTCAGTTGCTTCAAGCACGAATGAATCGCGCCGAGCAGCTTTTCAGCATTGAGGTTGGCGACGAGGCTGTTGGTGATTTCGAGGACGAAGGCTTCGCGAGCGCGCTGCTGCTCGGTGATGTCGCGCGTAACCTTCGCGAATCCGACGATTTGCCCGTCCGCCCCATGCACTGCGGTGATCGTTACGCTGGCCCAGAATCGTGAACCGTCTTTGCGGATGCGCCAGCTTTCTTCCTCCCACCGGCCTGCCGCCGCCGCGAGTTCGAGCGTCTCCGCCGGTTTCCCGCGGTCGATATCCTCGGTCGTATGAAATTTAGAAAAATGCTGTCCGGCGATCTCGTCCGCCGTGTATCCGTGAATCCGTTCGGCGCCCTTGTTCCAGCTCACCACATGCCCTTCACGGTCCAGCATGAAGATGGCGTAATCCCTCACTTCATCGACAAGCAGCCGGTAATACTCCTCGCTTTGCCGCAGCGCTGCGTCCAAGCGCTTGCGTTCCGTCACGTCGCGGATGGCGCTCAAGTAAAGCGTGCCGGCGGAATCTTCCAGAGGGCTCAGGCTGATCTCCACCGGGAACACGTCTCCATTTTTCTTGCGCCCGGAAAGCTCCAGGCCGCTGCCCATGGGGCGGGCGTGCGGCGACTTGGCGTAATTTTCGCGATGCGAAGCGTGTCTCAGCCGGTATGTTTCGGGAATCAGAACTTCGACGGACTGCCCGAGAAGCTCCTGGCGCGGGTAGCCAAATAGATTTTCTGTCTGAGAATTGATCAGGACGATGCGGCCGTCGCGATCGACGATGACCATCGCGTCGGGCGCGGCTTCCAGAAGCCGTTCGAAACGAGCGTCGCCGCTCGGCCAGGCGTTCGGCCCGGGTTCCTGTTCGCTGCGGGGCATTTTTTGGAAGGTAACATTGCTAATCTTCCCTTGCAATAAATGTCGCAGCCTTCATTTTGCGCCGGTCGGGAACTGTGCCCGCCAAGCTCTTCGGAATTGGCAGTGACTCGGTTCGGCGAGTATCGATTTGGATTGTGACGAATCTTGTTGAGCGCTCAGCACATTCGACAAATTCACAGCCGTCGGTATAATTGGAGCGAATCTCCTTCCGTGGAACCGCTGCAAACCCGAATTTTGGGGAATTGGAACTGCGGTTTTGTGGGCCGCTAGCTCAATTGGTAGAGCAGTTGACTCTTAATCAACGGGTTCCAGGTTCGAGTCCTGGGCGGCTCACCAGCT
>DASTCZ010000008.1:0-3566 GCA_035710585.1 Candidatus Acidiferrales bacterium | reverse complement strand
TTCGCGAAATTATTTTGGATTTCCGCGCGCCGCTCGCGGGCCGTCTTCGCTGCGAGCGCCGATGTGCTGCTCAGCGGTATGGTTCCCACCGTCTGCAATTTCGCGGGAACCACGAACCGCAACATCAATCCTTTGCCGGTGATTGTGAGAATGGCGACCTCGTCCACCTTCACGCCGAAAAGATTGGCGATCCGCGCCGATAGTTCGTCCAGCTGCGCGATGCTTGCCGGCCCGGAGTCGATTCCCCAGGACGCAACGATCTGTTCGATTTCAGCTGCCGCTGAAGCCTTGGACATTCTCTCCTCGTGTGCGATCGCCCAATCATATTATAGCGGCATATTTTTTCGTCCATCGCCAGCGATTTCCCCGGGCGTTGCGTTCTTGCAATGCCTCTACCAAATTCCTATACTGAAATTGTCCAATCGGCACGATGTCTGGATTGGATCGCGCGGTTTCAGGTATCGGCTTCTCCTCGCAAATTTTGGGAGCGCTTTTTTCGGGCGCGCGGCAATTCGGGAGAGTACATGTCCGCTTCAGCGGCGAAACGCGATTACAGTTTTCTCCTTCGAAAGCTCCATTCCCTCACCGGCATCGTTCCCGTTGGTGCGTATCTCGTCGATCATCTTTGGTCCAATAGCTATTCGCTGGTCGGCGAAATGAATTACAACGTGCAGTCGCGCGATCTGCAGACCGTTCCCTGGCGCCTTCCGCTTGAAATTGCCATCATTTGGGCGCCCATCGCCTATCATGCGTTTTACGGTTTCTACATCTGGTCCCGCGGCAAAAGTAACGTCTCGGCGTATCCCTGGGTCGGCAACCGCATGTTCACCCTGCAGCGGTGGACGGGCCTGCTGGCATTCCTTTTTATCGCTTGGCATCTTTACGACGAGCGCTTCGCGACGCATGGCATGTCCACGTACACCGACGTTTACAACTCCATGCAAAACGTCTGGTTCTTTATCTTTTATCTTGTCGGCGTCACCGCCTGCTGCGTCCATTTCGGCGTGGGAATTTGGAATTTCTTGTGTAAGTGGGGCCTCGCGGCGACGAAGTCTTCGCAGCGCGCCGCCGGTTGGCTGGGCGTTGCCGTCGCCGCCGTTCTCGTCATCATGAGCCTCACCATCATTATTTCTTTCCGGTACGGCTGGCATCCCCTGAACGGATACATTTCCCAATCACAATGAGACAACCGAAAGTCATCGTCGTCGGTGGAGGTCTGGCCGGGCTCATGGCCGTGATTCGCGTGGCCGAAGCCGGCGTGCCCGTCGATCTTTTCTCCATCGTGCCCGTGAAGCGCTCGCACTCCGTCTGCGCGCAGGGCGGCATCAACGCCGCGAAAAATACCAAGGGCGAGGGCGACTCGACCTTGCAGCATTTCGACGACACCGTGTACGGCGGCGACTTCCTCGCCAATCAGCCGCCCGTGAAGCGCATGTGCGACGCCGCGCCCGGCATCATCGATCTTCTCGATCGCATGGGCGTGATGTTCAATCGCACGCCGGAAGGAAATCTCGATTACCGCCGTTTTGGCGGCACGCTCTTCCATCGCACCGCGTTTGCGGGAGCGACCACCGGCCAGCAATTGCTCTACGCGCTCGATGAGCAAGTCCGTCGCTTTGAATCCGAAGGCAAAGTAAAAAAATATGAGGGCTCGACGTTTCTGTCCGCTGTAATCGATGAAGGTGGAATCGGCCGCGGAATTTGCGCCATGGATTTGAAGACCATGGAAGTGAAAACTTTCCCCGCCGATGCGACCATTTTCTGCACGGGAGGAAATGGCGCGATCTTCGGCCGCTCGACGAATTCCGTCGTCTGCACGGGTAGCGCGCAATCCGCGCTCTTGCAGCAGGGCGTCGATTACGCCAATGGCGAATTTATTCAAGTACACCCCACGGCGATTCCCGGCGAAGACAAGCTTCGCCTGATGAGCGAATCCGCTCGCGGCGAGGGCGGCCGCGTCTGGGTGCCGAAGAAGCAGGGCGACAATCGCCCGCCGCGCACCATTCCTGCCAGCGAGCGATTTTATTTTCTCGAGGAGTGGTATCCGAAATACGGCAATCTCGTTCCGCGCGACGTCGCGACGCGCGCAATTCACAAAGTCGTCTTCGAACTGAAGCTCGGCATCGCCGGCCAGAACGCCGTCTACCTCGACCTCACCCACATTCCGCGCGAGGTTCTCGACCGCAAACTCGAAGGCATCCTGGAAATCTACGAGAAATTTGTTGGAGTCGACCCGCGCGTCGAGCCCATGAAAGTTTTCCCCGGCATGCACTACACCATGGGTGGAATCTGGGTCGATAACGACAATCAAGCCACCAACGTCCCCGGAATCTACGCCGCGGGCGAATGCGAGTATCAATATCACGGCGCAAATCGCCTCGGCGCCAATTCGCTCGTCTCCTGCATCTTCGGCGGAATGGTGGCCGGCCCGGCGTCAGTGAAATATTCGCGCGGCCTCAGCGCCGGCTGCGAAAGCGTGCCCTCGTCCGTTTTCGAAAACGAGATCAAGCGCCAGCAGGGAATCAATGAGGGGCTCGTTTCGCGGCAGGGCTCCGAAAATCCCATCACCATCTGGAAAGAAATGGGCGAATGGATGACGGAACACGTCACCGTCACGCGCAAAAACGCCGATCTCGAGCGCACCGACGCGAAACTGCGCGAGCTGATGGAGCGCTTCAAAAAGGTGAATCTCTCCGACCGCACGCAGTGGTCGAATCAAACTCTCAATTTCACACGCGAGCTTTACAACATGCTCGTGCTCGCGCGTGTGATCACGCAGGGTGCCTTAGCGCGAGATGAATCGCGCGGCGCGCATTACAAACCGGATTTCCCCGAACGCGATGACGCAAATTGGCTGAAAACCACTCGCGCGAAATACTGCAACGGGGAAGTGAAGTTGTCGTACGAAGCCGTGGACACGTCGCTGCTGAAGCCTCGTCCGCGGCGCTACGACATGGCGAAATGATTTTCGCGTCTTTTGCGAAAATCATCCCGAGTCCGCCGCGGCGGACGACGGATCTGCTGTTGGTTTTGTAGGGGCGGAGCTAGTTTACCCCGAGCGAATTTTGCGACGGGTGTCCGCCCGAGCTTAGTGGTGTTGACGAGGTTCGATGCCTGACCAAAAAGAAGTCATCGTTCGCGTAAAGCGCCAGGAAACTCCGAATTCCACGGCGCACTGGGAGGAATTCGTTCTCGCGTGGCGCCCGCACATGAACGCGATCATCTGCCTGCGCGACATCGCCGAAAATCCCGTCACTCGCGACGGCAAGCAGACCACGCCCATCACATACGACTCGAATTGCCTCGAGGAAGTCTGCGGCTCCTGCGCCATGGTCATCAACGGCCGCGTGCGCATGGCCTGCTCCGCGCTCGTCGATCAGCTCGAGCAGCCGATCCGCATCGAGCCCATGACGAAATTTCCCGTGGTGCGCGATCTCGCCGTGGATCGCAGCGTAATGTTTGAAAATTTGAAGCGCATGAAGGCCTGGGTGCCCATCGACGGGACTTACGATCTCGGCGAAGGCCCGAAGCTCGCGCCGGAAGTTCAGGAAAAGGCCTATCCTTTA
>DASTCZ010000007.1:0-10591 GCA_035710585.1 Candidatus Acidiferrales bacterium | reverse complement strand
CTCGATGATACTGACCACTGGATCCTGCTCCGCCGGAATTTACGCCGGCTCGCGCTCGAAAAATTCCGGCGGCTTGCTGAACCCGGCCAATTTCTCGGCGACTTCGTGCGTTTTTTTTCCCGTTGCCAGGATGAGCTCGTTACGCCGGCGGACTACCAACGCTACGCCGATGAATTGACCAAGCGCGCCGGCGACGCGCGCACTCGGCTCGAGCCCGATGCGCTTGCCGTAATGGAAGAGGAGGCCGCCAAGCAGCAGGAAATCGCCCGCGCATACCGCGAAAGCGATGCATTGCTGCGGGAAGGTCGCATGCTCACCTTTGGCGCGATGCTTCTCGAATCCGTGCGCCGCATCGACGCCGATCCCGCTTTCGCCGCCGAGATGCGCGCCCGCTATCGCTATGTGCTGGTCGATGAATTTCAAGACACCAACATCGCGCAGCTCGAACTTCTCTGGCGGCTCGCCGGCGATCACCGCAATATTTTTGCCGTCGGCGATGACGATCAAGCGATCTACCGCTTTCGCGGCGCGTCGTTCGGCAGCTTCAAATTGTTCATCGATCGCTTCGGCCACGAACGTGCCGGCGAGGTTCCCGTGCAGCCGCTCACGGAAAACTACCGTTCCACCGAGCGAATTCTGCGCGTCGCCAATCAGGTCATCTCGCTCAATGAGCGCGCCGATTTCTTTCCCGCCAAGGAACTGACCGCCGAAAAAAAAGGCGGCGCAAAAATTCGCATCGTCGAGCTTGCCAGCGCGCCGCACGAAGCGCGCTGGATCGCTGCGGAAATGGATCGAGCGCACCGCGCCGGCGCTGCGTGGCGGAGCTTTGCCGCGCTTTATCGCACGCACGCCAATCGCGATCGGCTTGTGGAAGAGCTTTCCGCGCGAGAAATTCCTTTCGTCATTCGCAATCTTTCGATTTTCGGCAATTCGCTCGTGCGCGACCTCATCGCTTATCTCCGCCTGATCGCTGTTCCTTCCGACAACATTTCGTTCGCACGGGTGTTTGCCATGCCCGGCTGGCGATTCGCGCCGCAGGATCTGGTACGGCTCGCCGAACGCGCCCGGCGCGATTCGCTGTGGGATGCGCTGAATGCCGCGGTCGCGCAGGGACCGGCTGCGAATCTTTCTTCCGGGAGCCTCGGCGCCGAGCTCGTAGCGCTCATTTCCAAGCTTCGCCAGCGCTCTCGCCGCGTCTCCGCGTCTCAGTTTTTTTCGGAGCTTGCCGGCGAGCTCGATTTATTTATTCAGGCGGGCGGCGACTATCGCCCCTACGTCGAGCGCCTCGCGCAGTTCATCAAGGATTGGGAGCCGAAGAGCGAAACACAACGCTTGGCGGAATTCGTCGAGTACCTCGATTTTTTCCAGCAGGCTGGCGGCCAGATCAATTTGGAGGAAGAGGGCGCGCACGATTCCGTGCAGTTGATGACCGTGCACGCCGCCAAGGGCCTGGAGTTTGACCAAGTTTTCCTGATACGCCTCACGCAGGGAAATTTCCCCAAGCGCGCCCGCCCGGCCATTCTCGAATTTCCCGACGAGCTGATGAAGGAAGAGCGCCCTCAGGGCGATTTCAAGGTGCAGGAAGAGCGCCGCTTGTTTTATGTCGCGCTCACTCGAGCACGAGATCGGTTGACCGTCACCGCGGTCGTGGACGGCAAGCGCAACAAGCCTTCCCTGTTCCTCGAAGATATTCTGGAAAACGCCGCACTCGTGCGACGTGATCTTGAACGCCTCGCCCCGAAGGAAGCCGCCGAATCCAAAGAAGATTCCGGTCGTTCTGCGGCAAAATCGGCGGAAGCTCCCACACTTTTTGAACCCGAACGCGCTCAGGGTCTCGTCTTTTCGCGGCTTCCCGATTGGGCCGAGGCTTATCGTCCGCCCGTCTTTGAGCCGCTGAAGCTGAGCGCTTCGGCAATCGATTCCTACTCCAACTGCCCGCAAAAATATTTGTTCAACAGCGTATGGGGAATTCGCAGCGGCCCGCGCGCAGCGATCACCTTCGGCAGCACGATGCACACAACGATCAAGCATTTCATCGGCGAGCTTCGCGATGGCCGCAAGCTGCCCTTCGACGAGGTTGCCGCGATCTTTGAGCGCGAATGGAGTTCCGCGGGATTTGAAGACGATTATCAGATGGAGGAATACAAGAAGGATGGGCTCGAACAGCTTCGCGCCTTCCACGCCGCGATCGTCGAATCGTGCCCTGACGTCCGCGATCAGGAAAAACCGTTCGAGCTCCCGATGGATAGGAATGTCGTCCTCACTGGCCGCATGGATCAGATCAACAATATTCCCGGCGGCCACGAAATCATCGACTACAAGACCGGCAGGCCGAAATCCGAGGAGCAGGCGCGCAAGGATCTCCAGCTCAGCATCTACGCGCTCGCCGCACGGGAAGCGTTCGAGCTAAATCCGGCGCGCCTGGTGCTCCACAATCTCACCGATAATTCGCGCGCATGCGCTTCGCGCGACGAGAAAGCGTTCAAGAAACTGCGCGAAGTGATCGCGGAAACCGCGGCGGGAATCCGCGCCGGCGATTTCGAGGCGAACCTGAACGCCTTCGCCTGCCGAAGCTGCGACTTTCAGCCCATCTGTCCCGCGCACGAGCAGCCGCTCATCGTGATTGCCCGGAATTAGCGCGCCGTAGAGAAATACAACAGCGCAAACAAAAAGCGCGGCTTCCGTCCCCACGGAAACCGCGCCTGTCGTAAGCTTTGCGCCTTTACTTCTGCTGCCCCTGAGCGGGTAGTTCGCGCATTCTCCTTGAAACAATTCTCCGCTTCGGCGCCGCCGAAAAATTATTTCCGCCGCGCCGGGTTTCTTCTATACGAGCGTGCGCAAATCTTGTCAAGCGGAAAGCCTGTGGAGAAAATTTCCACGCGCCGGCCGGTTCAGGTCTTTCGCACCCGGGCTACGCGAATCGTTCCGCTTGACACATCTCGTCGAAGCGATAAAGCATCCTACATCGCGAACATTCATCCGGAGAAAACAAGCAATATGCATGCACGATCACTTCTTTCAGGCGCTGCCATCCTCGCGCTCGCGGCAGGACTGGCTTTCGTGCCGGCCCGCTCCGTCGCGCGCCAGGCCGGCGCGCAAGACGCTCCCAGCCAGGGAACCATCCGCGTCGGAGTCGGCCTCGTGAATCTCTACGCCACGGTGCGCGACAAGCACAAAGGCATCGTCGCAAATCTCGAGCAGAAAAATTTTCACGTCTACGAAGACAATGTGGAGCAGAAGATCGCTTTCTTCTCGCGCGAAAAGACTCTCCCCATCACTCTCGGCATGTTGATTGACACCAGCGGAAGCGAGCAGTTCATGCTCGACGCTGAAAAGGCTGCGGCTGTCCAATTCCTCAGCGAAGTGATCAAGCAAAAAGACGAAGCCATGGTCATCAGCTTCGATCTCGATGCCGACCTGCTCTCCGATTGGACCAGCGATATGGGCGAGCTTACTCGCGCCATTCGCCGCGCGCAGATCAATACGGGCGGCGGCGGTGGGCCCGTCACTCCCGGGCCGCTTCCGACCTCAGGACAGAAAGGCACGATTTTCTATGACGCGGTGTACGCAGCCTGCCACGATAAGCTCTCGAGCGAAGCCGGCCGCAAAGCACTCGTCGTGCTCACCGACGCGGAAGACAACGGCAGCCAGCTCAAATTGGCCGATGCCATCGAAGCCGCGCAGCGCTCCGACGCCGTCGTTCACGTGCTGCTCATCGCCGACCGTTCCGCTGGCTTTTCATTCGGCCGCGGAGGCGATTCCGGCGTAGCGAGCCGACTCGCGGGCGAAACCGGCGGCCGCATGATCGACGTAGGCAATGACAAGAAAATGCGCGAAGCATTCGATCAGATTTCAGAGGAGCTGCGCAGCGAGTACGTGATCGGCTACTACCCGTCCAACGACAAGCACGACGGTACTTTTCGCAAGGTACGCGTCGAAGTTGACGACAAGGACGACAAAGTCCTGAGCCGCAAGGGCTACTACGCTCCGTCAAACTGACACGGATCGTTCGGGGCTGCGAAAGTTTGAATTGTTGAATTGAACTACTGTCCCGGCCCGGGAATTCGCTCTCCCGCAGGTGTGATCATGATGGGTGGGTTCGCGTAATACCCGCTTCGCGTGCGAACTTCCAGCCCTTTGCGGTTCAGCACTTCGATTTTAATCTTGCGGTATTTTCCGTCCGAAACACCATTGGTAGGGATATATGCCAGCGAATACTGGCTGCGCAGCTCCGTTCCGATATCGAGAAACGATTGCGCGACGTCGTCTACGTGGTATGGAAAGAAGGCGCGGCCGCCCGTTTCGAACGCAAACGCGTCGAGGACTTTGTCGCCTTCGTTCTTGAGCACCTTGCGGTCCATCCGCTTCGCCATGTCGTTCGTTTCGTCGGGCGAAACCCACTCCGTGCTCGTGCTGATCGGATACATCACCGTTCCCGCACGCTGCGACGCTTCGATTGCATCCACACGCGTGTGACTGCTCAAATTGTCTTCGCCGTCGCTGATCACCACGAGGATGCGCCGCACGTCCGGATCGGGACCTTTCGTCAAAGGCGCCTTCGCCAGTTTGTCCGAGGCCTTCATGATCGCTTCGTAGAGCGCCGTGCCTCCGCCTGCGCGCTGCGCCTGGATCGTGTCGCGCAACTTGTCCAGATCATTTGTGTAATCGAGGATCACTTCGGGTTCGGCGTCAAAGGTCATTAGAAATGCCTGGTCGCGGTCGGGCCGCATCACGTTGTAGAGAAAATTCACGGCGGCGTCCTGCTCGAAGGTCAGTCTTTCGCGAATGCTGTTGGAAGTGTCGAGCAGCAACGCGATGCGCAACGGAAGGTTCGTCTGCTTGCTGAAAAAGCGAATTTGCTGCAACTGGCCGTCTTCGCTCACCTTGAAGTCGGCTTTGTCCAGGTCGGTGACGAATTTCCGGCTGTGATTCACCACCGAAAACAGGATGTCCACCAGGCGCACGTTCGTTACGATCGATTGCGAGCCCTGGACCGGCGGTGTCGTCTGTTGAGCCGGACTCGTGGGCGGGCTGGTTTGCTGTTGTTGATGCGGCGCGCCTGCAATTAAACTCGCGCACCCCAGCACCAAAATGGCGAAACCCAAAGACGAAATCCTGCGCATGGTAGTTCCCCGAAGAGGTGAGATGCAGAATTATAGGTACGGGTTGAGAGCAGCGTCAATCTGCGCCGCCGGAATTTCGGAAGCTTCGGCGATCTCCGCGAGGTATTCGCGCAGCTCCGGCACCAGGGGCGCGCGTACCTCTACTCGTTGACCGCTGGCCGGTCGCATGAAGGCGATCCGCGCCGCGTGAAGAAATGTTCGCTCTAGTTCGCGAATTTTATGCTGCCCTGCGCGGGGCTCCCGTGGCGCGCCGTACGTCGTATCTCCCGCCACCGGATGCCCGATTCCCGCGAAGTGCGCCCGGATCTGGTGCGTGCGCCCCGTGTGCAGCCTTGCTTCCACCAGTGTGAATCCCGGTAGGCGCAACAGCACTCGCCAATCCGTCCGCGCTTCCCGCCCGGATTTTCTCTTCGTAGTCATTCGCGTCCGGCGCTGCAGATCGCGCGCGATGGGCAGGGTGATCGTCCCCGAGTTTCCGGCCAGTTTCCCGTGCAGCAGCGCCAAATAAAATTTTTCCGTCGTTCGCTTTTCAAACTGCTGCGCCAACGCACGATGTGCGCGGTCATTTCGCGCGATTACCAGCACGCCCGACGTTCCTCGATCCAGTCTGTGCACGATTCCCGGCCGCAACTCTCCGCCTTCGCCGGAAAGGGTGCTGTACCGATGGAGCAGCGCGTTTACCAGCGTCCCGTGCGTCTCTCCCGCCCCGCCGTGCACGACCATCCCCGCCGGCTTGTTGATCACCGCGAGATCTGCTTCTTCGTACAAAACCTCCAGGGGAATCGCCTCCGGCTCTGCCGCAAACGCAGGCCTCGCGATCACTTCGATTTCGACGGTCTCTCCCTCGGCGATCTTTTGCGATGCGCGGGCCGTGTGGCCGCCTACGATCACTCGCCCTTCGCGGATCAGCTCCTGCACGCGCGTGCGGCTCAGCTCTGGCAGTCGCTCGGCCAGAAAACGATCCAGCCGCACTCCGACGTCCTGCGGTCCAGCGCGAATTTTTTCGATTTTTCCGGCGGACTTGCTCTCGCGCATCACGCGAAGTGTATCAGGGCGCGTGCAATCGCGGCGGCGGAGCTCATAGCGCTCAGGATTCTGAGTGCACGCTCAAGAAAACGAGATCGATTCCGACCAGCACCGTGCCGATTGCGATCACCGAATCGGCCACATTGAACGCCGGCCAGTAGTGATTTCCGTAATGGAAGTACAAAAAATCGGTGACGCTGGCGTGCAGCACTCGGTCGTACAAATTTCCCAGCGCGCCGCCGAGAATCAGCGCCAACCCCACCCGCGCAATCAGCTTCTGCACCTTGCCCGAAGTCAGCAGCCATATGAGCAGCGCGCAGACGAATACCGTGGCGATCGCGAGCACCACGGTCACCCAGCGATTGGGCTCGTCCGCCAGCAGGCCGAACGCGATCCCGGGATTTGCTGCGTGTACGAACGTGAAGAATCCCGGGACCACGGTATGCAGGTATCCCTCGGGATACTGCTCTACAACGGCCTTCGTAATCCGGTCGAAGAAAAACGTCGCCAGCGCGACGAAGACCCAGTCATATCGCCTCAGCCCCATCTACGCCGCCGTCTTCCCTACGAGTTTTTGCACCACCGGCACGCACCGTTCGCACGCAGTCGGGAATTCTTTGCTTTCGCCTACGTGAGTCGAATAGTTCCAGCAACGCTCGCACTTTTTTCCGTCTGCGCGATTTACCGCGACGGTAAGCCCTTTGATCGCGTCTGACTTTGCTGCGCCTGCGAGAGATTTCCGCAGCAGTGAGACCTGCGACACGATAAACAGTGCCGGGAGCCACGACGCATGCGCCTCGAGCGCTGCCAGTTCGGCGCCTTCAGCGTGCAATTCCACGTGCGCTTCAAGCGAACCGCCGATCGTCTTCGCATTCCGCGCGGCTTCAAGCGCCTTCAACACTTCTCCTCGAATTGCCGCCAGCGTGAGCCACTCGGCCGAAAGCTCTTCGTCCAGCCCCGCCGCCAATGACTTCGCAGTCGGAAAAATCGTCTCGTGAACGCTTCCTGCCGCACCCGGCGCCTTTGGCAAATATCGCCACACCTCTTCCGCGGTGAACACGAGAATCGGGGCAATCAATCTCACCAGTGCGTCGGCGATCTTCCACACAGCCGTTTGCGCCGATCGCCGCTGGCGTCCGCCGGCTTCGAACGTGTAAAGGCGGTCCTTCAGCACGTCGAAATAAAACGCGCTCAGCTCCACCACCGCGAAATCGTGCACCGCGTGGTACACGCGGTGAAATTCAAACGCCGCATACCATTCTGCGCAGTCGTTTGCGAGCGCCGCCGTCCGGTCCAGCATCCACCGGTCCAGCTCCGTCATCTCTTCGGCCGGCACAGCGTCGCGCGCCGGATCGAAATCGAAGAGATTGCTCAGCGCGAACCGGAACGTATTCCGCAGTTTCCGGTAGGCCTCGACGAGTTGCTTCATGATCGATTCCGACATACCCACGTCGGAAGTGAAATCCTGCGAAGCCACCCACAGCCTCAGCAAATCCGCGCCGAATTTTTCCGAGATCGATCGCGGCTCGATAATATTTCCAAGCGATTTCGACATCGGATCGCCCCGCTCATCGAGCGTCCAGCCGTGCGTCACCACGCCGCGATAGGGCGCAGCGTCCTTCACGCCCGTCGAGACCAGCAGCGAACTTTGGAACCATCCGCGAAATTGATCCGGGCCCTCCAAATATAAATCCGCCGGCCACGGCAATTCGTCACTCCCCAGCACCGCCAGATGCGAAGATCCGGATTCGAACCACACATCTAAAATGTCCGTTTCCTTCCGCCACTGCGCCGCGGCGCACTTCGGACATTTCGCGCCGACCGGCAATAGTTCCGCCGCCGTCTTTTTGTACCAGGCGTCCGCGCCTTCCTGCTCGAAGGTCGAAATCGCGTGCCGCAGCAGCGGGATTTCCGTGCGTCGCGCATCGACGCTTTTCCCGAGCCAGTATCCGCAGCCGTCGCAATAAATTACCGGAATCGGCACACCCCAGAATCTCTGCCGCGAGACGCACCAGTCCGGACGCTCCGCCACCATGGAGCGCATCCGCTCTTCGCCCCACTCCGGCTTCCATTTCACGCCGCGTATTTCTTCGAGCGCCTTCTGCCGCAGCGTGGGAGCGTTTTCGGCCGCCCCGGTCGCGCGCGCATCGAGATCGATGAACCACTGTTCCGTCGCGCGGAAAATCACCGGCTCGTGGCAACGCCAGCAATGCGGATAGCTGTGCGTGAGCTTCGCTTCCGCCAGCAACGCCTGTTTCGACCGCAACAATGCCACGATCGCTGGGTTCGCCTCGAATACGGTCTTGCCTTTGTATTCCGGCAACCCCTCCGTGTAGCGGCCCTGATCGTCCAGTGGCGCGTACGTTTCGATTCCGTAGCGCTGGCCGGTCTTAAAGTCGTCCGCGCCGTGTCCCGGCGCCGTGTGCACGATCCCCGTTCCTTGATCGAGCGTCACGTAATTCGCCAGCACCGCCGGTTCTTCCCGCTCCAAAAACGGATGCTTGAAGCGAGGCTTCGCTGCTTCGATCTCGCTACCTCTGTACGTCGCAATCGTTCCCTTCACATCCAGTCCGCAGACTTGCGCAACTTTCTCAGCAAGTTCTTTCGCAACAAGATAGACGCTGTCGTCGGTAGTCTCGATAGCCGCATACTCGAATTCAGGATGCAGCGCTAGCGCCATGCTGTGCGGAATCGTCCAGGGCGTGGTCGTCCAGATAATCGCGTAAACATTTTTCCCGCGTAGCGCCGCCGGCACGTTCGGTCCCTGCACCAACGCGAATCGCACCCAGATCGAAGGGCTGGTGTGGTCTTCGTACTCGACCTCCGCCTCCGCCAACGCCGTCCCGTCGTAAATGCACCAGTACACCGGCTTCAGCCCGCGATAGACAAATCCTCTCTCCAAAAACGTGAGAAACGAATCCGCGATACACCATTCGTAGTGCGGATCCATCGTCAGGTAGGGCTTCTCCCACCGGCCGAAAATTCCCAGCCGCTTGAAATCCCTCCGGTGCTCATCCACATACATCAGCGCGAATTCGCGGCACTTCTTCCGGAATTCCGCTGGAGCCACCGATCCCTTCTGCCCAAGCTCCTTTTCCACTTTGGTTTCGATTGGCAGCCCATGGCAATCCCATCCCGGCACGTAAGGCGTCCGGAATCCCGCCATCGTCTTGGACTTCACCACCATGTCCTTCGCGATTTTGTTCAGCCCTGTTCCAAGGTGGATCGTGCCCGTCGGATAGGGCGGACCATCGTGAAAGACATACGTCGGCGCACCTGCGCGCGCATTTTGTATGCGTGCGTAGACGCCCTCTTGCTCCCATTTCGCCAATTGTGCCGGCTCGGCCTGCGGCAAATTGGCCTTCATGGGGAAGTCCGTCTTGGGCAAATTCAGGGTGCTTTTCAGGTCGGGGGCGTCGGCCATCAGTTGTGTCGCGCGGCGGGCCCGCGGAGTTCGTGCGAACCACTCACTGCCGGATAACCTTTCTCAATCGAATTTGCGTCTATGCTACCAACGAAAACTCGGGAAGTCACATTGGAGGGAAATGCTCGAGACGCGCGTTTCCCAGGTCATTTTGTACAACGCAGCGCCATCGCAAAAAGTTTCTCGCTCGCGATAGGAGACAAAAATGACCCTGGCCAATTCGAAAGACACCCCCGCAGTTTTTCGCGCGCATTCGTCAGACGCACTCTACATTCCGCGCCTGGAAGATGGGAGATTCTGGACCACCGGCCACCATCTCGGCCGCTCGCAGATTGTTTCGTTTGCGATTCATGGCAGCCTCGCCGCTCTGATCGCGCTTCTGCCGCTCGTTTTTCAGGAGGTGATGCCGCCTCTCAAGGTGCTGGGGCCGGTGATCGATATCTCCGTTCCGCAAGACATCGGCTCCTATTTCCATCCCACGCAAATTCCCACCGCGCAGGCCCCGCATGGCGGAGGCAGTGGCGGCGGAGAGGATAAGGCGCCCGTGACGACAGGCATGCTCCCGCCGTTCCGGGCGGTTCAAATCGTGCCGCCACATCTTCAATCGAATCCCAATGCCGCTATGCAGATGACGCCCAGTCTCGTCGGCGACGAATCCCTCAAATCCGTCTTGCAAATGCAGAATTGGGGCGATCCATCGGCTGCGTTTCTCACGAATTCGAACGGCACGGGACCTGGCGGCGGCATGGGAGATAAGGGCGGCTTGGGAATCGGAAATCGTGGTGACGGCCCCGGATTCGGAGATGGCACTGATGGAAATACCGGCGGCGGCCCAGCATCTCGAGGAGCCTTCGGTGTGTCCGAGCCCGTTTGTGCCTTCTGCCCTCGCCCTGAGTATTCCGACGAGGCCCGCAAGGCGAAATTTCAGGGACAAGTGATGCTCAGCGTCGTCGTGCTTCCAAACGGCCAAGCTGGCCGCATCGAAATCATCAATAGCCCCGGCCTCGGGCTCGATCAG
>DASTCZ010000006.1:0-29718 GCA_035710585.1 Candidatus Acidiferrales bacterium | reverse complement strand
ACGCCGACGTGAATTTGCGTGCCGCTGGGCATGCGGCAGGTGAGCTCTTCGCTGAGGAAAAAATTGGGGAGCGCGCGAAGGGCGGCGGAGCCTTCGATGGAATCGTGGTCGGTGAGAGTGAAAAGATCCATGCCGCGGCGGCGAAGCACGGAGATGACTTCGGCGGGATCGCTATAGCTTTCGCGGCAGATGAGGCCGAGCCACGGGGACGTGCACGGTCCTGAAAAATAAGAGTGAACGTGGAGGTCGCATTTCACGCGACTAGATTAAAGCCGGGTATCTTACGGGCGGATGAAAGCAAGGCTAACGTTATGAAAATAGTGCCCTTTAACTGTTTATTCACAGGGCGCGCAGGATTCATGGAGATTTAACAGGGAGCGGCGAGCTGCGTGCGAAACTCGCGAAATGGCGAAGCTGGAATTCGCGTTTTTCGATGCGGGAGGCGGGCATCGCGCGGCGGCGACCGCGCTGGAGCTGGCGATTCGCGACGCGGGGCGGCCGTGGGAGATCGAGCTGACGAACGTGCAGGAGCTGCTCGATGAGATCGACATTCTGCGCAAGTACGGCGGCATCCGCATACAGGATTTTTACAACGGGATGCTGCGAACCGGGTGGACGCTGGGCAGCGAATACTTGATGCGCGTCTTGCAGGCGGTGATCCGGCTGAATCACGGGCGGATCGTGCGCGCGATGAAGAAGCAGTGGGCGAAGAGTTCGCCGGACGTGCTGGTTTCGTTTATTCCACATTTCAATCGCGAGATGGAGAAGAGTTTTCACGCGCTTTTTCCGGAGCGCGCGAGTGTGACGATCATTACGGACATCGCGGATTTTCCGCCGCATTTTTGGATGGAGCGGACGACGCAATACGTGGTGTGCGGATCGCCGCGGGCGGTGGAGCAGGCGCGCGCGATGGGGATTGCGGATGAGCGCGTGTTTCACGCGTCGGGGATGATTTTGCAGCCGAAATTTTACGCCGCGCCGGTGCAAGATCGCTCGAGTGAGAGGCGGAAGCTGGGGCTGGCGGCGGATGTGCCGACGGCGATGATCATGTTTGGCGGGCACGGGAGCTCGGAAATTCTGGAGATCGTGGAGCGGCTGGAAAAAGAGAGCGCGCAACTGCAGCTGATCGTGATCTGCGGAAAAAATGAGGAGCTGGCGCGGACGCTGCGCGCGAAGCAATCGCGGATGCCGATTTTTGTGGAGGGATTCACGAAGGAGATTCCGTATTACATGGACCTGGCGGATTTTTTTATCGGGAAACCGGGGCCGGGGAGCGTGTCGGAGGCGATGGCGCGGCATTTGCCGGTGATTGTGGCGTGCAATGCGTGGACGTTGCCGCAAGAGCGGTATAACGCGACGTGGATTACGGAGAATGGAGTGGGGATCGCGCTGGGAAGTTTTCGAGAGGTTGCGGGCGCGGTGAAGGAGATGCTGGAGCCGGAAAAATTTGCGCGATTTCGCGAGAACACGCGCGAGCTGAAAAATATGGCGGTGTACGAGATACAGGAATTTCTTGCCGGCGTGATCGAGAGACATTCGGCTGGCGTTGCATCGCGCCGCGCCGAGACTTCTTCAGGTGACGTCGAGACTGCGGCACACGCCGCGACGTAGTTCCTTGCGCGACGGACTTTCCATTTGTAGCGGTGCGAAGTCAACAAACGTATAATCCCGCCAACTGCCTTCGTGGTGGAGGTGTCCTTTGAACTGGAAAGTGCCTGCGGGTGCGATGGCTGCGGCGATGGCTGCGGCTCCGCTGCTGAGCGGACAGAATTCGCCGAGCGCGCCGGCGAATCCCTACGAAGGCGAGATTCAAGTGGTGAGCTATCCCTATTTGCCCGTGGAAGCAAAGATTCAGGTGAAGAGCTCACTGATCGATATCGGCGTGGTGGTGCGCGATAAGAACGGGAAGCCCGTCGGCGGACTGAAGAAGGAAGACTTCAGCGTGTTTGATAACGGGAAGCTGCGCGAGATTACGAATTTCTCCGTGCTGCGGGGAAATGAGCCGGAAGCCGCGGCGAAAGAAAACGTTTCCGCGGCCGCGAGCAGCGACGCTAACGGGAAGCCGGCTGCAGCACCGGGTGCGGTGGCGCGCTATGTGGGATTTTTTTTCGACGACTTGAACATGGAGCCCGCGAGCTTAATTGCCGCGCGGAAGGCCGCACAGAAGTACGTGGCAGCTCCGCTCGAGAGCGCAGAGAAAGTGGGAATCTTCACGACGTCGGGTTATGTGACGGCGGATTTCACGAGCGACGTCTCCACGCTGCAAGCTACGTTGACGAGAGTGTTGCCGAGGCCGCGCAGGCCGGGGCAGACGCCGCTTTCCTGTCCGAAGATCGGGCCCTATCAGGCTTACCAAATTGAAACGGATGGCGGGACGCTGCAGCTTTCGCAGGCATTCCAGCTCGCGTACACGCAGGCGGTGCAATGCCACTGCGTATTTTCGTCACGACAAGCTGCGGCCGCGCAGAACGACCCGTGCGCACAAACCGAGATCAAGGACGTACAGCAATTGGCGCGACAGGTGCTCGACCGATCGACGGATGTGGCGCGCGATACGCTGCGGTCATTGTTCGGCGTAATCCGTTACATGGCGAAGTTTCAAGGGCGGCGATCGATCGTGATGGCGTCTGACGGATTTTTCACGCAAAACGTGCAGCTGGAGCGCGACCGCGTGATCGATACGGCCGCGCAGGCACGCATCGCGATCAACACTATCGATGCGGGCGGCATTTTCGGCCTGGGAATGTTCAATGACGGCAACGCCAACGCGAATCTACCGCATGATCCAAGCACCAGTGCTAATGGAGCGCGGATGGATCTGGTTTCCTACGGTACCACGATCGCGCAGGACGAGGCTTCGTATAGCGAAGACGTGCTTTCGGCGTTTGCGGAGGGCACGGGCGGAACTTTTTTTCACAACAACAACGACATCAATCGCGGAGTGAAGGAACTCGCGGCGGCGCCGGACGTGTCGTATTCGCTGGCGATTTCCGGAGACAACTTGAAGAGCGACGGGAGCTTTCACAGCTTGAAGATCAAAGCGGCAGGGGCGCCGGGCGCGGCGATTTCGGCGCGGCGAGGTTACTTCGCGCCATCGGGGAATCCTCCGCCGGATCCGGCGCAGATCATGAGGAATATGGTGTTGGGGAGCGAAGAGTTGAATGCGGTGCCGGTGGCGCTGGACGTGCAGCAGCTAAAGCCGGCGGAAAATGTCTCCGGGCTGAAGGTGGGCATTCGAGTGGATTTGAAAAAGCTCCCGTACCGCAATAACGGCGAACGGAGGGATCAGCGGATTTTGTTCGTGAGCGCGCTGCTGGATACGAAAGGGAATTTTTTGACGGGCGTCGCGGGCGAAATAAATATGAAAATGAAAGCCGCCACGTTGAAAAAAATCGAGCCGCAGGGAGCGGACGCGCGGCTTTCGCTGCAGGCGCCGCCGGGACAATACAAGCTGCGCGAGATCGTGCGCGAAGGCGTGCGCGGGAAATTCACGGCGACTACGCGCGAGGTGACGATTCAGTAGTCCGCTGCGAGCGGCTATCAATCCACCGGCAGTGGCGGGCCGAGCAATTCCATCCCCCATGCCTGATACAACGCTGCATCCGAGGAATAGGTCGTGTCGCCGCCGCGCTTTTCGCGCCCCTCGAAAAACGCTTCCATTCTGCCGGCGGGCGCGTAACAGATGAGCATCCTGCCGGGCGAATTGCCCACAAAGGCCCAGGCGTGCGCGATCTCGCGCGGGCCGAGCACGGAATCGCCCGCCTTTAGCCGGTGCCGCTGCGTTCCTACTTGTATGAGGTATTCGCCTTCGATGACGTAGAACCATTCATCTTCGTAGTGATGAAGGTGCAGCGGCGGGCCGCCCTTCTTGTCGTTGCTGTGCTCCATTACGAATAAACCGCCGCGCGTATCCTGCGAGGCCACTTTGAAACTCGACGAGCCGGTCGGAATGTGCCGAGTCTTCGCATAGCGGTCTTGCGATGCTGAGACGAGGACGCCCGGCGGCGGTTCTGTTTGTGCTTGCGAGAGTGCACTGAGCGGCAGAGCCGCAACTGCCAATTCCAGAAACGAGCGTCGCTCGAATTCACGCATGGGAGTGCCCTCCGGTGGAAAGCTACGCGGAGTGTAACATCAGAGAATGGCGCTGGTGGATACGAGCGGAGAATTGTCTCGTGTCGCCGCTGCGTGTGATAATGTCATCGCAGAGCGGGCGTAGTTCAATGGTAGAATGAGAGCTTCCCAAGCTTTAGACGTGGGTTCGATTCCCATCGCCCGCTCCAGTTAGCCCTGTGCCTCTCCCGCACGAGCCGTGGCCTGCCTACCGGCAGGTAGAGTTCAATTCCCATCGCCCGCTCCAGAAGCAGCCCCACGATCTTCGACCAGTAGGTCTCGAGTTCGACACGGTCGACGACTTCCTGACATATGTAGTCGAAATATGCAGGCGTGGCTCACCTCACTGTGCGCTTAGGGCATCCCCACAACGCCTAGCAGAGTTTCGAAGCGCAGAGTATCAGAAGGAGACCGCACCGATGGTGCGCTGTGATAATCCATGTGCGCACCGCCGGCACGGCGTTTTTTATTTTGTGCGGCAATTCGATCGACCGCATCGTTGAGGCGTTAGGAATGGGGCAGAGGTAAACGGGACTTCTTGCCGTTGGCTACAACTGCCTTTGGGCCGCGTCCGCCTGCTCTGCCAGGTGACGCATGACGTTAAAAAACTCCTTCGATTGACCGATGAAAAGACCATCCGTCGCGAAGCTGTTGAATGATGCCATCGCACCGCCGAGTTCCGTGGACGTCGGCCGAATGATCGCGACGGGTGGAAATGTCCGATTGCCGTTGGTGAGGAAATGAGTGGGCTCCGGCATGATGAGATTGGCCTGCAGTGTGTCCCCATTCACCGATTCCGGGGTCGTTTCTCCCTGAGCTTGCGTCAGATCGGCAAACGTAAGGGACGTTTTGTTCACCGGATCGAATACGTTGTTCAGAGGAAGCGCGTTGCCGGCCTTGTCTTGCCAGGTCTGAAAGTGCATGGTCTCGCTCGGCCCGATACTCAACAAAACTCGCAAGACCTCCAGATTGGTCACCTTCAGCGCCAACGCCGGGTACAGGCTTGTGCCGCCCTGCTCTATGAATGCGAAATGAAATCCTGCCGTAAATGCAATTGCTTGAAGAAGTGGAGAGATGGTTGCCGGAGGATTGCTCGGATCGCTGCCGGCCGTGTCGGCGTCGGTTCTGGGGATGGCCGTGTGCGCGCCCACGTTCAGACTCGGGACTGCTTGCACAAAAGGCGCACCAGGGTCGAAATCCGGATTCGTGATGCTGCGATACCGTGACCAAAAGCTGGTGTCTATCGTGAGTTGGGTAAGGTTTGTGAGGCGTCCAAGGTTCTGGTTCGCTCCGGTTGCTTTGCTGCTTGGCAAAGTGGCAAAGCGGCTCAGATCGACGGCCTCTGCGCCCTTCGATTCGAGGTACGCTTTCAGGAAGGCAGCGTGGCTGAGTTCGTCATCGGTGTTGTCGTGGATGTACTGCGCCATGTCGCCATCCAGAATCGTCAGCGCGGCGGTGTACAGCGGATTCCCGCCGTTCACGCCTGAAACTTCGTTGTCCTGAACTCCTCCGAGTTCGGAATATTGAAGCCACAGGTCAGCTTCGATTTGCTCCAGTGCGTTCAGAAACCTGAGAATCGCGATGTCGCCCTTCGTGACTGTGCCATCGTCATCTTCTCGCTGACTCCCGAAAACAGATGGGCTCATGGACAAGAGCCCCGTCCCAACAGCTGCCGTACCCGCTACAGCGACGCCATTCTTCAAAAATGAACGGCGATTTGCGGGTCGTTTCATCAACCGTTCAAGTTGCTTCATCCGGTTCTCCTTGATTTGATTGGAGCGCCCGAGATCTTCAACCTGTCCCCCTCCCGGGCTGAGCAAGAGGGAAGAATCCGTCGCGAGAGGCCCGCTCCGAGACTCTTCCTCATGTTCTAATGTGCGAAGCGCGGCGCAAATTCCGCGCACCGCGCCGAATCAGGCACAGAAAAAGTCACGCCGATGTAAAAACTTTTGCCGGAAGAATTGACGGAGAACGCATTCCATGAAATTTGGAATAGATTGAACGGTTCGATTCTCGTCGCCCGATGGGAGGGGCATCGTGGCGAGTTCCTTCGTGATCAATCAGTTCTCGAGCACGGAGCGAATTACGGACTTACGATGTTTTTTCGAGGGGCGACGGGTGCAGGGAATCGAGAATCAACGAGACTTAGCGAACTGGTTTTGGGTTCGATTCCCATCGCCCGCTCCAGAGACATCCCGAAACATTAAGTTTATTTTGGTTTCCGCGTTTTCGTTTGCGCGCGGTCCGTCCGGGTTCGGCGGCAATACCGCACGCAGTTAGTTGTCGGATGCACCCGGCTTTTCGATGTGGTCGATGACCATAGCGGGCACCGGACCCTTTCGGGATTCGAGTCGCAGGCCGAGCTGCTCGCGAACTGCCGTGAAGAAATTGGGGCCAGGAGCGGGAGGCAGGGTGCTCCTATCCACAGTATCCGAAACTTCGGGTTCAAAAGCCAAATTGAAATCGTAGACGTTGGCTTTATCAAGACCGGTTTCGTCCACTACCGGACGAGCGATCCACGGAAACTGGGAAACGATCCACGTAAAATACTGGAGATCGCAGTGCCTGGCCTGAAACTTTCCACCTAGAACGGGCAGGGGCAGAACACGGCAAGGTCCTGGATCGGCGCTCACGGTAATTTTCGGGCCGGACTTTTCGGCAACCAGCGCGAACATCGGGAGATCGCGTGTGTCCCAATGGAATTGCATGTTGAACCGATCGATCACCATATTCTGGTACATGGTGTGGAGATCATCGAGATTGTGCGGTCCATCGGCCTTCGCTCGAACCGTCCATAGGTCCTTGTTCACCCAATCGGGAGCTCCCACGATTTGCACGTCGTTGAGCTTCCACATTGAACGGATCATCAGCCGGACTGTGGCGTTTTCCGCGTGCATGGTTTCGCCGCCGGGGTCGGCCCTGATTCCGTTGCCCGGTTCGTTTGGATCCGATGGCTTGATGGACGCGACCTCGAATTCGAGGCGAGCGGTTACGCTGGACTTTGTTTGCTGATGTTGGTCAGGGGCCGCGAAAGCGGCGAGCAGAACGGCCGAGAGCATGGCTGCGCTAATTCTTGGCATGGTCAGCCCTTCCGCGCCCTCGGTGAAAAGAGTGGGTTGCCGGACAAAAATGCGGTTTCGTCATCGCGTAGCCACAAAGCAAGTCGCGCTAGCACCAGTTTCAGCGACGCATGAAAAACCTACGACGGTACCGGGCGCTTGAGCTAATCCGGGCTGCGATACTCCGGTCGGAATCGCAACGACGCGAATGGTGCTACCCTGCGCTCTGACCGAATCTGTGTGAACCATCCAACCTGCCGCGAAACTTGCAGCAATAATTGCGACGAATCTTAGAATTTTCATCGAGAAACTCCCTTCTCAATTAACTACGCTTGAAACTCTGCAACCGTTTCGGAGAAGAATTCCGCGACGGCCGAACAGTTTCGCAATCTCTGGAGCGGGAGACAGTCGCGATTCAGTGGAGCTTAGCGATTTGGCGAGGAATTCGATTCCCATCGCCCGCTCGACTAGCGCGAATTCGCTCCGAAGGTTCAGCGAGTCATTGCAACATTCAAGGCGGGCCCGGCTACGAGGCTTGCTTCGCGCCGCTGACGATCAAAACTTCAGCGGGAATGCTGATTCCATTTTCAGAAGAGTAATCGCGAATGGATTCGATGGCTTCGCGATCCAGTGCGGCTCGCTGCGGCGCGGAAAGAGTCGCGAGTTTTGTACGAAGCTTTTCGGACATTTCGGAGCGAAGCGTCCAAAAGTCTTCCGCGGACATCGATACGCGTATCTCGAACTGCAAGACACGTTCAGATGCGTCAATCGCGCCGGCGTGTCGGAGAAGCCCGAGCAGGTCGCCAGGTTTTGCGAAGCGGAACATGTCCGGCGCTCCGGGTTTTGGCGCGGTGGGTTCGACGTAGCGGTTTACGACCTGCGCAACCAGGTAATCGAACGGATTTCTTTCCGAGAGATACCAGACGGCCAACGCAATTCTCCCGCCCGGTTTCAGCACGCGCAACATGCTTCGAAGGCATTCGACGGGCGACGGGAAAAACATCACGCCGAAGCGGCTCACGACAGAGTCGAACGTGTTGTCTGCAAACGGGAGGCTCTCTGTGAACGCCACCTCAAAGCGAGCGTTCTGCAGCTTGCGTTGCACAGTTTCGCGGCGGGCGGCCTCCACCATTTCGGGGGCCACGTCCGTGCCCACAACTCTGCCGTCCGGTCCGACCACCTCCGCAATGGTCAATGCCGGCTCGCCGGGACCTGTGGCGACGTCGAGCACGGAACTGCCGCGCTCGATTCGCGCGTCCTCGATGAGGGCTTGCGCGACGGGAGCAAACATCCCCACGATCGCTGGCCGATACTTTTCCCAGTAAGGAGCCGATTCGCTCCACTGAACGATGATCTCTTTGTCTTGCATCACAGGAACGATCCGATGATATCTCGAATCGTTCGGAAACGGCGCTGGACACGGCAGAATCGACAAGTGAACGGGGAGAGGCAGCGATTGGGTGTCGAGCGGTTGCGAAGAGCAATCCAAACCTGCGATCCGTTTGACCGCCCTCCCATAAATATGGGAGCATGGCTTTTATGAAGACCACACTGGAGCTTCCTGATCGCGTATTTCGCCGTGCCAAATCTCGCGCCGCTGCACGAGGCATCCCGTTTCGCGAATTCGTGACGCAGGCCGTAGAGGACAAATTGAAACAAGAGGTGAAGGGGGAGGAGAAGCCCTGGCGGAGATTAATGGGAAGACTAAAGCATTTGCGCAAAGAAACGATTCGAATCAATCGGTTAATTGAAGAAGAATCGGAAAAAATCGACTCCGAGATGTGGCGTTGATTCTGGACACAAACGCACTGTCAGCGATTGCGGACGGAAATGAGGCCGCGATGGAATTGGTGGGACGCGCCGCAACAATCGCGATCCCCGTCATCGTGCTGGCCGAATACCGTGTGGGAATCGCACAGTCACGGCATCACGCAAAATATGAGACGTGGCTGCGAGAATGGATTTCCGCGGTACAAGTATTGGATGTCGAGGACGAAACGGCCAAATTTTATGCGGCGCTGGCGCTGCAACTTAAGAGGCATGGAACGCCGATTCCCACAAATGACTTGTGGATCGCTGCGCTCTGTGCACAGCATGCCCTGCCCTTGTTGAGTCGCGATCGACACTTCGATGTAGTTGCAGGCCTAAACAGAATCGCCTGGTAGAGTGCAGTCCAACGCCGGCGGAAGACGACGAGTTTGGCAGCAGCTGTCCGCCGCTACTGAGCCTGCGCCGCGCTTGCAGAACCATTTGAATGCGGGATGCAGTGCTAATCTTGGCAGGCAGTCCTCGTTCCGCACTGCTCTTCCCCATCACGAACCGGGAGCAAAGATAGATCCAAAAGGAACTGGAACAGACACCTTCACTTTCGGACTCCGAGTTTTGTCCTCGCGCCGAGACGGAATTATGCGCGGGGGCGGCGGGCGAAGCCGGCGGCGATGCCTGCAAGCGCCAGCGTGATTACCGCCGAGCCAGCGGCAGCGAGAAACTTTGGCGGCCAACCTTGGCTATACGTTTCGAGGAGCACGCCGAGGGGAAAAGTAAGTGATCCCGCGACCAATGCTACTGCGAGACACATTCGTACTCGTTCGCCGAAACCAACCCGGTGAAACACGATTCCGAAGACGATCAGGAGCATGCTGAGGCCGATCCAGTGGCCATGCGCATCCACCTGGCGAACGTAGATGTAGCTTGCGTTTGCCGATTCATCGAGAGCGGCCAGCGCGCCTGAAAGATTTCGCTGCGCAGCGAGAGTGAATCCGCCTGCCAGCGACGAGCCGATTTTTTCGAGCGTTTGATGCTCGATCGAGACGGCGTAGAAAAATCCGTAGGCCATTCCCCAAATCGCGAGGATTAGTCCGCTCACGATCAGGAGTCTCTTCGCGAAGTTCAAGTGCGCACCTTGGACGTCGTGTCGAGTCGCTCGGAGCGCTGAAACATTCCGAAAAGCATCCCGAAGAGCGCGATGACCACGAGCAAGCCGCCAACATCCGCGATGCCGCCCGCCACTAGACCCATTTGCATTTCCAGCAGGACGAATACCGGCAGAATTAGAGAGCCGGCCAAGAGAACCGCGGCCCAAATTCGGCGCCACCGCTCCGACACAGAAACATAAGGCTGAAACAGCGCCATCAAAATCGCCAGCAGCCCGAATTCGATGATGTGCGCGTGTGCAGCGACATTCACGGCCTTAGCGCCTTGCAATTGCGCGTAATCGCCTAGAGCCTGCGCAGTATCAGCGGCTGAGCCCGAGGCCGCGCTCACAACCATAGCCGAGAGAAGCGAGCGATCCGCCGCTTCGTTCGCGTACAAATGGACGCCTGCGTAATAAGCGCCATGGAGAAATCCGATCAAAATGAGCAGAGTGCCGCCGCAGAGCAGCACGCGTTCGCACCAACTATTGCCGGCGGGCAAATCGTCGCTCACACGAGCGCTGCCGCCGCGCCGCCAATACCGCCAAACGCCGACGAGCTCCCACGCGGCAGCAACGATCACAAGCAATCCGCCGAAATCGGCTACGACGCTGGCCCAACCGATCGCAGCAAACGGGCTTCGCGCCAAGCCCACGTAATGAATCAGGAATACTCCCACGGGAAGAAGAACCGATCCGGTCAGGAAAATCTTCGCGACGCTCGTTTTGGTTCGCTCGGGGAGGCCCACGAACGGCTGAAGCAGCGCCAGAAGCAAGGCGATATATCCGAACGCGATCATGTGGGCGTGCGCGTCGACTTTGGTGCCGCGGTTTTCGAGAAAGCCGCCGACATCCTGAAAGGAGTTTGCCACTCCCTGAGCGTCGCGCGCCGCGACCGCTTGAGTGGCCGCGAGCAGCCGCGCGTTAATTTTCGTTGCGTTTTGGTGAAGAATGAAGACGGCGAAAAAATCGCCGAAGATCATTCCGGCGAGGATCAGCGAAATCCCGCAGATCACGAGCAAGCGCCGCGATTCGCGCGGAGCGAGGCGAGGATCGCTCGGCCCCAGGCTCGAATGGAGAATTGGCTCGCTCACCGCGGTAAAGCTATCACCTTACCGCCTGTCGCGGGCGGAATGCGGCATCAACCGCCAAGCGGCTTACGCAATTCCGATCAAGCGCGATCAAAAGTTGAGCCGCGCCACAAATTGTATCTGCCGCGGATTGAACACCGAACTCGGCGTTCCGTAGAACGGATTCGGCGACCCTTCCAAAAACAGTTTCGGCGCTCCAAAGCATCCGGGAGCTTTGGGATCCGGCCCACAAAAATCCGCGGCGCCGTAGTTGGTATTGAAATAGCGAACGTTCACGGTGTTCATCAGATTGAAAGCCTCAGCGCTCAAATCGAGGCTGTATTTTTCGCGGATGGGAATCGTGCGCGAGAGGCGAAGATCCACGGTTTGCAGCGAATCGCCGCGGAAGGTGTCGCGAGGCTCGCCGCCGACTCGATCGTTGTTTCCAAACACGTCGCCATTCACGTCGAATCCCGCATACTTCGTAAAGAATTGCGGCGATTGCAGCGTCACGATAGTGCTGAGGGCGAAATTGCGCAGCGCCACGTTCCAGCTCTTGGGACTCTCGAAGGTAGCGTTTCCGACGAAGCGGTGCCGCACGTCGTCCGCGGAATTCGCGCGCTCCGCGCTGAAATTCCCATTGTTGCTGTCTTGCGGAATCAGAACGAAGCTCGGATTTGGGCCGTTATCGATCGAATGAGCGTAGGTGTAGCTGAGTTCGTAGGAGAAATTGTGCGAGAGACGCTTGTTGAAGTTCAAGAGCAGGCCGTCATACACCGAATCCCACTTTGACGCCGCTTCGAAGAACACGCTGAACTGATTGTTGCGGAAGCCGGGTATGGCATTCACGTGCGGCGTGTTGGGAATGGCGAACGCCGCGGGATACGAACTGCACGCCGTCGGTGGTGCGGGAAAGCCGACCGCGGCAAAATTGAAATACACGTCTTTGCAGATCTTTTGCCCGCCGGAAGTGAACACTTGCACTGTGTCGGTGGGATCCGGCTGATTCACGTTGAAAAAGCTGCCCAAATGCACTCCGCGCAGTTGAATGCCGGAGATGCTCAACGTGGCATCTTTGAACGGCTGAAATTCCAGCGAGACGCTGGTCTGAATTCCGTAGGGATTCTGGTGATTCTGATCGAAGCGAACAATGGTCGCGTCCTGAAGGAACCCGCAGCCTGCGAGCGTGCCGCCCGGGCAGCCTAGAGCCTGGCCGTCCGCTGTATCGCCGTTTGGAAATTGCGCGCGAGTAAGCAGCGCGCCAAGTGCGACGTTGTTGATAAACGGAGAGCTCGCAAAACTGAACAGCCCGGTGTTGGCGTTCAATCCATCTTCAAAACTCCGACCGGGATACGTTGATGACCCGCCGCAAGAAGGCGCCTGACACATCAACAGCGGCGAGGGGATGATTCCGTGAAACAGCCCGAAGCCCGCGCGGAGAACAACGTTTCGGGGTTTGGCAATGTTGTAGGCCACTCCAATTCGCGGGTCGAAATTTTTCCACTGTGTATTGAGCACCTTCGAGGGCCAGGTCTCAAATTCCCAACGAATTCCCCCGTTGACCGTGAGCCGGGGACTTACGCGCCATTTGTCCTGAACGTAAAAGCCGTCGTAAGTATGGTCGAGCGTGGCGGAGGATTGATTCCGCACCGCCTGCGAAATTGCTCCTCCTTGGTAAACGGCGGTTCCACCGAGCAAGGTTCCCTCGGTAAAGGCCGGGGTCGTCGTGGTGCTAAAGCGCTGGAAGAAAATCACGAACGGATCCGGGCACGCGCCTCCCACGCATCCGGGAGAGCCCGCGGCCGCGCCATCGGTGCCAAGAAACGCCGCAAGGTTGGCGAAGTCAGCTTCGAATGGATAGAACAGCGGGAACGATTCGTACGTGCGCACCCAATCGACGTTTCCGCCGAAATTCAAGGTGTGATTCCCCATTGTGTGAGTGACATTTTCCACAGTTTCGAAGCGGCTCTCGCGGTAGATGTCCGGATTGCCGCGGTTCACTCCGACGGCGAACGTGTTGGCAACCTCAAGGTGAGGTTGCGTCGAGACGACCGGAAAATCGAATTTGCGATGCGCATATTGCATGCGCAATTCGCTAATCCACGACGGGGAAGCAGTCGTCGTCAGCGAACCGGCAAGAGATTGGTCACGAATGAAATTGTTTTTGAACGCGGAAGGCAGGTCGAAGCCATTGTTCAGCGGCGATTGATTCGTCAGGCGGCCATCGTTGATGAAGTAACGCACGTACAGGTAGTTCTTGCTATTCAGGTTCTCATCCACGCGAAAGAAACCGTTGTCGAGATTTCCCGTTCGCAGCACTCCGAGATTTTCAGCCGGCAAGCCGAATACCTTGGTCTTCACGTTGTTAATGGCGGCGATGTTGCTCAGCACGATGGAATTGTAAATTGGCGATTCTCCGCGGCGTTGTCCTTCGTAGTTGGCGTAGAAAAATGTTTTGTCCTTTTTTATGGGTCCGCCGACTGCAACACCGAACTGATTCTGGCGAAGAATGTTGAACCCCGGAGCGGCGAGAATGCTGTTCGCGTCGAGAGCGTTGTTCCGGAAATACTCATAGGCCGAACCGTGCAAATTGTTCGTGCCGCTCTTCGTGATGATGTTGACGATGCCAGCGGTCGCGCGCCCGTACTGAGTGGTGTAGTCGGTGTTGATCACGCGAAATTCTTCGACCGAGTCCTGCGGAGGCGTGCCGCGCTGGATTCCCGAAGCAGTCGAGATGTCGTCGGCGCCGTCGACGGCGATGAAGTTGAAATGAATGTTCTGGCCGGCGAACGAAAGCTTCGTCACGGGCTCGACGATCACGTCCGTGCTTCCCGAAGTGGTGTCGCCGATCTGCACACCGGGCGACAGAAGCGCGAAATCAATGAATTCGCGGCCGTTTACAGGTAAATTCTGAATCTGCTGCTGCGTGATTACGTCGCTGATCTGGGTCCGCGTGGGCTCCGTTACTTCAGAAGTCGCCTGAACGATCACCTGCTCGCTCGCCTGGCCCACGGCCAAATTGAAATTCAGCGTCGCGATCTGGCCCACCTGCAGCGTCACGTCCTTTTGCTGCGTCTGAAAACCGGAGGCACGCACTGTCACCGCATAGTCGCCAGCGGGCATGGCTTCGAGGTCATATTCACCAGACGCGTTGGCATCCACCGAGCGCGTGAAGCCTGTGGCCTTGTTCGTTGCGGTGACCTTCGCCGCCGCAATGGTCGCGCCGCTTGGATCAAGCGCCTGCCCTTGGAGTGTGGCGGTGATCGTTTGCGCGTTCGCCGCGTCCGCGAGCGCAAATAGGCAAACGAAGAACAGAAAAGGCCGTCGAAGTAACTTCATGGACTTCCCCCTGTCTTGTATACGTTCAAGAGTTACTTCGCGTTTACACTACGGGCTTTCGGATTGTCAAGGCGATGAGGTCGGAGCGCGTCGATTTACGCTTTAGATCCCCGAACGTTGGTTCACGAAAGAATCCCATCGAGGCTTGCAATCTTCGGTCGCCTTTTGTTTTGCGAGTCCTGAATCTTCTCTGAATTTGCGGCCATCATTGCCTGATGCTCCTCGAGCTGTCGAATGGTGGTCTGAAATTTTTCTTCACCTTCCGGCGTGTCTGGAAACGCGGTGCGGATCACGTACGCTTCCGGAGGATGGTGCGCGGCGGCGAGTTCCATTGCGATCGTTGAGTTTTCGAGCGCGGCACGAATTCCGGGCTTCATGCCTGGGAGGGCGTTGTTTAATTTTTCTGTGTTGAGCTGAAAGCGTCCTATCCGTTCAAGCGCAAGATTCTTGGCGTCGCTCGAGGTACAGGTTCCGGGTCGTCGCAGCGACCAATGCTCCTTAATTCGAACATGCGCGAGCTCCGGTTTCTCTGTGGGCGGGAAATCCAAAACGAGTGGCCGGTACCACGCGAGAAATCCGAACGCCAAGTCCGCCTGCAAAATCAGAGTTGCGCCCCAGGCGTCTTGCTTCCACGCCGGGACGATATGGAGCCGCGCGGGAAGCTTCTGGCGGGGCCGACCGAGCGAAACGGGATACACCAATACATCTCCGGCAGAAAAAATCATGCTCTGCGGTTTCTTGAAAATGGCGCGAGGCTTTGCCGCAGCCGGCGGCGACAGAAGCGATTGCTTCAAAGTCTGTAGCATTCGTTCGCGCTTTTGCAGGCCATCGGCTTGCATTCCCAACTTGCGGAGCATGGCAAGGTCGGCGCCAGTCTCGATGATCTGCGTCGCTTTTGCGCGAGCTGTCTCCGATTGTAGGCCGTACTGCGCGAACTGATCTGCAACTACGAGCCAAAAGGTAGAGTGGTCCTCATCCTGCGGATTGCTCGCGGCCGCGGGTTCGAGTTCGCTCACCAATTCGACAAATTTTTCTGCGTCGAACGGAAGCCGCAACACGGCCTTGATCGAGCTGCGCAGATCGGAAGCGAAATCGCCTGAGTAGAGTCCCGCGCCCCAAACTCCCACGTGTCACCCTCTCCTCGTTATTGCCGCTGCGACGAGGCCGTGCCTATCCCGAGAAGAATCCCTTACATGGAGGCTCGTGGGCAAGCCGCGTGGCGAGCGCTTATCTGAGTCCAACGACGCAACCTTTACTAAACAAGCTGGAGCCGCCGACTCTCGCGTGCAGCGCCGTCGCGTTGAAATAACTGACGTACTACCCGTGCGTACCATTTACCGATTCGCGGCCCTCCCGGTATGTTTACGCATAGTTGACAAGTTGTTACGTCGGCACCGTTATAGTTCACCCAGAGAATTTTGCCCGTCGTTTCGACCGCCATTCAGGGCATTAATCAGGAGCTTCCATGACCTTCCCGGCCAGGGTTCGTCAGCGAACTGTCGTCATCGCAAGCCTGCTTCTCTTCTTTGCGGCCGCAGCCGCTCACGCACAGCAAACGATTCATGTCCCGGGCGACCAGCCCACGATTCAAGCGGCCATCAATGCAGCTAATAGCGGCGACACCGTGCTCGTCGCGCCGGGCAGCTACGTCGAAAATATCAATTTCAGCGGTAAGGCGATTGCGGTGACCAGTTCGGGCGGACCGGCCGTCACGACGATCGATGGCGGAGCGCAGGGCTCGGTGGTCACGTTTTCGGCCAACGAAGGGACGAACTCAGTCCTAAGCGGATTCACGATCCGCAATGGAATGCGAGACGGAGGCTCGGGAGGCGGCATTTCCATCACCGGCGCTTCTCCAACGATTACGGGAAACATAATCACCGCGAACCACGCCGCAGTCGGCGCGGGGATTTACGTCAACGGCGGTTCGCCGCTCATTCAGAACAACACCATCAGCGGCAACGACCAATCCGGAGCAGGAAGTGGAGGAGATGGGGGCGGCGGCATTCTTGTTTCCGGCAGCAGCTCCTCTCCCGCTGCGCCGCAAATCACGGGAAACATCATCACAAACAACAGCCTCGAAAACGGCGGGAATGGCGGCGGGATCTCCGTGGAATTTTTCAGCAGCCCGCAGATTCGAAATAATTTGATCCAAGGCAACACTGCGTACAATTTCGGCGGCGGAGTCGCGTTGCAGTCCTACAATTCGCCTGTCCTCCTTCAAAACGTCATCGTAAACAACAGTTCTTTGTACGGAGGAAGCGGCGCTGGTGTGTATGTTTTCCCGGCCAGCGATGCCTTGCAGACATCCGTCACAAATAACACGATCGCTTCGAACAATGCTGCTGACAATACGTCAGGAATATTCGTTGGCGGCTTTGGCCAGCACGTCACCTTGACGAACAACGTCGTCGTCGCGGCCTTCGGCCAGACGGCGGTCACTTGCAGCTCGCTGTACAGTTCGGTGTCGCCGATATTCTCATTTAATGACTTTTTTGCGCCGTCCGGGACGAGCGTGGCGGGAGTCTGCGACACCTCCTCGAATCCAGGCAATGTCTCTGCCGATCCGCGTTTCATGAGCGTCGCGAATAACGATTTCCACGTGCATGCGGAATCGCCCGCGATTGATGGCGGTACAAATACCGCAGCCAATCTGCCCAATACAGATTTCGACGGCAACCCGCGCGTGGCCGGAACGATCGATCTGGGTGCATATGAAGTGGTGGCGACGTCCGCTGCGAATGTGTCTCCGAACAGTCTGGCGTTTGGCCCGCAGGTCTTCGGCACAACGAGTGCCGCGCAGACTGCAACGCTCAACAGCACTGGCGCGACCGGTTTCCAAATTTCGAGCGTTCAAGTGACTGGAGATTTCGCTGCAACGAGCATGTGCCCGTTACTCGGTCAAACCGAAGGGTTCGCCGGAGTCGCTGGCGGTGCGTCGTGCATATATAGCGTCACTTTCACGCCGGCAGCGAATCTATCCGCGCCGGGACCACGCAACGGGACCCTTGTGGTGAACGGCACGAACGGACAGAGTTTCCTCGTCGCGATGAACGGCACGGCGCTTAGTCCGAATCCGACCGCGGCGCTCTCCGGATCGTCTCTCTCGTTTTCGTCACAGCCGGTTGGTACAACGAGCAAGTCTCAATCGGTGACGCTCACGAATCTTGGCGGTCCGAGCCTTTCGATTTCCAGCATCGCAGTGAGCGCGCAGTTTTCTGAAACCGACAATTGCCCAGCGGCGTTGGCGGGGGGCTCCAGCTGCATCATCAGCGTCAGCTTCGCGCCGACGACCACGGGCGCGGTTACAGGCAGCATCTCGATCTCGGACAACGCGCCGGACAGTCCGCAGTCGGTCGCGCTGAATGGCACGGGGCTTGCAGCCGCAGCCGTGTCGCTTTCTCCGTCTAGTCTGACGTTCGCGAGTCAGCTCATCGGTACAACGAGCGCGGCGCAAACGATTACGCTAGCGAACTCAGGCGGCGCAAACCTGAACATCAGCAGCCTTCAGGCCAGCCTGCCGTTTGCGCAGACAAATAATTGCCCAGCATCACTCGCGGCAGGCGCAAGCTGCACGATCTCAGTGACGTTTACACCTCAGACTGCCGGACACGCGAACGGCGGGGTGACGATTTTCGACGACGCAAGCGGAAGTCCGCAGACCGTGATACTCAACGGTACGGGAATCGCGCCGGCGGCGGTCTCTTTGTCACCTTCGAGCCTGAGTTTTGCTGGCCAGGTGGTAGGCACAACCAGCGCCGCCCAATCGGTGACGTTGACCAACACGGGCGGCGCGAACCTGAACGTAAGCAGCATTTCGTCGACCGGAGCATTCAACCAGACGAATAATTGCCCAGCAACGCTTGCCGGCGGCGCGAGTTGCACCATCTCGGTATCGTTTACGCCGAATGCGAGCGGACAGCTGCAGGGGACGCTCAGTGTTTCGGACAACGCTTCCGGCAGCCCGCAATCGATTTCACTGAATGGCACGGGAATCGATTTCACGCTGACCGCCAGCCCATCGAATGTCAGCGTGAGCGCAGGCAACAGCGTGAGCTTCGGAGTATCTGCAGCGGCCACCGGTGGCGCGTTCAACCAAGCTGTGTCCCTGACATGCTCTGGAGCGCCGTCCGCATCCACATGTTCGATTTCGCCGACGACGGTGACGCCCGGAAATGGAAGTGCGAGCGCCACAGTGACCATTCAAACCACGCGGCACGGGAACACGAGAACGCCTGCGGGAACCTACACCATCACCATCCGCGGCGCCTCGGGCAACCTGGTGCACAGCGCGACCGTCACGCTGGTTGTGCACTGAGCGCACGAGCCAGGAACCGCGGCGCTGAAACGGCCGGGTGGTAACAGTACAACCGATCATCAGCGCTCCCGCTCTCCGCTCCCGGGAGCGTTCCTAGCGACGCGGGTATACACAGTGCCCGAATGCCAGCCGCGTTGCCAGCTGAGATATGCTACCTTGTGTGTGTCCCATAAATATGGGAATCTGGTTTCATGAAGACCACTCTCGAAATTCCCGACCGCATCTTTCGCCGGGCCAAGTCGCTCGCGGCACAGCGCGGGATTCCCTTCCGCGAGCTTGTGACTGAGGCAGTGGACGAGAAGCTTGCGGCTGCGACCAATGGGCGTGAGCGCCCGTGGTTAAAGTTGATGGGAAAGCTGAAGCATCTGCACAAGGAAACGCGCCGCATCAACCGATTGATTGAGGAGGACTCCGAAAAGATCGATCCGGAGATGTGGGGGTGATTCTCGACACTAACGCTCTTTCCGCGCTAGCGGATGGCGAGCGCAGAGCCGTGGAAGTTGTTGCCCAGTCCCAATCGGTCGAAGTTCCTGTGATTGTTTTAGGTGAGTACCGACTGGGCATCGCGCAGTCCCGCCACAAAGGAACCTATGAGAATTGGCTGCGCGAGTGGATCGCCGCTGTGAAGGTACTGGAAATTCAGGAAGAGACTACGTTCACTTATGCCGCCATCGCGTTGGAACTGAAAAAGAGAGGCAAGCCAATTCCGTCGAACGATCTCTGGATCGCCGCACTGTGCCGGCAACACTCGCTGCCGATCTTGAGCCGCGATTTGCATTTCGATTTCGTTGCTGGACTGCAGCGAATCGGATGGTAATCGGGCCTTCGCGATTCCTACTAGATCCAAAAGACCTAGAGGTGCGCGTTGAACCACGAGATGGCACGCTCAGCAACGTCGCGGCTGTGCGCGGGATTGGTGAACGCGTGCCCTTCGTGCGGATAGATTACGAACTGCGTCGGCACACCGAGCGTCACGAGCGCGTGCCAGAACTCGTAGGATTGCGGCGGCGGGCATTCGCCATCGCTATCGCCCACGACGAGTAAGGTCGGCGTCGATACATTCTTGATGAAGGTTATCGGAGCTGAGCGGGCGTACACGGCAGGATCGTTGTACACCGTATCTCCGAAAAATGGCGTCATCCATTTGTCGATTTTATTTTCGCCGTAGTAGCTGAGCCAATTGGAGAGCCCAGCGCCGACGACGGCTGCGCGAAAGCGGTGCGTCTGCGTGACGGCCCACATGGTCATGTAACCGCCGTAGCTCCAGCCAGTGATTCCGAGGCGGTCCGGATCGATCGTAGCGGTCTTCAGCGCTTCATCCACACCCGCCATGATGTCGCGAAAATCTCCGTAGCCGAAGTCTTTCACGTTGGCGCGCGTGTACGCTTCGCCAGCGCCATAACTGCCGCGGGGATTTGGCAGAAGCAAAAAATAGCCCGCGGCCGGCAAGGCGAATTGATAATTGCGGCGCGCAGGCCATGCGGAAAACGCCGCGGACGACGGGCCGCCGTGAACGCTGACGACGAGCGGATATTTTTTCGCCGGGTCGAAATCCAGCGGATAGATCAACCAGCCCTGATCTTCGCCAGCGTCCGTTTTCCAGCGCAGATCTTTCGCTTCACCCCAAGCTGGCTTAATCTCGCGATTCCGATTTGTAACCTTTTTCCATTCGCCGATCGGCCCCGCCCAAACTTCCGGCGGCGAAGCCGCAGATTGGCGGACGCTCGCGATGATGGAGCGATCGTGAGAGAACGAGGCACCCACGCCAAAATTGCCAAAGCCGAGTCGCTCCGCTCCTGACCAAAGCTGCGTGATCGCACGCGAATCGGCATTCACCGAAGCGAATCCGCTGTGACCCGCGACAATTTCGCCGAAAACGATCGACTTTGAATCCGCTGACCACTCAATATCGCTCGCGGAAGCTTTCATTTCCGGCGTGATGTCGCGAGCCTCGCCTCCCGCAGCGGGAATTGTGTAGATGTCGCCGCCAAGGACCGGCTCGTCGCTCATCAAGCCGCCGATAAAGGCGATAGTCGAGCCGTCGGGCGACCATTTGGGCATGCCCATCTGCATGTCCGGCTTCAGAATCGATTTGCACGGTCCGCCGGCGGCGCTGAAAACACAGAGGGAAGCGATGTACCAATTGTCGTCGCCATTTCCGTTTGCGGCAGTGGCGACGAGTTGCTTGCCGTCAGGCGCCCAATCATATTCGTAGACGTACATGTCGGCCGGTGTGATCGCTCGCGACTTCCCGGAAGAGACGTCGAGCAGCATCAACCGCTGTTCGTAAATCTCTTCGCCGACCACGCCTTCGTCGCGCGCCTCCGCAGCAAGAGGGCCCGCGGCGCGCTGCGCATTCTCGATAAAAAGAAACGCGAGCGTTTTGCCATCCGGAGACCACTTGGGATCTGCGAGGTCGCCTTTCAAGTGCGTGAGCTGGCGCGCCGCAGAGCCGGGTGTGACGACAAAGACTTGCTGCTGCCCGGCATGGCCGGCATCGGAAAGAAAGGCGACTTGCTTGCTGTCCGGGGACCAGGCGAGACCATTTTCCGCCGCGCCAGCGCCGCTGGCGCCTGAAACTCGGACTGGCGCGGCTCCGGACTTCCAGTCGGTAACGTAAATTGCGGAATTGGGAGATGGCGCGGCGTTCGCTGTGGTGAGCGATTCAACCCAAGCGACGCGCTTGCCGTCAGGCGAGATCGCGGCTTGCTCAAATTCGTGGAAGCCGAACATGGCGTTCAGCGCCTTCACGACACGAGGGTCGGCCTTCACGTCGGCCGCTGCGAACGAGGTCGCACGCGGCAAAAAGCACAAAGCAAGAGCGACGGCGCACAGGCGCAACTTCGGATTCATGGATATCCTCTCAAGATGCAGGCGAGAAGATACGTTCAGGCAGTAAAGCGCGCAAGTGCAGCGATGGTTCGAAGGTTATGCGAATGCTGGAGAAATCCTAGGCGACGTGATTTTTCGCGCGATCGTATTCGCGGCGTCCCGCATCGATCGCGCCGGAAACCTGCTCTACCGCGTCGCTCGCCGCGCGACGTGCGCGTCGAGTGACGCGTGCACCCGCAGCTGCCGCATTGTCCATAGCGTCCTGGGCCGCTTCGCTCAGATCGCTGCGAAGGTCCGCGCCGGACTTCGGCGCAAGAATCATTCCGACCGCCGTGCCGATGCCAATGCCCGCGATGAAAGCCGTTGTAAAAGTGCCCCAGCTTCTGCCACTCATGGAAGCCTCCTGCTTGATGTCGGGGCGCGCACGTCCAACCAACGGAAGGCTGCGCCCTGCGCCTGCACCTATAGGATGAGGCTGGCGGATAAGACGTCACTATCGGTGAGATTGTGTATTCTTCTCGAAACGTGGAAATCGAAGCGCAAACAACTGTCGCTTGCGCATCGGCATCTTTGCAAAGGCATATCTCATGTTGAACATCGACCTTTACCTCGCGTGTACCTGTTTTCGACGGCGAATCGTCTAAATCCACCAATGCATTTCCGAAAACTTCTGACTGTAGCCATTCTCGTAGCAGTGGGCACAATCATTTTGCGCGCGCAACAGTCATCGGCGGTTCCGGCAAACGATGAAATCCGTATCGGCACTCGCCCATACGTGCCGCAACACGGGACGATACGTGTACAGAGCGAGTTAGTGGAAGTCGGCGTGGTGGTACGTGACAGCAATGGCAAAGTCGTAGGCGGATTCAAGAAGGAGGATTTTCAAGTACTCGATAACGGGAAGCCGCAGAAGGTGAGCTATTTCGATGAGGAAATGCCGCCGAAGGTCGAATCACCGAAGCCGCCGGAAGTCGTGAAGCCGGGAGAAACGCCGCCGGCGCCACCAGCGCCGCCCGCTCCGCGATACGTGGCGATATTTTTTGATGATGTGAACTCGCCGCTTTCGGATCTGGTGTCAGCGCGCGATGCCGCAAGGAGTTATTTCGGCAAAGGGCTGGAACCAGGTGAAAAAGTGGGGCTGTTCACCGCGTCGTCCTTTTTTACTCTGGATTTCACAGCTGACACGGCAGCGTTGGAGGCGGCGTTGCCGAAGATTCTGCCGCACATCAGGCGAGCGGATGACGGTCCCGGCTCGTGTCCCAAAATCGCGCCTTTTCAGGCGTGGGCAATTGTGAACCATGGCCAGGATTCGCCCGAGTTTCAATTGGCGCTGGCCGAGGCAATCTATTGCGGGTGCACTCTGGCGAATGACAGCTCGTCCAGCTGCCCAGCCCAGGCTGCGAATCTCGTTCGTGTGCAGGCACAGAGGACATTGGACATTTCCAATAGAATTTCGGACGGAGTGTTCGAGAAAGTATTCGGCACACTCCGCTCGCTATCGACGAAACAAGGCAAGCGCGTGCTCTTAATGGCGTCTTCCGGATTTTTCGCTCAAGAGCTGCGGGAGCAGCGTGAACAAGTTGTAAGCGCAGCTCTGCACGCGAAGATTGTGATCAACACTCTCGACGCAAAGGGGCTCTACGTGCTTCCCTTCGGGGGAGATGCCGCTGACGGGCCTCCTCTGGTGATGGGTGGACGATTGGATCTCATGGTGGAGCAGGACAGAATCGCGGACGACGAAGCCAAGTTCAAGGACGATCCATTAACAGCCCTCGCTGAGGAAACTGGAGGGCGCTTCTTCCACAACAGCAATGATCTCGAGCGCGGCGTGCAGGAGCTGGCGGCGACGCCCGACGTTTCGTATGTGCTTGGGTTCACGCCGGAGAATTTGCGCCAGGACGGCGCCTATCACTCGCTCAAGGTGAATCTCGCAAATTCGCACGGGCTGACGATTTCCGCGCGCGAAGGCTATTACGCTCCGCAAAAACCGAAGGAGATGACGGCGGATCAAAAACTCGTGAGGTTTGAGGACGAGGTCTTGGCAGGCGATACGGTGGCCGGAATTCCGGCAAGCCTCGAAGTGAAGCCGCGGAAACTCGATAACGGGGACTCCGAATTAAATCTAAAGGTGCATCTGGAGATTGCCAAGCTGCCGTTCAAAAAAGAGAACGACCGAAGCACGGAGCGGCTGATCATGGTGACAGCGCTTTTCGACGATAAAAACGATTTCCTAACCGGCGCCGAGCAGATCGTGGATTTATCGCTGAGGGCGGAAACCCTGGCGACGCTATCGAAAGATGGATTTGACGCGAAGATGTCGCTCGAAGCCCCGCCCGGAAATTATCGCGTGAGGCAGGTGATCGTCGAAGTCGCAACGGGCAAGTTGGCGGCGATGAACCAGACGGTCTTAGTGCAGTAGGGCTGTTTGCGCGAGCCCATTATTTTGGTTCGCGCTGCCAGTAGCGTTCGAGCGCGGCTTTAACCGTTCGCACGGCATCGCTGGACGCGTGGATTTTGCCGACGCGAACCTTCTTTCCTTCCAGCTGTTTGTAATCCTGAAAGAATCGCTTGAGGACCTCGAGCCGATGCGGCGGCAGATCGCGCACTTCCTTATACGAATTGAACTCCGGATCGCCGACGGCGACGGCGATGATTTTGTCGTCGCGCGTTCCACCGTCCGTCATGGACATGATCCCGATCGCGCGCGCCTCAACAATTGAAAGCGGCTGAATCGCCTCCTGGCAGAAGACCAGCACGTCGAGAGGGTCATCGTCTTCCGCAAGCGTTTGCGGAATGAATCCGTAATTGGCGGGATAAAACACTGCAGAGTGAATGATGCGATCGACCTTGAGCATGCCCGTCGGCTTGTCGAGCTCATATTTGACGTTGGAGCCCAGAGGAATCTCGACGACCACGCGGAATTCGCGCGGAGCGTTTTCACCGGGAGTCACGTCGTGCCAGGGATGGATGTACATGGGCTAGGCGCGCGCCTCGACGAGCATTTTCTTCCAGATGCCTTGCGATTTCATGATGAGTTCGATTGCCTCCCGAACTGCGCCGCGGCCACCTTCGGCGCGCGTGACGTAATGTGCGGCGCGCTTCGCTTCAGGCGTCGCATTGGCAACAGCCACCGCCAAGCCCGCGCGCTCCATCAAAGGGATGTCCGGCAGATCGTCGCCGATGTACGCGACTTCCTCATCGACGGCTCCGGTTAAATCGAGTATTTCTTCGTAGACCGGCATCTTGAGCGGCACTCGCTCGTACACGAATTCGATGCGCGCCTCTTTCGCACGGCGCCGGACAGCGGGCGATTCGCGTCCGGTGATGACTCCCGTGCGAAGGCCGGCGCTCGCGGCTAGAGTGAGGCCGGCGCCATCGTGCGCGTCAAAACTCTTCAGCTCCGTAGCGGTGCCATCGGGCTGAGACAGCAGCCATACGCGGCCGTCGGTGAGCGTGCCGTCGACGTCCATCAATACAACCTTGATTCTCTTTGCACGCTGCGAGACGGCTGGTGAAATCCTGGGTGTTGGCCGGGGCAATTCGCTCTCCTGTGGCCGGGTAGCGTATCGCGACTGGAAGGCTAGAAGCCAGCGGCGAGAAGCAAGATAGACGTCAGTAAAGTTCGAGAGTCCATAGATCGTGGAGGTGAACGACACCGCAAACGCGGGAGTCGCTATCGAGCACCACAATGCCGGTGATTTTGCGCTGCTCCATGAGCGCAAGAGCAGTCGAAGCGAGTTCGCTCGCGGCGATTGTGACGGGACTGCGCGTCATGGACTCGGCTGCGGAAAGTCCAAGCGTCTCACCGCCGCGCTTCTGCATCAATCGCCGCAAGTCGCCGTCAGTGACGATGCCGTGCAGCCTTCCATCTCCATCGAGCACGGTCGTCATGCCCAGACCTTTTTTGGACATTTCGTAGATGACGTCGGGCATTTTTGCGTCTGGAGACACGCGCGGCAGCGCATCGCCTGAATGCATCAGGGATTCCACGCGCATCAGTTTTTTGCCAAGTCGCCCGCTCGGGTGAAGCGCAGCGAAGTGGTCGGAATTGAAGCCGCGCCGCTCGAGCAGCGCGATGGCCAGCGCGTCCCCCATCGCGAGCGCCGCCGTCGTCGAGGCAGTCGGTGCGAGATTCAGCGAGCAAGCTTCTTCTTTTACACTGACGTCGAGCGCAACCCGGCTGGCTTTGCCGAGCGTGGAATCTGGCTTCCCAGTAAGAGAGATAATCGGGGACTCGATGCGCTGAATTGTCGGCAGCAGCGCAACGATTTCTTCCGTTTCCCCGCCGTAGGAAATTGCGAGCACAACGTCTTCGCGGACGAGCATGCCGAGATCGCCGTGCAGCGCTTCCGCGGGATGCAGGAAGAAGGACGGAGTGCCTGTGCTGGAAAATGTGGCCGCGATTTTTCGTCCAATCAGCCCCGACTTGCCCATGCCGGTTACGGCGACGCGGCCCTTGCATGCAAAGAGCAGCTCGACCGCTTGATTGAACCGATCGTCTAAGTGACTCACCAGATGTTCGATTGCAGCGGACTCGATACGCAGCACGCGGCGGGCAGTCTCGAGGCTCATGCGCTGTTCCATGAGCGCGTGAGTTTCGAGATGGCCACCAATTTCGTCAACAAAGGTCTGAGTTGATCGAGAGCGAGCGCGTTCGTGCCGTCGGAGAGTGCATTCGTGGGATCGTCGTGCACTTCGAGGAAAATGGCGTCCACTCCGGCCGCAACACCCGCGCGAGCGAGTGGCTCGATGAATTCCGGCTGGCCGCCGCTGGATTTTCCTTCGCCGCCGGGAAGCTGCACGGAATGCGTCACGTCGAAAATTACGGGATAGCCGAATTTCGCCATGATCGGGAACGAGCGCACGTCCACCACGAGATTCTGATAGCCGAAGCTCGCGCCGCGCTCGGTCAGAAGTATTTGTTCGCTTCCGCAGCTGCGCACCTTTTCGATTGCATTGGACATTTCCCACGGCGCGAGGAACTGCCCTTTCTTCAAATTGACGACGCGGCCGGATTTCGCAGCAGCGAGAATCAGATCCGTCTGGCGAGAGAGAAACGCCGGAATCTGCAGGACGTCTGCGACCTCCGCGACCGCTTCGACCTGCGATGCGTCATGAATGTCCGTCAGCACCGGCACGTTGAACGTGTCCTTTATATTCTCGAGAATCCGAAGGCCGTCGTGGAGGCCCGGGCCGCGAAACGAATTAATCGATGTGCGGTTGGCCTTGTCGTAGGAAGCTTTGAAAATGTATGCGACGCCGAGTTCTCCCGCGATACGCGAAATCTGCGAGGCCATGTGCGTCGCATGCGCTTCAGATTCGATCACGCACGGTCCGGCGATTAGCACCAGAGGATTTGCTCCGCCGATGCGCACCGAGCCTATTTCGATCGATCGTGTCTGAGTCATTTGGCTGTGCCGGACGGTTAAGGGTAAGCGCGCTCGGACATATTTTCAATCCTGCGCGAGAAATGCGCCGTGTAAGATTGCACGCAATGGCAGATCGCGAATCCGGCGCGATTCCCTACTATTTCCGAGCGCTCGCGATGGGAATTCCGGCGCTAATGCTCGGTTTGCAGCTTGCGACGTGGGCGGGTTTCGTTCGGATGATTCGCGATGGCCACGCGGACTTTCGGACCTTCTACACCGCCGGCTACATGGTCCGCACCGGCCGTTCGAGCGAGCTTTTTGAGTACGACGCGGTGAAGGCGGCGCAAGACGCGATTGTTTCGCCCGCTGAAATCTCGCTTCCCTACATTCATCCTGCATACGAAGCTGTGCTGTTCGCGCCGTTTTCATTTTTGAGTTATCTGAATGCGTATTTCGCGTATCTCGCTTTGAATCTCGCGCTTGTATTCGTCGCTGTTTGGCTACTGTTGCCACAGTTGAAGGGACTTCGATCGCTCGGCGCCGCGATGCCGTATTGGTTTGCGATCTGCTTCGTGCCTACTGGAGTCGCGTTGATGCAGGGGCAGGATTCGGTATTGTTGCTTCTCGTTCTGGCGGGAACCGCAGCGTATTTGAACCAACGCGACGCTTGGAGAGCGGGACTAATTCTAGGTTTGGGCGCATTCCGCTTTCAGATCGTTCTGCCGATTGCCTTGCTATTTCTACTGTGGCGCTGCTGGAAATTCGTAGTCGGATTCGCAGCTTCCGGCGGCGTGCTCGCACTGGTTTCAGTTTGGATAACAGGCATCCGCGGCGCTCGTGCGAATGTGCGAATGCTTCTCGCGATGAGTTCAGGCGCCGATCCGTTGTATCAACGGCCCATCGGTGTCATGCCGAATCTGCGCGGATTGCTTTACGGCGTCGCTCACAGTTGGCTAAACCTGCCGGCAATTCGAACAGTGAGCCTTCTGATATCGCTCCTGGTTCTGCTGTTCGTTGGTCTCTCGAAACCCGGGAATTGGCAATTTCGCATCGCGATCGTGGCGGCGGCGCTCACGAGTTTTCATCTCTTGGTGCACGATCTGACGATTCTTTTAATTCCCATCCTTTTGACCATCAGCGAATGCTGCGCCGCTTTCGTGAGATCGAGCAGCGACACGCGATTCCCCCTTTGGAGCGCATTTGCAGTGTTTTCGTCTCCGTTGCTTCTTCTCTCCGGAGTGAATTATTTTTTTCTTGCGGCTTTACCGATCGCGATCCTTCTCGCGGCGCTGGTTCTCACCGCACGCGCTGCAGTTCCCGAGAAGGAGCTCGTGGCCTCCTCAGCCTGACACCCATTCAATGAAATGTAATTGAGAATGAACTACTGCCGCGCGACGACCGCTCCGCGTGATTTCTCAGCCATTTCGCGCGAGGAGCCGCGCAGGTTCGCAGACGATTCGCGATCGGCGCGGTCACGGTGCGTAATAGAAGCACCGATAAACGCAGAAAACAGCGGATGCGGCGACAGCGGCTTCGATTTGAATTCCGGATGGAACTGGCAACCGAGGAACCACGGATGGTCCGGGGCCTCAATGATTTCGACGTAGGTTCCGTCAGGAGTCTTGCCCGTTATTTTGAACCCGGCAGCGATCAGGGTGCGCTCGTAATCGCGATTGAATTCGTAGCGATGGCGATGGCGCTCGCTGATCTCCAGCGTGCCGTAAGCCTTGTGAGCAAATGAACCCGGCTCCAGCTTGCAGGGCCACGCTCCGAGGCGCATCGTGCCGCCCATCTCATCCACGCCGAGAAGTTCTCGCAGCTTGTAAATCACGCGGTGCTCAGCGGTCGGCTCGAACTCGGTTGAATTCGCATCGCGAATGCCCGCCACATCGCGCGCATATTCAATCGTGGCGCACTGCATTCCGAGGCAGATTCCGAAGTACGGCACCTTCCGCTCGCGCGCGTATTCAATGGCGTAAATCATTCCCTGAATGCCGCGTTTGCCAAAGCCACCCGGCACCAGGATTCCATCGACGCGCGCAAGGCGCCGCGCAGCGGCTTCGATCGAATCGATTTCCTCTGCTTCGATCCATTCGATTACGGTCTTCGAATCATTCGCAAGGCCGCCCGCCATCAGCGCTTCGCGAAGACTCTTATACGCGTCCTCGAGCTGGACATATTTGCCGACGACACCGATGCGAACTTCGCCGTGCGGATTGCGCATGCGGTCGAGCAAGTCCGTCCAGGCGCTCATGTTTCGCGCAGGCGCTTCCATGTGCAGTAGCTCGAGTAGGCGATCATCGAGGCCTTGATTCGCAAACTCGACCGGTACGGCGTAGATCGTGTCGACGTCTTGCGCAGAAATTACTCGCGATTCGGCGACGTTGCAGAACAACGCAATCTTTTTCTTCAGCTCCGGCGACAGCCAATGATCGCTCCGGCATACCAAAATGTCCGGCTGAATACCGATGCTGAGCATTTCCTTCACGCTGTGCTGCGTGGGCTTCGTTTTCAACTCGCCGGCCGCCGGTATGAAGGGCACGAGCGTGACGTGCACGAAGACCGTATTTTCGGCGCCAAGATCGAGGCGCATCTGGCGAATCGCTTCAAGAAATGGGAGCGATTCGATGTCACCGACCGTGCCGCCGACTTCAACGATGACTACATCGACGTCGTCCGCGACCTTACGGAATGCAGCCTTGATCTCGTC
>DASTCZ010000005.1:0-3071 GCA_035710585.1 Candidatus Acidiferrales bacterium | reverse complement strand
ACTTCATCGGCGATGCGATGGGCGTTGCCGCTAACCGCTGCAAGATGCGATTCGGCGCTGAGGTCGCGTTCGCGGAACTCGAGCGCCTGTGCGGCGAGCGAGCGCTCGGCGGATTCGCGGCCGCCGAGGGATTCGGAGTGATGCGCGAGGGCTTCTTCAGCTTGAGCGCGGTCTGCGTGCAATTGATGCAGACGCTCGTTCCATTCCGTAGAGGAGCGCTGCAGGAGCGCGATTTGCTCTTCGGTCTGCTGCACAGTGGCGGCGAGTTCATAACCACGCGTGGTGACGCTTCGAACGATTTCATCCAGCTGTGATTTTTCGCCGCGAAGGGACGTGACGCCCTGCTCGTGCTCAGCCGCGCGGGTGACGATGTGTTCGACCTGCAGGTCGGCTTGCGCGATTTGGCCGGTAAGCTGATTGCTGCGCGCGTCGAGCTCCTGCCCGCGCTGGCGATTGAAGGCGATGCGATTCTCGGCGCGGTCCAGCTCCAGCATCGCCTGGCCGAGGAGATTTTGGTTCTGGCGAAGCTCGGTATCGAGCTCGTAGGTGCGCGAGCTGAGCTTTTCCTGCTCGGCTTCGAGCGAAGCAACGGACTGGACGCTTTCGGTTTCAGAGGCGGTCACTTGTTCGAGCAGCGCCGCCAGGCGTTCCGTCTCGCTGTCCATCACGTGCGCCTTGCTGGCCATCAACTGGCGCAGCAGGCCGCGCATCTGCTCGCGGATTTCGGCATAGCGACGCGCCTTGGACGCCTGTCGCTTGAGTGAAGCGAGCTGCTTTTCGACTTCGACGACGATGTCGTTGACGCGATTGAGATTCAGCTTCGAAGATTCGAGCTTGGCTTCGGCAAGACGCTTCTTCGTTTTGTACTTCGTGACGCCGGCGGCTTCTTCGATGATGGCGCGACGGTCGGAAGGCTTGCTGGAGAGGATTTGGCCGATGCGGCCCTGCTCGATAATCGCGTAGGAATCGGGACCGAGTCCGACGCCCATGAAAAGTTCCTGGATGTCTCGAAGGCGCGCCACGCGGCCGTTGACGAGATATTCGCTCTGACCGGAGCGGTACAGGCGGCGGCCGATCACGACCTGACCGGGCTTCACGTGCGGCGCGAGCTTCGCCGCTTTCTTTTTCTTCAGAAATGCCGGTGTATTGTCCGCAGGAGCTTGTTCGGCGACAGCTTCGGGAGCGGTGTCCGGTTGCGATTCGAACGGCTCGGCAGTTATCTGCGGCTCAGTGTTATCGACGACGAGCTGCGGCTGCAGCTTCATTTCTCCCTCGGGAGAATTTTCCGCGGCTTGCGAGGGCTCGGCTGGGGCGGCAGGGGGGTGAGCTTCAGACGATTCGTCGCTGCGCTCACCCGTCAAGATAAATTTGCCGGCCTCGGCCAGCTCCGGGTCTTCCAGAGTGATGATGACTTCCGCCATGCCCAGCGGCGGGCGCTTTGCGGTGCCGGCAAAGATGCAATCGGCCATGCGCTCGGCACGGAGCGATTTGTGGCTCTGCTCGCCGAGCACCCAGGAGATGGCATCCACGATATTGGATTTGCCGCAGCCGTTTGGACCGACGATGCAGGTAAGCCCGGTGCCGCTGAAGGTGACGTGAGTCTTCTCGCAAAACGATTTGAAGCCCAGAATCTCGACTTTACGGAGTTTGAGCAACGGTTCCCTTTCGGCCGCGCGCCGCATTACGCGAAATCGCGTAGAGAGACGCCCGTTCCTTTGCCTCGATTGGAGGAGTTTGCCGACAAAAACAGGTGGGGTCGCTAAACAGTGGCCCAACCGCCCTGGCGCTGCGATGGCGGTACGCAAAAAAAGTTAGCAGAGGCGGAAGCGCAAGTAAAGCGAAGTTCGCAAAAATTTCGAAGCGATATACAGCCTCGCGGTCCTATAATTTCGCGCTCGAATGCACCTCGACAAGCTCACAGTCTTCGGATTGGTTTCGGTCATCGCGTGTCTTGCGTTTTACGCTTTGGAAAAGCGCAGCCACTGGTTTGTGCTGGCGTTTGCGGGAGCGTGCGCTTTGAGTTCGGTGTATGGATTCCTGCAGGGCGCGTGGCCTTTTGGGTTGGTGGAGATTGCGTGGACGATCGTGGCGATGAGGCGGTGGTTATCGGAGGTTCGAGCCAAATGAGCAGGGCCCGCTTAGATTCGGCGAGCAGCCGGACAGAATAGCTTCAATACGGGCCGGGACCCTTGAGCAACATCGCCAATCCGTGCATCGCCATGCGGTCCAGATGCTCGAGGAACTCGTAGGCCTCGACGGCGATATTTCTCACGCGGCGAAACTCCACCGCGAAGGCGTCCACAACATCTCTTATTTGCATGGGTGATAGTTTATGCGTTGTATGAGACGCGCGACATGGGCCGAGTGTTGCCTGTGTGCCATTCGCAATCTGTCCCGGAGGACAGGCTCAGCGGAGCGCGATCGCAGAAAAAAGATTTTCACACTCATGCACAGAGATGCAGCCTTCCCCGCATTGACTTGGAGACGCGCTGCGCTACAATACGCGCCTCTTCAACCCAATCGGAGTTTCCATTGGCAACCGCAAGCATGAATGCACGTGGCGCAAACAACGTGGTTTGGGAAACGAACCTCCCAGCGCAAAAACTCATTTCCCGCGGCAAGGTCAGGGACCTCTACGAAGTCGGCGACGCGCTGCTGCTGATCGCTTCGGACCGGCTATCGGCGTTCGACGTCGTGCTTCCCACCCCGATTCCGGACAAAGGACGCGTGCTGACGCAGCTTTCGCTTTTTTGGTTTGAAACGCTGCGCGACGTGATTCCGAACCACGTCATCACCGCGACGGAGTGGCCGGGCGCGCTCGCCGAACACGCCGCGGTGCTCGATGGCCGCGCGATGCTCTGCCGCAAGACGCAGCCGGTGCCGATTGAGTGCGTGGTGCGCGGCTACCTGGTCGGTTCAGGCTGGAAGGATTATCAGAAAACCGGCGCGGTGTGCGGAATCCAGCTGCCGGCGGGATTGAAAGAGTCGGCGCGGCTTCCGGAGCCGATCTTTACGCCTTCGACTAAGGCGACGACCGGCCACGACGAAAATATCAGCTTTGATGAGACGGT
>DASTCZ010000004.1:0-9877 GCA_035710585.1 Candidatus Acidiferrales bacterium | reverse complement strand
GCGGATTTTCCGCGCGGCTGCCATTTCTTCTTCCAGTCCATCAATTGCGCGGCGATTTCCAGCTCTTCGCTGTAGTTCTGCGAACGCGCGCCGGTCTTCGCGATGTTTTTGCGGAAGAAGTCGAGCGGGTCCATGTTGAGCTTCGCCGAAAGATCGTCGAGCGCGCCCATCGTCACCAGACACCACTGCGGATGGTTCGGCGCGCGCCACGCCCTCGCCGGGCCAACATTCGTGTGCACGGCCGTGTGCTGCCGCCGGTAAGGAATCTGGAAAATGTAAGGAAGCTGCGCCGAATTCCCTCCGCCCGGCCCGGACGTGCCCCAGGATTCCGATTGCCACGCGGTGAGCGTGCCGTCGCGCTTCGCTGCGACTTTCACCTTTGCATAAATCGAAGGCCGCATCCCCGCGCCATTCAGCTCGTGATCTCGGTCGAGCATCATCTTCACGGGGCGATTCGCTTTTCGAGCGAGTTGCGCGCACGATTTGCCCCACGTATCCGCGCCGAACTTACTGCCAAATCCTCCCCCCATTACAGGCGTAATCACACGAATGTTCGCTGCGGGTACGTTCAAGCCGGTAGCGAGCTCGCCCGGAATTCCACTCACGTTTTGCGTCGAAGCCCACACCGTCAGCTGATCGCCCTGCCACTCGCAAACCTGTCCATGTGATTCGAGGCAGCAGTGAGTGATGACGGCGGTTCCATATTCACCTTCGTGCGTCACGTCAGACTGCTGAAACGCGCTGTCCGGATCGCTGTCCGTCTGTTCATTCAGCTTCTGAATGAAACCCTCCGGAGCCTGCGACGGAGCAACGTCCGACACCAGATAAGGAAGCACCTGATACTCAATGTGAATTGCGCGAACCGCATCCCGCGCCTGATCGTCGGTCTCTGCGGCGAGCGACACAATTTCCTGTCCGGCCCACAGCACTTCCTTGCCCGGATCAACGATGATATCGACCGCCTTCACGCCGGGCATTTTTTCCGCGGCGCTCGTATCGATGCTCACGATTTTCGCGTGCGCGTGGGGAGAAAGCGCCATCCGGCCGAAGAGCATTCCTTCGCGGTGCACGTCGTAGGTGTAAGTGGCGGTTCCGGTCGCCTTCCACGGCCCATCGAGACGCGAAATCCGCTTGCCGAGCAATTGCCGCTTATCAGCAGGAGGCCAATGAAAGTCAGCCATTACGCCCTCCCCGTCTGCTTTCCGCCCGCTTGGACAACAGCGTGGCGGACGCCCATGTAAGTGCCGCAGCGGCAGATGTTGCCGCCGAGCGATTCCTTCACTTGCTCGTAGGTCGGATGCGGATGCCCATCGAGATACGCCTTGCTCGCCATCACGAATCCGGCGGTGCAGAAGCCGCACTGCTGCGCGTCATTGTCTACGAACGCTTGCGAGACCGGATGCATCTCGCCCTGCGGCGCAATTCCCTCGATCGTCTGGATTTCCGCTGCAGGCATCCCCGGCCGCTCCGCCACGTCCACGGTGAGCACAGTGCACGAGTACATCGATTTGCCGTTGATGATCACCGTGCACGCGCCGCAGGTCCCGCGGTCGCAAACCTTTTTCGCGCCCGTCATGTGAATGTGATCGCGCAGCGCGTCAAGCAGAGTGACCCGCGGCTCGAGCACCACGGTCTGCGGCTTCCCGTTGATGTGCAAAGTCATCTTCGCCGGGCCGGGCCCCACCATCGGCGAAGTCGCGGCATCCGGCACGTCTTGCGCGGCAACAGGCTCTGACTTCAGCACCGCGTCCGTCGCGAGCACCGCGGCGGAAACCGCTACGCTCGTCGTGCCAAAGAGCTTGACGAACTCGCGCCGGCCAAGGCCCTCCGTTCCATTTTTCCGGGATTCTTCTACGTCGGGTGCATCCTCTTTCGGCCGCTTGGCCATCGGGCGCCTCCGCTATCAGGAGTGAAGACTTCGGAGCCCGCGAAACGCGAGCTCGAGGAAAATCTGCAGGCCGGCAAGTGAGTTCCGGCTTATCGGTGAATCGCAAACCGCTCGCCGCGCTCGGTTTCACGGCGATGCAGACCGGAATGATACGTCTGCATTCGCGCGTTTGCAATGCGGACGGGATAGTAGACGAATTTTGGGCCGCATATCGCGGTACCCATGTGATGCTCGGTAAACGTCTAATATACTTGCGGCCCTCGCGCATGGCGCGAGACCACAGTGGATTCGCGGATTTAAGGGAGCTGGATTCGTGGCTTTGCAGCCGCGTGAAAACCTTGCAGGAAACGCCGCGCCCGGCGGGATCAATTGTGCGCCCGCCGCGGCGCGCCTCTATGTGAGGGCCGGCGCGGGCTGGTGGAATCTCAGCGTCGAATCGTTTGGCCGCGCGCTTGAGCGCAGCGCCACAAAGCGGTTCGCCGGCGCCCATCCCGATCCTGAAACGCTCAATCGCTATCTCGAATCGCTCGAATTGGAAGATCTGGCGCTTGCCTGTGCGTGCGCCGAAGGAAATGAGACTGCGTGGAACAAATTCGTCTCGCGATATCGCGAAGAGCTTTATGCCGCCGCACACGCCATTGCGCGAAAGGGCGACGACGCAGCCGCCCGCGAGCTCGCCGACTCGCTTTTTGGCGAGTTGTACGGCGTTCCGCGCGGCCAGCAGAATCCATTACAGCCTGGCGCGGTTCGCCGGCCGCTTCTCGATTACTTTCACGGGCGCAGCCGGCTGAGCACGTGGCTCCGCGCCGTCCTCTCGCAGCGATACGTCGATCGCCTGCGTGAATCGTCCAGATTCGAGCCCTTGGAAGAGGATCGGTCCAATTCTCATCCCTCGATGCGGCGCAGAGCCGCAAACGATCCGGATCCGGAAAGAGCCGAATACCGCGAGCGCGCCCATGCAGCGCTCGAAGAAGCTCTCGCGGAGGTGCCCGCCAAAGACCGCCTGGCAATCGCGCTCTACTACAGCAAGGGCAACACGCTCGCGATGTCCGGCGAAATCTTGGGAGAGCACGAAGCGACGGTTTCGCGGCGTCTCGAGCGCGCCCGCCGCTCGTTGCGCGACTCAGTCGAAAACAAATTGCGTGCCGCCGGACTGGACGAAGCTCAAGTGGCTCGCTGTTTTGAGTGCGCGCTCGATGACGGCTCATTCAATCTCGATCGTGCGTTGCCGGGTTCCGATGGACACCGGCCGGCGCACTCCGGAGAGCGCGCTGCTCGATCCATGGACGCGCCTCGGCCCGCCGCGAGGCAGGAGACATGAGATTCGCAAGAATTTTTCGCGGCAGCGTTCAAAGCAGTAAAGCTTTTCGCGCGATAGCCGCGCGCGGCACGGCTGAGAAATTTTTATGAGCGATCGACCCAAAGACCTGCAATCCGAAAGACGCGCCGGAGTTGACGCGGAATTCGCGCAACGCGACGCCGCCGTCGAGCGCATGCTCTCGCGCCGAGCCGATGGCCACGCTGCGACGCCGGATTGCCCCGACGCCGAAGTCATCGCCGCATATCTCGACCGCTCGCTCGATGCGGACGAAAACGCCCGCTGCGAAGAACATTTTGCGAATTGCTCTCGATGCCAGGAAGTCTTGGCCGCTCTCACGGCCAGCGAAAATATCGAGGCGATCTCAACGACACCCGCCACAGCTGCTGCTGCTGCGTCCGCTCCACAATCGCGCACCTTCGCACCAATCGCTGAGGCTGAAACCGCGCCGCGGAAGAGCGTTTGGCGTTGGCTTGTACCCGTAGCAGTCGCGGCCGCCGCGTTGATCCTCTGGATCGATCTGCGGCCTAAGCCTTCCTCTCCGCCGGCGGAAAATCGTCAGGTCGCGTCGAACGCTCCTGCACAGGTTCCAGCATCGGAACCGGCGACGCCCACACCGGCCGGGCCCGGCGCAGAATCCAAAACGAATCAAGCCGCTCCGGCCAATCGGAAGAAAGATTCCCAGTTGCAGCTCAACGGCTCGATTGACGGCAGCGTAGCCGCAAAGCAAAAGCAACCTGGTTCCGGCGGTCAGGCGACTCGCTCGAACGCTTTCGGCAATGCCTCATCCGCATCTCCGCAGGTTGCCGAAGCGCTGCGCGATGAATCAGCATTTGAAAAATCGGCGATCAGCAACGCGATGCCCACTCCGCTTCCGCTTCCCGGACAAACGTCCGCCGCGGACCAGTCGGCAGGCCGTGCCGGCGTTGCGGGTGCGCCAGCTCAACCGTTCGCACTCGGTGGCACCCGAATGTCCACGCAAGCGCAAAACTCGACTGTGCAAAGTTCCCGCCAGGATCAGGCGGCAAGAGAACAGGCCGTTTCGCCGAGTGCAAGAACTTCCGGCGTCATCGGCGGCGGAGAACTGTTCGGCACAAACGCCGCAACGATTCTGATATCTCCCGCGAATGGCGACATGGTCTGGCGCATCGGCCCGCGCGGCAGAATCGAGCGATCAACTGATTCCGGCAACACCTGGCGGGCTACCCCCGCCGGCGTGACCGCCGATCTATTGGCAGGCTCAGCGCCAGCTAGTGGTGTGGTCTGGATCGTCGGCAAGTCCGGCACAATTCTCCGCACCACAGATGGCGGCGCGCATTGGACGCAACCGAAATCTCCCAGCTTCGGCTCAGAGCAGGCGCCCGATTGGTCGAGCGTCGTAGCCACGGACGCCGATCACGCCACAATCTCCTCCCTCACGGGCCAGTCCTTCATTACTACAGACGGCGGCGCCACCTGGTCGCCGCAGCAGCAGTAACCCCTCCTGCCGACTGCAAGAATCCGCCGATCCCCCGTTCTAAGCCTTGAAGCGACATGCCAGGAGGCTTTGTGAGCGACTTCCAATTTCATGTTCGAAAGAACCTTGGTGTTTCTTCCATTACGATTCGTGCAGCCGCTGCTGCGGTCATTCTGTGCGGACTCGCGTTCGCCGTCCCGCTGGTTCATGCCGTCCACAAAAGCAGCGCTCTCAATTCCGGCGCAGGCGCTTCGGACACGATACAAAGCGGTCAGGAATCGACCGGAGCGGATCAAACCGATCTCGCGCTCACTGTCTACAATTCCAATATCGCGCTCGTCCGCGACACGCGCGAAATCTCTCTGCAATCCGGCGAGTCCGCACTCCGGTTCATGGACATCGCCGCGTCCATCAATCCAGCGACTGTGCATCTTCGCTCGCTCACCGAGCCCGATAAGCTCGGAATCGTCGAGCAGAATTACGAATACGATCTGCTCGAGCCTTCGAAGCTTCTTCAAAAATACGTCGGTCGCGAAGTAACCCTTCTTCACCGCATCTGGAAGGATGGGACTCCCGTCTGGGTAGAGGAAAAAGCCACCTTGCTTGCTGACAACGGCGGTCCCGTCTGGAAAATCGGGGATCAGATCGTCACGGGCATGGACACGGGCACCTACCGCTTCCCCGAACTTCCCGAAAATCTCTACAGCCGTCCCACGCTCGTCTGGACGCTCGACAATTCCGGCGCGCGCAAGCAAAAAGTGGAGGCGTCTTACCTCGCGCAAAATATTTCCTGGAGCGCCGACTACGTTTTGAACGTCGCACGAAATGACACCTCTGCCGATCTCGACGGATGGGTGACGCTCGTCAACAATTCGGGCACCGGCTTTCGAAACGCTCAGCTGCAGCTCGTCGCTGGCGATTTGAATCGCGTGGTAAACGGCGGCGGAATCGCGGGAAATTTGGTACTGCCCGAAACGCGGGCGATGAAAGATGCCCAGATGGCGCAAGAATCGTTTTCTGAATATCACCTCTACACGCTCGGCCACCGCACTTCCGTGAACAACCAGGAAACGAAGCAGGTCAGCATGCTGCACGGCACAAGTTTTCCGGTGCAGAAGGTTTATGTCGTCAACGGAAACAACTATTACTACCGCCAAAACTTCGCGCCCGGCCAGGCAATCAAGGACCCCGTTCTCGTCTATTACAAATTCCGCAACGAAGAAAAAACCGGGCTAGGCGTGCCGCTGCCCGCGGGAACGGTTCGCGTCTATCAGGCGGATTCGCACGGCGGCACGCTGTTCGTCGGCGAAGATCGCATCTCGCACACGCCGAAGGATGAAGACGTCAACGTCCACATCGGCAGCGCGTTCGACGTGGTCTCCGAGCGCAAGCAAACCGATTACAAAAAAATCGCCGACCGCGTGGTGGAATTGGAATACGAAATTACGTTGCGCAATCACAAGGATGCGCCGGTCACAGTGGAAGTGAACGAACCAATCGGCGGCGATTGGGAAATGCTCAGCTCGACTTACAAATTCGCGAAGACCGCTGCCTTCGCCGCGCAATTCCAGGTACCCGTCGCCAAGGATGGAACTTCCGTGCTGCGTTACCGCGTCCGCGCGCGCTGGTGATTGATTCGGGCGCGACGCCGTCCCAAGTTCATGGCGAAAGAACGGCGACGGCTTCCACTTCGACCAGCATGTCGCTCGAAATCAGCGCCTTCACTTCCACCATGCTGGTCGCCGGCCGGATCGAGCCGAAAAATTCGCCATGCGCGCGCCCCACTTTTTCCCAGTCCGCGATGTTCGTCACGTAAATTCGTGTGCGCACCACGTCGCGCAAGCTCGCTCCCGCCTGCGCCAGCGCGCTCTCAATATTCCGGATCGCCTGCACCGTCTGCCAGTAGGCGTCGTTGCCAACGATTTTTCCGTCCGGGCCCGTCGCCGTCGTTCCCGAAACATAGATCGTGTCGCCCACTCGCACCGCGCGCGAATAGCCGACGATCGGCTCCCACGGCGTTCCGCTCGAATAATTGTGGCGTCTGTGCATGCGTTCCTCCGGAGCGCGCATTGTATCGCAGCCCCTTCGCGCTTCGGCCGTCGCGCTTCCATCTTCAAAAACCGCTGAGCTGGCCGCCGTAGGAGCCGCGAACTCCGCATGCTAGACTCGTTTTATCGCGATCGCCGCGTATTCTGCGCGTCAGCTCAACGGCCTTCGCAATTTTTCGAAGCGAGACACGCCTGATGAAGTGCACCAGCATTCTCGACGCCATCGGCAAAACGCCGCTCGTGCGCATCAACCGCATGGCTGCGAATTTCGCCGCCGAGCTTTACGTGAAAGTCGACTACATGAATCCCGGCGGCTCGGTGAAAGACCGCATCGGCATCTGGATGATCGACGAAGCCGAGCGCAAAGGACTGCTCAAGCCCGGCGGCACCATCATCGAAGGCACCAGCGGCAACACCGGTATGGGCCTCGCGCTCGTCGCCGCCGTGCGCGGTTATAAAATGGTTTTCACCATCACCGACAAGCAGTCGAAGGAAAAAATCGACCTGCTCAAAGCCCTGGGCGCCGAAGTGATCGTCTGCCCCACCGCCGTCGAACCGGAAGATCCGCGCAGCTACTATTCGGTCGCGAAAAAACTCGCGAGCGAAATTCCGAATTCTTTCTATCCGAATCAGTACGAAAATCCGATGAATCCGGAGGCCCACTACCACACCACCGGCCCGGAAATCTGGGAAGACACCGAAGGCAAGATCACGCATTTCGTCTGCGGCATGGGCACCGGCGGCACAATCAGCGGCGTCGGAAAATTTCTGAAAGAAAAGAATCCGGCGATCAAGATCATTGGAGTCGATCCGATCGGCTCGCTTTACTACGAATTTTTCAAGACCGGCAAGGTCGGTAAAGCTACCACCTACGTTGTCGAAGGCATCGGCGAAGATATTTTTCCGTCAACTATGAACCTGAAAATCCTCGACGACATCGAGCAGATCAATGACGAAGAATGCTTCGTCGTCGCGCGCCGCCTCGTGAAACAGGAAGGCATTTTCACCGGGGGCTCCGGCGGCGGCTGCGTCTCCGCTGCTTTGAAGGTTGCGAAGAGCTGCAAAAAAGGCGATGTCGTCGTCGCCTTCCTGCCGGACACCGGAATGCGCTATCTCAGCAAGGTCTACAACGACGACTGGATGGCGATGCGCGGCTACGTGGATGCGGAAATCAAGCTGAAAGCAGAAGACGTCGTCCACGCGAAGCGGCAAAACGGAAAGCACCGCGAGCTCGTCATCGCGCGCCCCGAGCAAACCATTTTCCACGCGCTCCACACCATGCAGAAGCAGGACATTTCGCAACTGCCCGTATTCGAGGAAAGCTCGCCCATCGGCGCGATTTTCGAAGACCAGATTCTCAATCTCGCGCTGCAAGGGAAAGATCTGCGCAAGCTCGTCATCCGCGAAGTGATGGGCAAAGCGCTTCCGATGGTTTCAAAGGACGCGCCCGTCGAACGCGTCACGCACCTTCTCAGCCACGAATCGCCGGCCGTGTTCGTCGATCTCGGCGCCGCGAAGTACGACATCCTCACGAAATACGACTTGATGATCACCATCGCGCACGTCGTCGAGCAAAAGCGTTAAGCCGCCGCCGAAAACCCCGGAACCTTATGCAGAGCGGCGCGCTTTCGCGTTTACGGCGAGCGCGAATGCTATAATTTTCATCGACTTCCTCGTTTACCTGCCATGCGCATTGACGATTTCAATTCGCGCCTTCGCGACGCCATTCTCGTCGCCGATGGAGCCATGGGCTCCCAGCTTCACGAAGCCGTCGGCCCGCAGCGCTGCTTCGAGGAACTGAACTCCGCGCAACCCGAGGAAGTTTTCCGCGTCCACCAGGCCTACATAAAGGCTGGCGCGCAAATCATTGAGACGAACACCTTCGGCGCCAATCGCGTGAAGCTCGCCGCCATCGGCCTCACCGATGAAGTCACGAAATTCAATCATCGTGGAGTAAAAATCGCTCGCGAAGCCCGCGAAGGCGCGCCGCACGAGATCCTGATCGCCGGCTCCATCGGTCCGCTCGGGGTCGCGCGTGACTTCAGCAAAATTTCCGCCGACGAAATGCGCGATGTTTTTCGCGAGCAGGCTCAGGCGCTCGAGGAGCGCGGCGTCGATTTCTTCATCGTCGAAACATTCTCCGATTTGGAAGAGCTTCTCGCCGCCGTGGACGCCATTCGCGGCTTTTCCAATTTGCCCGTCGTCGCCGAGATGACTTTTTCGGAGGAGGGTACCGCGTTCGGTGGCGTAACTCCCGCTGATGCCGCAGCGCAACTTGCCGCGCGCAATGTGCAAGTCATCGGCAGCAATTGCACGCTCGGCCCGCAAGCGCTTCTGCCCATCATTCAATCCTTCGGCGCGAGCGGCAACGGCATTCCGCGCAGCGCCATGCCCAACGTCGGCTTTCCTCGACGCATGGGCGACCGCACGATTTATCCGAAATCCTCGCCGGAATATTTTGCGCTTTTCGCCCAGGAAGCCGCAGCGCTTGGCGTTCGCCTGCTGGGCGGCTGTTGCGGCACCACGCCCGACCACATCCGCGCGATGGCTGAAGCCGTCAAGAAACTTCGTCCGGCTCCGCAACGCGCAGCAGCCCACGTCACTGAACTCGCAGCTGAAGCTCCCAGGCGCATTGCCGCCCGCGAACCGCAGAGCGGCATCTGGAAGAGAATTCAGGCGAAGCAATTCGTGACATCCGTCGAAATCGATCCACCCAAAGGCATCGCGCTCGATCGCATCCACGAGCAGGTCGGCCAGATCATGGCCAGCGGAAAAGTGGACGCGATAGACATCAACTCAGGAGCGATGGCGCGCGTCGGCATGGACGCATTGCTCGTTGCCGCAGCGCTCGAGCATCGCGGCATCGAAACGATCCCACATCTCACCACGCGCGATCTGAATATCATTGGCCTGCAAGCGATGCTGCTGGGCTCGTGGACCGTCGGCTGCGTTCGCAATGTGCTCTGCATCACCGGCGATCCGCCATCCGTCGGCGACTATCCCGAAATCAGCGGCGTCTTTGAAGTGGATTCGATCGGCCTCGTCAAGGTTCTCGCGAAGCTGAATCAGGGAATGGATTGGACGGGCAAGACTCTCGGCGGCGCGACGAATTTCACAATCGGCGTCGCGGTGAATCCCGTTGCCGAAGACATCGATTACGAAATCGA
>DASTCZ010000003.1:0-4548 GCA_035710585.1 Candidatus Acidiferrales bacterium | reverse complement strand
GCAGCGTCACCGCCACCGACCCAGCCATCACTCCCGTGCCGGGCAGGTCCTGCGAATGCGCGTGCGCCTCGCCGCCATGCGCGTGGCTGTGTCCGTGCGCGCCGTGTGCATGCAAATGCATAGCGCCATTCTACTTTCAGTATGGTGTAGTTTGAAGTTTCAGGTGGGGAATGCGTCGAAACTTGTAGCAGCCAATCGCGTGCGAGCGCTTTGCTCCGGTTTCTTACCTCTTACTTCTTACCGCTGACCTCTGACTTCTTGCTTCTTTTCCCTGCCTCCCTGCTTCCTTGCCTCTATTCTTTGCCCATCCTGTGAGGGACGTCCTCTTTACCCCGAACGGGATTCGTGAGGGGCATCTTCTTTACGCCGAGCGCCGTTCGCGAGGGCTCATCCTCCATCTTCCACTTCTGCGCCAGCCGCCCCAGCTCATCGAACACGCCTTGGATCTCCGCCGTCCGCTTCGTAAGCCCATACGTCACCTGCGGCGGAATCGTCGCCTTGTACTCCCTGTAGAGGAAGCCCTTCTCCTCGAGAGCACGTAGCCTTTCCGCCAGCACGCGCGCGGACACGCCCTCGATCGATCGTTTCAACGCCCCAAATCGCATCGGACCGTTGTTTGAAAGCGCCCACAGCACTTGCAGCGTCCAGGGGCGCGTCAATGTCTCCAGCAGCCCCGCCATCGGACAAACGTGGCAATCCTTCATCGCCCTACCCATACGTCTCTCCCGGACTAGTTCCCTACAGCTCCTTAGTTACTTTACATCTGCCAGTTATTAATTGCAAGTAGTTATTTTTTGTAACCATTGCCTGCCTGCCGCATCGAATCTTTGCAAGGAGGCAATACCGATGGCAACCCAAACGATTCCCGCAGTCACGCACTCCCGGGCGGTTTCCCGTTCGCAGTCGGCGTCCCGGCTCTGGCCGCTGGTTGGCCGGTTCCTGTTTTCCGGAATATTCGTCATGTCCGGCCCGACTCTATTCTCGAAGGGCCCGGCGGCGGCTGCCGCGCAGGCCGGTGTTCCATTCGCCGGCATCGCCGTCCCGTTAGCAGGACTTCTCGCCATCGCCGGCGGTCTCAGCATTCTTCTCGGCTACCGTGCGCGTATCGGAGCGTGGCTGATCGTCGCATTCCTCGTGCCCGTCACTTTCTTCATGCACAAATTCTGGGGCATCAGTGACCCGATGACCGCGCAAATGCAAATGATCAACTTTCTGAAGAATCTCGGCCTGCTCGGCGGAGCTCTTTTGATCGCCTATTTCGGCGCCGGACCGCTTTCGCTCGACGCGCGGCGCGACTCGTAATCGGGCCGCGCGGGGGTAGAGGGGGGATTTATGTTCGCTTACGTTCTTGCAGGTTTGGCCCTTTTCTTCGGTTTCTTGTTCGTAAGAGAGCTCTTCGGCTTCGGCGAGAAGTTTTGACTCGGGCGCGCTCGCGTTTCTCGGTTTAGCAGTCATGTTCGGCGTGTAAATTCAAGTTTCGAGGTGATCGACATGTTTGCATTCGTTCTCAGTGGGATTTCGCTGCTCACCGGCTACCTGCTCGCTGCTGACATTTGCAGCTTTACGCACAAAGATTGATTCGCGCCGCGTCCGTGCGCCGCACCTCTGTCCTCGGTCACGAGGATGCTGAATCGCGCGCGACCTTCCGTCCCGGCGTCCGGTTCAAAGTTCCGGGCGCCCATCAAGTCCTCACGCTAGCCTGCCAATTCGGCCTGAATCCTCCAAATCGGGTCTACAATCCAATCCAGCCAAACGGAGGAATCAAATGACCGCAACCACGAAGGAATCACCCGCACACGGAAGCGCCCGCGCCGCGTCTCTGGCCGCCCGCATTGAAGAAGGCGCCGCCAGCCTCGCCGCGTTCGCCGAAACCCTGTCCGACTCCGAATGGCAGAAACCCGCCTCCGCGACCGATCGCCGCACCATCGGCCTCATCGTCTTCCACGTCGCCAGCATCTACCCGGTGGAAATCGATGTCGCCAAGGCAGCCGCCAGCGGGAAAGCCCTCAGCGACCTCACCTGGGAAGTCGTCGCCGATCTCAACGCCAAGACCGCGAAGGAAAATGCCGGCGTCACCAAATCCGCCACGCTCGAGCTTCTCCGCAAAAATTCCCGCGAAGCCGCCAATGCCGTTCGCCAGTTCACCGACGAGCAGCTCGATACCGCCGCTCCCTTCGGCTTGAGCTACGGCGCTCCCGTCACCGCGCAGTTCGTCATCGAAGACCACGCCCTGCGCCACAGCTGGCATCACCTGGCCAGGATCCGCAAAGCCCTCGCCCGCTAACCCTCGCGCTTCAGGTCGATTTTCTGTAGCAGTTGGTTTTTTGTGCGGTGCCGTTGATTTTCTGTGGTACAGCCACTCCTGGCTGTACGAATTTGCCGTTGCTTTTCTGTAGCGCAGGTAAGCGTTTCCTGCGCACCTGCTTGCCCTGACGCAGGAAGGGCGGCCCTTGTTCCATTTACGCGAGATCTCTCCCGTTCTAGTGTTTCGCCGCCCGGCTAAACATCACAAAGCTCGGCGCATCAGACCGCGCGACCACCACATCGGGCCAACGATCACCGTTCAGGTCGCCTGCGGCCATTCCGTAGATCGTTCCCTTGCCGTCGCCAAAGGGCACTGCGCGGAACTTCGTCCCCGAACCTTCATTGAAATACACGATTCCGGGCGCCTCCACGTATCCGACCAGAATCTCCGGCCGCCCGTCGCGGTTAAGATCGGCGGCGATCATCGAATAGGGCAGCGCTTCCGGCTTCTGGAACTGCACTCCTGCTCCAAAATTCCCCTTTCCGTCGTTCAAATAAACGTAGCATCCCAGCTTTTCGTGGCACGCAGCGATATCCATGTGCCCGTCGCCGTTGAAATCCGCTACCGCCATCGCGCGAGTCGATGATTTGGCCGGGCCCCACGCCGCTCGTCGCGGGAAATTTCCCTTACCATCGTTGAAATAAACCACGCTCTGGCATTCATCGCGGCATGCATAGATCACGTCGTTCGCTCCATCGCCGTTCATGTCCGCGATTCGCACCGTCGCTGAGCTTGGTGAATCCGCAAGCGGCTTGCAGTCGAAATGCAGTTTTCCGTCGTTGAAGCACACGTAGCTCGTCTCGCCGCGGTTCGCCACCGCAATATCGGGATATCCGTCTCCGTTCAAATCTCCCAGTGCTGCGTTTCGCGTCGGCCACTTCGGATCGCCGTACGTGCCCCCGATCGTGAAGTTTCCCTTCCCGTCGTTCAACAACACGAGCTTCGGGTCCGGCTCGTCGCCGCTCAGCACGATGTCCAGGTGCCCGCTCTTGGTCATGTCCGCGAGATATCCGGAATAACTCTTCGTTGCCTTGCTCGGCAGCGGCGGTCCCGGTGTGAAATTCCCTTTTCCGTCGCCGAAGAAAATCTTGCTCGTCACTTGCCAGTGCCGTCCCTTCACCAGCACGATGTCCGGCTTGCCGTCCTCATTCAGGTCCCCGATGCTCGCATTCGAAGACGTCTCCGACACCGTCTCCAGCGGCACAATCTCGAAAGACCTGATTCCGCCGAACACAAACGCACTCGTGCCTTTCTGCGGGCTCTCAACTATTTTCGCTCGCATTCTTGCTGAGTTCCCCGGAGCAGATCCAAGAGCGTGCGCCATCGCAAGTCCAATCGCGCCGAGCGCAAACACCGTTGGCTTGCCCCATCGAACCCGTCCTGCCATGCTGCACCCCTCACGTACGAATTATCCGAACACATAATACGTCTCTGTCCGTCCGCTTGTTCTGACGAAGCAAGGGCCCTTGCGGGGTAGTTGGTTTTCTGTAGCGCAGGTACGCGCCTTTTGCGCACCTGCGGCCCTTGGTTTTTAGCAGTTGCAGTTGGTTTTCGGCGGTTGCTTCTCTGCAGCCCAGGCACCCCGACGTGCGACTTTTGCACCCCGATGTTTTTAATCGGGGCACCTGCTTGCCCTGACGCAGGAAGGGCGGCCTTTGTTCTGTTTTGGTCTGTAGCTCACCCCGTTGTGTTGGGGTGAGGCCTCTCTGCTTTTGGCCTCCTTACCTTAGCCTGGTTAGCTTATTGTGCGGGGTCGTTGATTTTCTGTAGCGCAGGTACGCGCCTTCTACACTCCTGCTTGCCCTGACGAAGGAAGGGTTTACCCTGAGCGCCCTCTGCGAACGGGTCTGCCCTGTAAAGGCTCTGTCGGCCCCTATTGCTTTTCCGTGGCCCACGCACTCGCACGGCCGTTGGTTTTCGGTGCGGTTCGGCCGTTGCTTTTCTGTAGCGCAGGTACGCGCCTTTTGCGCACCTGCGGCCCTTGGTTTTCAGCCTTTGTTCTGTTTTGGTGTGTAGCTCACCCCGCTTCGTTGGGGTGAGGCCTCTCTGCTTTTGGTCTCCTTACCTCAGCTTAGACTTGACACATGCGGTATAATGTTCTCGGAGAATTATTGTCGGCGCGCAGCCCATCGCTTGCGCGCCGTTTTTGTTTTCAATTCGATCAAGCTCCTCGCAACGGGTTGATTCAGCGACCGGAGCTCAACAACATGTCTAACCCGGACGAACTCGTTGTCTTCATGACC
>DASTCZ010000002.1:0-7650 GCA_035710585.1 Candidatus Acidiferrales bacterium | reverse complement strand
GACCACACCACGTTCCTTAGCGTTTCGCTCGAAGCCATGCGCGAATCACGCCTTTCGAGTCTTTACGCCGTGCCCGTCGTCGGCGGAGCGCAGCGCCGCCTCGGCAGCTATCTCTCCACCGACCCATCCTGGTCGCCCGATGGAAATCTGGTCGCCTTCGGTCACGACTCGCAAATGTTCGTCGGCCGCGCCGACGGCTCAGGTGAACGCCTCGTCGCAAACGTTTCGGGCGAAGTTCACCGCCCGCATTGGTCTCCCGATGGCTCTCGCATTCGGCTCACCGTTGTGAGCCCAAAAGGAGAAACAGCTCTGTGGGAAGTCGGCGCCAATGGTTCCCGCGCTCATGCCGTGGATTTCCGCTGGACGGGTCCGCCGATGGAGGGCTACGGCCACTGGTCCGCCGACGGCCGCTACTATTTTTTCTCTTCAGCTCGCGACGGTATCTCGAATCTTTGGGTCGTCGATTACGGTTCCGATTGGTTGCATCGCGTTCGCGTCGAGCCCGTCCGCCTCACCGCTGGCCCCGTCAGTTTCGTCCGTCCGCTCCCGAGTGCAGATGGCTCAAAGCTTTTCGCCCTCGGCACGGAATCCGCCGGCGAATTGCTGCGCTACGATCCCGCCAAACATGACTTCGTGCAGTTCCTGAAAGGGATCGGCGCCGATCAATTGAACTTCAGCCGCGATGGCGCCTGGATCGCCTTCATCTCGTTTCCTGATGGCACGCTCTGGCGCATGCGCCTCGATGGCTCCGAGCGTCTCCAGCTCACGCAGCCTTCTGTTCATGCGCTCAATCCGCGCTGGTCGCCCGATGGCAAGCGCATTTTGTTTGTGGCGCGCGAAGCAGGCCAGCTTCCCAAGCTCTTCACGATCTCTCCTGAAGGCGGCTATCCCGAGCCGGTTGCCGCTGACACCCACGCCCAAACCAGCCCCACCTGGTCACCGGGCGGCGACTCGATTTATTTCGGCCGCGATCCCGACGGTGAAAATCAGGACATGTTCCTCTATCGCGTCAACGTGAAATCCGGCGCTTTAGAACGCCTCGTTGGCAGCCAGGATTTGTACGCGCCGATATGTTCGCCGGATGGCAATAGCCTCGTCGCGCAGTCCGTCACCGGAGCGCACGAGCTTATCTTGTTCGATTTGCGCACCGGTCAGCGCCGCGTTCTCTCCGATAATCATGCAGATTATCCCGATTGGTCCGCGGACTCGCGCTTCGTCTATTTCAACACGCTGATGTACAAGCAGCCCGGGCTCTTCCGCGTGCGCGTTGCCGATTCCAAAATCGAAAAAATTGCCGACGTTCCATTTCTCTCCACCGGCTCCTACGGCGTCTGGAGCGGCCTCGCCCCCGATGGCTCCGTCCTCGTTCTTCGCAGTCACGTGCAAACCGATGTCTACGCCCTCTCGCTGCGCTAACAGCGTCAATTCGGCGCCTGCAAGTTCGGCCCCTTCGGAATTCGCCCGTCGAGATATAATCCGCGCTCTACCAAATGACACTTTCCGCGGGCAGTAAGCTGGGCCCTTACGAGATTCTGTCGCCGCTCGGCGCCGGAGGCATGGGCGAAGTCTATCGCGCCCGCGATTCCCGTCTCGGCCGCGAGGTCGCCATCAAGGTCTTGCCCGATTCCGTCTCCGAAGATCCAGAACGGCTGCGCCGCTTCGAGCAGGAAGCGCGTTCCGTCGCCGCCCTCAATCATCCCAACATACTTTCCGTCCATGACATCGGCGCCCAAAACGGCACGCGCTTTATCGTCACTGAACTCCTCGAGGGCGAAACTCTTCGCGAAAAACTCGCACCCGGCGCGCTCTCTCAGAGAAAAGCAATCGACTACGGCCTGCAAGTCGCCGCAGGCCTCGCCGCCGCCCACGACAAAGGAATCGTTCACCGCGACCTCAAGCCCGAAAATCTTTTCGTCACCCGCGATGGCCGCGTCAAGATTCTCGATTTCGGCCTAGCCAAGACTCTCGCCATTCCCGCCGCAATCGCACAATCCAGCGCGCCTGACGCCACGATCGAAGCCTCGGTTCCCGTCACGCGCACCGCCGAAGGCGTCATGCTTGGCACCGTCGGCTATATGTCCCCCGAGCAAGTCAAAGGCGAACCCGCCGATTCCCGCTCCGATATTTTTTCCTTCGGCGCCGTTCTCTACGAATCGCTCAGCGGCCGCCGTCCGTTCCAGCGCGGTAGCTCCGTGGAAACGATGTCCGCAATCTTGAAAGAAGACCCGCCGGAGATTTCCTCCGCGTCGAGTCATGTTTCTCCTGGCGTCGGCCGCATCGTCCAGCGCTGTCTTGAAAAGGACCCCGGCCACCGTTTCCAATCCGCAAAGGATCTCGCGTTCGCCCTCGAAACCATGAGCGGCTCCTCATCGCAACTCTCCGCCGCAGTTCCGAAAACTTCGGCGGCTGCGACTCGCAAAGCATTGTGGCTCGTTTCGGCACTTGCTCTCGCGGCCGTCGCTCTCGCAGCCGGCGCCTATCTGCTCGGCAAGCGCGCCGGCGACAAGCCCGCGACGTTTGAACAGCTTACTTTCCAACGCGGTTACATTAAGGGCGCGCGATTCATGCCCGGCGGTCAAAACATCGTCTACAGTGCTATGTGGGGAGGCCAACCCTACGAAATCTTCAGCTCGCGCATCGGTGACGTTACCGCGCGTCCGCTGGATTTGAAAAACGCTCTCCTTGTCGGCGTCGCCGACTCCGGCGACCTCGCGATCCTTGTAAATCCCCGCCGCCTTCCCACCACCAACTGGATGCAGTTCGGCACGCTCGCCCGCGCGCCTTCCAGCGGCGGAGCGGCGCGCGAAATTCTCGAAAGAGTTTGGGATGCGGACATTTCTCGCGACGGCCAGCAATTCGCCGTTGTCCGCGCCCCTGATGGTCCTCAACAGCTGGAATATCCTGTCGGAAAAGTCCTCTATCGCACCAACGGCTGGATCGGGCAGCCGCGCATTTCTCCAGACGGCAAATCCGTCGCTTTCATCGATCATCCCCTGTTCGGCGACGACCGCGGATTCATCTCGATCGCATCTGCGGATGGCAAGGTAAAGCGACTCACTCCGGATACAGCCTCCGACGAAGGTCTCGCGTGGACTCCCGACGGCTCCGAAATCTGGTACGGTTCCACGGAGGAAAGCGCTAGTTTTCAGGATCGCGTCGTGTTCGCCGTCACACCAGCGGGGAAATCCCGCAAGGTGTTTTCGGTGCCGGACCATTGCATGCCTTCTGACATCTCCGCTGATGGGCGCTTACTTTTCTCGCATGAAGTCCTCCAGCTCTCTCAATTGGTAGCCTCTCCCTCAAATTCGCTGGAGCGTGACGTTTCGGTGCTCAGCTTTGCGTCCTTCGGGGCCATCAGCGCGGATGGCAAAAGCGTCGCGTTCACCGAATCCGGTTCCGGCGCAACCAACGACTATCTCATCTACTATCGCCGTCTCGATGGGTCGCAAGCCATCCCCCTCGGCGAAGGCAGCGTGATTGGCATTAGCCCCGATGGCAAATTCGTCGTTGCCGTCGTCCCCACGCAGCGCACCAAAATCCGCATTCTCCCCACCGGCGCCGGCGAAGCGCGAACCTTCGACGTTGCGCCCATCAACCTCGACCGCGATTTCATTTCTTGGCTTCCCGGAAACAAGGAATTCGTTTTCTTGGGCCACGAAGGCCTTGCGCCCCCGCGCCCCTACCGCGTTTCCATCGATGGCGGACCGGCGAAGCCGCTCACCAATCAAAAAGGTGCAAGCTTCTGGAATCGCGTCTCCCTTGACGGCAAATATGCGCTGCAGGCGCCCGGCGAGGGTGGAAACTGGTCGGGCCAAGCCAAGATTGTGGATCTCGCTTCTGGAGAGTCTCGTCCCGTCGCATTGCAGGAAGGCGATGAACCGATAGGATGGGATCAGGACAATCGGCACATCTACGTCGCCGCCGGGAAGGATTCTTCCGCAACCATCTTTCGCGTCGACGCATTTACCAGCCAGCGCCAGGTGTGGAAGGAAATTCGCACCAGCGATCCCGCCGGCATTCTCAGCTCGTCTCGGTTCTTTGTGACGCCCAGCGGCAACGCGTACGGCTACACTTCCGGCCGCATCCTCTCCACCCTCTACCTCTACTCAAAGTAGTTACATCAGAGCGCTAAAATTGTCTGTTGGGCGCAGCTAATTCCCCGAGGGCCTCTCCACATGATCGATCACGATCGTCTCCACCGGCCCTTTCCCAGATACCAGCTTCAGCCCTAGCTGCTGCTGAATCGCCGCGAACAAGTCCGGAACGCCACTCGGGTCTGACGCCGTGGGCACAACTCCGTCCGTTCCATCTTCCGAAGTGCGCCGTCCTGGGCCCATCGCGAACTTCAGTGTGAAGTCGTAGCTTCCGGTCAATCCGGTTCTGTCGAGCACGACTCGGCCCGTATGAAAGGCCAGTTGACGCACCAGCGCGAAAGTTGAAACTCCCAAACAGTAAACCGTTTCCGTCATTGCGCCGGGTGAGCCACCGACGACGCCGTATAGCCCGCCGGATTTCGCGCCACCTGCGAATTTATCGGCGTACGGAAAGGCTTTCGGGTCAGGATCACCCGGTTTGGCTTCGGTGAGTTTGGGACCATTCTTCGCAATGGTCAGGAAGTAGACAGGGAGTTCCTTCACTTCCCGGTGCACTTCCAACTTCAGGCGGTCGGCGAACAGCGCCTGCAGCATGCGCTCCTGGGCCTGCGTGCGCTCATCCGGCCGAAGTTTCTTGAGCGCGTCAGCCACGGAGCTATCCATTTTCGCTGTAACATCGTATCTCTCCGAATCTAGCCAGCTCGGCCCTCCCGCAAGTTGCTCCTTTGGGCCCCATGTTTTTCCGTATGCCATCCGTATGACTTGCCCCAAGCTGTAGTTCCTCGCCCTAAACGTATCGTCCGACAGATATCCCGCCACACCGCCGTTGCTTCCAGGCGGAGCGGGTTTGATTGTCGCCACGTCAAATTCATACGCCGACGCAGCCGCAGCGGACTTCTGCCCCTGCGCCTCCACAGAACCAGGAGCTCCGTTCAATAGCCCGAGCGCGATGAGCGCCGCCATCGCTAAAAGCAAACTCTGACCCGCCCACTTCACGGAACGCTTTCCGCACCCATCGCCGAATCCCTGCATCGTCGACTCCTCGTCGCACCACTCGCGCCCTACGTCGCACTCACTCCCGTCGCCGCACTCACTCCTATCGGGGTGATCACTCCCGTTGTCGCACTCGTGCCTTCCTCGCTTTAGGAGCCAGTTCCACACCCGCGTAGTTAACGCACTAATACACCCATTCCGCCTACACCGAAAGCTGAAAATACACGTTACTCACTAATATGTCTTCTATGTCTTCGTCCGCTCGCGACTCGCCACTGACCGCCGTGCTTGCTGCTTTCCGCTTTCCGCTTACCCTGAGCCCGCCCTGGCGGGCGAATGGCCGTCCTTCACCCTGAACGATTTCCGCGAAAGGCTTTCAGCTTTCTGCTTTCCGCGTTCTCCTCGCGCCGATCGCAACGAACGAGGATCTCCCTGCCTCCCTGCCTCCCTGCCTCCCTGCCCTCCTGCTTCCCTGCTTCGCCGCTTCCCCCTCCCTATTGCCTACCACCCCCCGCCGCACTATGATTCGCCCGCCCCTTTTCCATTAAGGTAAACCCGAGGCCCAGCCTTGCCCGAGACCACTTTTTCCTGGTCTGCCGGTGAATGTATCGGCGATTACCAGATCCTCGGCGTCATTGGATCTGGCGGCATGGGTGTGGTTTATAAGGCGCTCGACCAGAAGCTCGAGCGCACCGTCGCCCTCAAATTTCTTCCGCATAACGCAAACGTCGGCAAAAAAGAGACTGAGCGCTTCCTCCAGGAGGCGAAGTCCGCTTCCGCGCTCGATCACACCAATATCGGAGTGATCCACGGCCTCGAAAAATCGCCCGACGGTCAATTCTTCATCGTCATGGGCTATTACGAGGGCACCACGCTTGCAAAGAAGATCGAGCAAGGCCCGCTCCCCCTCGGACAGTGCATCGATTACGCCGCGCAGATTGCCCGCGGGCTCTCCGAAGCCCACGCGCACAACATCGTCCACCGCGACATCAAGCCTTCGAACCTCATCATCACCTCGCAGGGCGCGGTGAAGATCGTCGATTTCGGGCTGGCTCTTGTCATCAGCCAGGAAACCGCTTCGCAGACTCTCGGCATTGCCGGCACCGTCGCGTACATGTCGCCCGAGCAGGCGCTGGGGCGCATGGTCGATCAGCGCTCGGACATTTGGTCGTGGGGAGTGGTCTTGGCCGAAATGCTCACCGGCCGCCACGCGTTTCAGCGCGACACGCTATCAGCCGTGCTGATGGCGATCATCAATGATCCGCCGGCGCCGCTCGACGGCATCCCGCAGGAATTGCAGGCCATCGTCTTCCGCGCGCTCGCAAAAGATCCTGCGAAGCGCTACCAGACGTGCCAGGAAATCCTCTCCGATTTGCAGCACGTGAAGAGCGCCGAGTCAGCTCCCACGCAAACGATCTCGCCGCGCGCCATGACGAAGCTGCTAAAAGACGCTTCCGCGCCAAGCTGGGCGCTTCCCGCGCGTGAGCCGCGCAAATGGCCGCTCATTACCGCGGCGATTCTCGTCCTCCTCGCCATCGCGGCATTCGCGATTCGCCCCGTCCGCGAACGCATCACTGGACTCTTCTCCGGCGGAACGCAGAAGCACATCGCCGTGCTGCCCTTCGACAATATCGGCAACGATCCCGCGAACGAAGTTCTAGCCGAAGGGTTGATGGAGTCGCTCACCGGGCGCCTGTCGAACCTCGACGTCGGCCAGCAATCACTTTGGGTCGTGCCGGCGAGCCTGGTGCGCTCGCGCAAAGTCACCGATCCCGCGGCGGCGCGCGCGACGCTTGGCGCGAATCTCGTCGTGCAAGGCAGCATTCAACGCGAAGGGCAAGACGTTCATCTCAACGTGAACTTGATCGATACGAACACCATGCGCCAGATCGGTTCCGTTCCCATCGAAGATCGCGCCGGCGATTTGGCTGCCGTGCAGGATCAGGCCGTATCGCGTCTCGCAAAACTCATGCACATCGAAGTGACGCCTGAAATGCTTCGCAACACCGGCGGCCACGTCACGCCCGCGGCATACGAATCCTATTTGAACGCGCTTGGATTGATGCAGCGCTACGACAAGCCGGGCAATCTCGATCAGGCCATCACAGATCTCGATAGCGCGGTGAAAACTGATCCGCAGTTTGCACTTGGCTTCGGCGAGCAATGCGAAGCGTACCGCCTGAAATTCCGCCTGGACCAGAATTCTCGCTGGATTGACGAAGCGCTCGCGGATTGCCAGCGCGCCGCGCAGCTCGATGACCGCCTGCCGATGGTTCCCGTCACGCTCGGCCGCGTGCACGCCGATCTCGGCAAATCCGATCTCGCGTTGCAGGAATTCAATAGTGCGCTGAAGCTGAACCCACGCGATCCCGATGCGCTGATGGGCGTCGCGAACGCCTACGAAAAAATGGGCCGCATCGCCGATGCCGAATCCGCTTTCCAGCGCGCCGCGTCGCTTCGTCCGGATTATTGGGATGGATGGAACAGCCTCGGCGTGTTTTATCACCGCCAGAAGCGATATCAGGATGCGATCTCGCAGTTCAAGCATGTGATCGAGTTGACC
>DASTCZ010000001.1:0-9106 GCA_035710585.1 Candidatus Acidiferrales bacterium | reverse complement strand
GTGATTCCCCCCTCACGGATAATACGCCAGTGGTCGTCATGCAAATCCACGATCGTGGATGCCAGCGAAACTCCCGTCTCTCCCGAATCGAGCACAAGCGTCAGCCGGTCGCCAAGCTGTTTCATCAGTTGATCGGCGTTTGAGCACGCGGGAAATCCCGAGATATTCGCGCTCGTTCCGGTGATCGGTCCTTCCAGCAATTCGATCAGCGTGCACACCACCTTCGAATTCGGCCAGCGCAGGGCCACCTTGCCCGTGTTCGCCGTCACTTTGAGCGGCAACTTGTCCGACGCGTCCACCAGAATCGTAAGCGCGCCCGGCCAAAATTTTCTCGCCAGGCACAAGAACGCGTCCGGAATATCGCGGAGCAGAGTCTCCGCCTGGTCGATCGAGTTGACCAAAATGGGAAGCGCGCGCGCCTCCGGCCGCCCCTTCACGCGATAAATCTGTTCCACTGCTGCAAGATTAAAGGGATCAGCTGCGAGCCCGTAAAAAGTGTCGGTCGGGACTCCGACGACTTCCCCGCGCTGGATGAAATCGCAGGCGTATCGAAGACTGGATTGGTCTGGGGCTTCCGCTGAAATCTTCAGAAGCTCAGCCGGCAAAGTGTGTGCGCCTTTCGAGCAGAGTCCGAGTAGCCAGACTGCGCCGCGCTGCGTCGCGTCACACTACACGCGATTCGCTTGGCAAGCTACCACAGCGACCCAAGCGGCGCAATGACCTGAAAGAGCTAGGCTTACGAGACGTTTCGCAAGCCGATGCCGCACGACGGTCTTGTCCTCGCGAGCTTTGCGCGCCGCGCCGCCCTTTGTTACGCTCGCTCCGATGCAATCAAAGTCGCCAGCGCGGGGCCGCCAGCGGCAGCCGGAGATGATCTCCAGCCGCGAAAACCGTTGGCTGCAAAGTTTCCGCTCCGCCCTCGCCGGAAAGTCGGAAGGTGCCGTCGGCATCGAAGGCGCTCGCCTCGTCGAAGAAGCTTTTCGATCGGCTGTCCCCGTCGAAGCCGTCCTGGTGAGCGAATCCGGGCGCAAACACCTCGGACGTGTACAACCTCTCGTTGGCGAAAATACCCGCATCCTCGCTACCACCGACAAGCTTTTCGAACGCCTCGCCGACACCGAATCGCCGCAAGGAATCGCCGCGCTCATCCGTCCGTCCGCGGCGTCATTTGACGACCTTCTCGCCGGACCCGCCACGCCGTTAATTCTCGTTCTCGTCGGCGTGCAGGATCCCGGCAACGTCGGCACCATCATTCGCAGCGCGGAAGCGCTCGGCGCGAGCGGCATCGCCACCTGCCGCGCGGGCTCCATCGGCACCGCGCACCCATTCTCGCCGAAAGCTCTGCGCGCCTCTGCCGGTTCCGTCTTTCGCCTGCCTATGCTTGATGGAATAGGCGTCGCAGTGCTGCAAGCGCAGCTTCGCGTGATGCAAGTTCAAATCTTAGCCGCCGTCTCCGGCGAAGACGAAGCCGATGCGAACTCAGTCGCGCCATGGCAGGCTGATCTTCGCGGAGCTATCGCCTTGCTAATCGGCAATGAGGGTGCTGGCCTTCCCGCCGACGTCGCCTCCGCTGCAGACGCACGAATTCGCATACCGCTCGCACCGGCGTATGGCTCAAAAAGCCATCGCGTCGAATCGCTCAACGCCGCCACGGCAGCATCTATCCTGATGTACGAGGCGGCGCGCCAGCGAGCTGCCTCTACCCGAGATTTCGCCGCAACCGCACGTCCGGCTGGAGCGCACGACCAATGAGCCTCTTTCCCACGCCAGGTCTCGCACAGGAAGCCGACGCCAATACCGGCCCGCGCCCCCTTGCCGACCGCATGCGCCCGCGCATCCTCGACGAATTCATCGGCCAGGAAGATTTGCTCGGCCCTGGCCGGCCTCTGCGCACGCAAATCGAGCGCGGCGATATCACTTCGATGATCTTGTGGGGGCCTCCCGGCTGCGGCAAGACGACGCTCGCACGCATCATCGCTCGCCTGACCAAAACCGAATTCGTCGCTTTCAGCGGAGTTCTCTCGAGCATCAAGGAAGTGAAAGAAATGATGGCCCTTGCCGAGCGCCGCCATGCTCGCGGCGTTCGCACCATCGTCTTCGTCGACGAAGTCCACCGCTTCAACAAAGCGCAGCAGGACGCATTTCTCCCTCACGTCGAAGCGGGACACATCACGCTCATCGGCGCCACTACCGAAAATCCCTCTTTCGAAGTCATCGCGCCGCTGCTTTCTCGGACGCGCGTCTACGTCCTGCACTCGCTCTCGAATGAACAGATCGTGCTCCTACTTCGTCGAGCACTCGCCGATGCTGAACGCGGCCTCGGCGCGCAAAAAATTCTCGCGGAAGACGGTGTCCTCGATCGAATCGCGCTGCACGCCAATGGCGACGCTCGCGCGGCGTACAACATCCTCGAAAGCCTCGCGCAAATCGCTCCGCAAAATCCCATCGGAGAGCGCGAATTGACGGCCGCGCTGCTCGAGCAGGCCCTGCAACGCAAATTCCTCCTATACGACAAGTCCGGCGAAGAGCACTACAACCTGATCTCCGCGCTCCACAAATCCGTTCGCAATTCAGACGCGGATGCCTCCCTTTACTGGCTCGTGCGCATGCTCGAATCCGGAGAAGATCCGCTTTACGTCGCGCGGCGGCTCGTGCGCATGGCCAGCGAAGACATCGGCCTCGCGGACCCGCATGCTCTCGAAGTCACGCTAGCCGCCATGCAAGCCTTCGATTTTCTCGGCGCTCCAGAGGGCCATCTCGCGCTGGCTCAGGCGGCTGTTTACATCGCACTGGCGCCCAAATCCAATGCGCTATACACGGGCTATGGCGAAGCGGCGGAAGCGCTGCAACAGACACGAGCGGAGCCTGTGCCTCTGCATCTGAGGAACGCCGTCACCGGCCTGATGAAAAATATCGGCTACGGCCGCGGCTACGAGTACGCGCACAATTACGAAGATAAACTGACCAACATGCCCTGCCTGCCCGATTCACTCGCGGGCCGCCGCTTTTACGAGCCGACCGACCAGGGCTTCGAGCGCTGGCTTCGCGAGCGCATGGAAGAAATCAAGCGCGTCCTCGCCGCCCGGCGCGCATCCGGACAAAACCCATAATGCATCCCAATCCATGGCTGCCGTGAAATTGTCTCGACGAATCGCGCTCGTCTGCTTGCCGGTCGCCGTGGTTTCCGCGATCGCTGCCGCGCGTCAATCCGGTCAGTCTGCGCCGGCGTCACGTGTCGCACCTCGCGCTACGGTCGAGGATGGCTGCACCGCATTCGCCTATGCACCCGACGGCCGCCTGGCCTTTTCCACGCGCCATATCCTGCAAGGCCGAAAGCTCGAAACTCAGCGCGACGACATCTGGATTTACTACACGGACGGCTCCAAGAAAAAAATCTTTGCCGGTGAGCGTTACTCGCGCTTCGGCCCCGCTTTCAGCTATACCGTCACGTCTCTCCGGTGGTCGCCCGACGGCAAGCGCATCGCCGCCCAAGTCCACACCAGCCAGCTCTTCGGCGATCGCGGGGGTGTACAACCAGGGGAAATGCTTCTTCTGATCGATGACGAAGGTCGCGAGATCAAGCTTCCCGGCGCCGAAGGTGGCATCGACGGTGCGGTCGATGGCGCCTGGCTTGCCGACGCGGAAACTGTCGCCTTCGTCGCGCCGGCCTCACGCGTGAATCCGTTGCTCACTCTCCGCATCCTTCGGCGCGGAGCCGTCCGGCCCGCGGCGGTTTTCGCCGGGCACACTTTCGCGGATATCGCGTGGCACCCGAAGAGTAATTCTGCCGCAGTCGTCGAACGGCAGAACGCCGTCGGCAGCGCTGCGCGCTTGGCCTTTCTCGATCTTGTCGCGGAAGACGGCCGCGCTCTCGCCACTCTTCCGCGCTATCAGGGCGGCCTGTCGCTTTCGCCCGCCGCAAACCTCGTCGCCTATTTCATCGACGAGGAAACTCTCGAAATTCGTGGCGTCGCCACACCTCAAAACAGCGCACGAATTCACGTGGCCTACGGTCAAATCGGCTGGTCTCCCGACGAATCGCGCATCTTCGTGCGCCGCGGTATCGAGCGTCACGATGGCGACCTCGTCGCATATCAGGTGCCGCAGTTCATCGGCGACTCGTCAGATCCGGCCGAGACGCAGCCGGAACTCCTGCTTGGCGACCTCTTGATTTGGCGGTTTAGGATTTCGCCCGATGGGAGATCTGTCGCCGTCTCCCAGCCAGGAGACCGCAAACTCTTGCTCTTCAATCTTCCCGAGTAGCTGCGGCTACCTGCGGCGCTGATGCTCCTTTAACATGCAATGGTCCATCACCACGCCGAGCCCCGCGTCGCGCGCGCGCTGTGCCGCGTTTTCGTCTACCACTCCTTCTTGCATCCACACATATCGCGCGCCAATTTTTATCGCGCTCTCCACCACCGGCGCGACTTCGTCCGATCGCCGGAAAATATCCACGACGTCGATCTTGATGCCGCTCGGAATGTCCTCGAGTCGCGCATACGCTTTTTCGCCGAGCACTTCAGTTTCGTTGGGATTGACGGGAATCACCCGATAGCCCGCGCGCTGCAGGTATTGCGACACGCCGAAGCTCGGCCGGTAGCGCTTCGAAGAAAGACCCACCACCGCGATTGTTTTCGAATTACGCAGCGCTTCCAGAATGATGTCGCTCATGGGATCCGGTACCGGAATGTGTAACCGATGGAAGGACCTACCGCGCCGGCGCGAGCTGCCTGCTCTTTACCGCCTTCGCGAGCGCCGCGAGAAATTTTTCGTTTTCTTCACTGGTTCCGATCGTGACGCGCACTCCCTCGCGAATCCCCATCCAATCGAGCGGCCGCACGATTACGCCGCGCTCCAACAGTGCGTCCGCCAGCGCGCGCCCGCTCGCGCCCGCTTCCAGGTAAATGAAATTGCCGAATGACGGCACGAACCTTACTCCAAGCCGGTCGAGTCCCTGCGTGACTCTCGCCATGCCCTCGCGATTCGATTCCACGGAGCGCTGCACGTGCTCCACATCCCCCATCGCCGCCAGAGCCGCCGCCTGCGCCACGCCCGAAGTATTAAACGGCGTCCGCACCTTGTTCATCTCAGAGACGAGTGGCGCCGGGCCAATTCCATATCCGATGCGCATTCCGGCCAATCCATGCGCCTTCGAAAACGTGCGCAGCACCAGGAGATTCCGGCCGTCGCGCACGCGCTCGATCGCGCGCGTGTAGTTCGGATGGCTCACGTAATCGCAATACGCCTCGTCGATCACCACCAGCACGTCTTCCGGCACGCGCGCCAGAAAATCGTCGAACTCGTCGGCCGTAAATAGCGTTCCGGTGGGATTGTTCGGGTTCGCCAGTATGACGTAACGCGTGCGCAAGCTGATCGCGCGCGCCATGGCGTTCAGGTCAAACGCATAGTCGCGCAACGGCAGCGCAACCAACCGACCGCCCGTCGCCTGGATCGCGATGTAATAAAGCGCGAACGACCCCTGCGAAGTAATCCCCTCTTCCCCTAGGTGAATCAGCAGCCGCGCCGAAAGATCGATCAGCTCGCTTGATCCCAGTCCGACGACGATGTTCTCCATCGGAACGCCGTGCTTCGCCGCGAGCGCTTCCCGCAAATAATATGCGTCGCCGTCCGGATACCGGTTCGCATCCGACAGAGCGCTGCGCACCGCTTCCATCGCCCGCGGCGACGGCCCTAGCGCGTTCTCATTCGAGGCCAGCTTTACCGCGCGAATCTTCAGCTCGCGCTCGACTTCCTCGACCGGTTTGCCGGGAACGTAAGGGCTGATCGTTCGGATATATTCCGGGATTCGCTCTTCGAAGAGCTTCGCCATCCGGAGTGAGTTCAATGAATCGGCCTCGCGTGCCGCTTTTCTTCAGATTGGACTAACGTCTCAGTATAAAGGACGCAGCGTTTTTTCAGACGCGCCGCCGTTCGCAGAAGTTACCGTGATTCGCGGCGAGGTTCCTTAACCCTGCTCTCGCCCGCCGCCTCCAGCCTATCGAGTGCGCTCTTCAGCCGCGAAATCTCATCGCCCTTTAGAGGGCGGAGTTGCCCCTCGACCAATTCTCCCAATTCCAACTTTCCCAAGCCCACGCGCCGCAGTTTCTCCACCGGATGGCCTGCTTCAAACATCAATCGGCGCAGCTCATCGCGGCTCACATTGCTGAACACCACTTCGTACCACGGATTCTCCGTCTTCTTCGCTTCTCGCGCCGCCCGTGTCGGCCGCAGCGCGCTCACGCGACCGTGCAGCCGTGCAGACAGTTTCTTGATATCCCCCGCGCCGAGCCGCCCCTTTGTCTTGAACCAGTACCTCTGCGGCAGCCGTGCCGCTTGCTTCAGCATCCGGTTCGCGAGTTCGCCGTCGTCCGTCAACAACATCAATCCGCTCGCCGAATAATCGAGCCGCCCGACCGGATACACTCTGGCGCCCAGATTCCGCACGACTCTTTCGAGCGATGGCCGCCCCTCCGGATCGGAAAGCGTGGACATCACTCGCGGCGGCTTGTGCAGCATGAAATAACGCCGCTCCGCCGCAATCTGCACTACTTTCCCTGCCGCTTCGATGCGGTCGCGCTCCGCGTCGGCTTTTTCCCCGAGCTCGGTGACCACGCGCCCGTTCACGCGCACCTGTCCGCTCGAAATCAATTCCTCGGCATGACGCCGCGAAGCGATTCCTGCGCGTGAGATTATTTTTTGCAGTCGTTCAAGCATGCGTTGAAATCATACACAACAACAAATGAATCACACTCCCGGACGTGAGTTGGACCTCGGGGGTCGGAGCTTCAGCTCCGACATCAGGAGATTTGGAGGATGGGGCTTTAGCCCCTGAGGAAATGCCCCCCGGCAATTCGGAAAAGCCTATTAGTGATTCCCTTCTGCAGCCTTCGCTCGCACTGCATCGGCGGCTTCGTCCGCTTCCTCGGCGCGGTCTACGTCGGCAATCGTCTCGCAAGGGGCGCCGTCAGCGCCGTCCGCATTCGCGACGCTGCCTGCGTCCGCCGCGGCCGCGGCCACCTGCGCCGCATGATCCAGCCCCTGGTCCACTTCCAGCGAAGGCTCGACGGGCTCCAAATCTTCCGGTTCAGCCGCCGCGATTCCTTCATCGGTCCCGAGCGCCTGCCGCGCAAGCAGCTCGAATTCCTTCAAGCTCGGCAGCTCGCCCACGTCCGAAAGCCCGAACCTCATCAAAAATTCCTTCGAGCTACGGTACAGAATCGGCCGCCCGATCACCGCCTTGCGTCCAGCCGTCGTGATCAGCCGCTTCTCGAGCAGCGTCTGCAGCACGCCCGAGGAATTCACGCCACGAATCTCCTGGATTTCCGGCTGCGTCACAGGCTGCTTGTACGCGATCACCGCCAGCGTCTCTAGCGCAGACATCGTCAACCGCAGCGGCGGCCGCAGGCTCTTGATGAAGCGCCGCACCGCCTCGTGGTGCTGCGGCTTCGTATAAAATTTGAACCCGCCCGCCACTTCGCGAATCTCCACGCCGCGCTCGTCCGAGCCGTAGCTCGCCACCAGCTCATCGAGCACGGGACGCAGCTCCGCCTTCTCAATCCCGATCGCCGCGGCCATTTGGTCGACAGTCGCCGGCTCGTCGGCCGCGTAAATGATCGCTTCGAGCGCGCCCTTGATTTCCGCTGGATTCATCGTCTCTCGCTCACACTCTCAACTCGCTGTCATCCTGAGTCCCGATGCGGGTAATCGGGAAGAAGGATCTGCGGTTGCGTCCCGTTCGATGCTGCTACAAATACTGCTCCTCAATCTCCTTCATCGGCGCGATCGACCCATCCGCCGCGAAAATCGTATCGAACATCTTGTGCTTCCGCAGCCGGATTTCCCCGAAATTCTGCGATTGCACCAGCACGATCGCCTGCAGCCGCACCATTTCCAGCACGGCCAGAAACGCCACAATCATCGCGTGCCGCGATTCGCAGGCTTCGAAAAATCCCAGCAGGTCGATCCCATCGTCGCTCGCGATCAGCTGTTTGCGCAAAATCTCCATCATTTGCGCCACGGTAAATTGCTGGTGCGTCAGCTCGATCTTCACCGCTTCCTTGCGGCGCTCGAGCACCTGCGAAAACACCTTCACTAAATCGACGAGCGACACCACCAGCTCGCCTTCGGTCTCTTCGCTTTCGTACATCGAAAGATCGGGCTTCGACCACACGTGCGAAAAGATTTGCTGCTTCTGGTAGAGAATCTGCGCCGCGTTCTTGAATTTTTCGTGCTCCACCAGCCGGTGCACCAAATCCGCGCGCGGATCGAGCGGCTCATCCGGCGAAGCCAACGGGTCCGGCGGCAGCAGCATTTTCGACTTGATCAAAATCAGCGTCGCCGCCATGTAAATAAAATCCGCGGAGACGTCCACGTCCAGCTCGTCCATCTTGTGCAGATATTCCAAATATTGTCCGGTGATCTGCGCGATGGGAATGTTGTGGATGTCCATCTCCTGCTTGCGGATCAAATCCAGCAGGAGATCGAGCGGCCCTTCGTACATCGGCAGCTGCACTTTGTAAGCCGCCGCTGCGGTCGCCTGTCCGCCCTCGCGCGATGTTCCCTGTTCGCTCATCTCGTGGCACAGGCACTCTTGCCTGTGCAGCCTTCCTCTAGATCAACCGCCAGTCTCACTCTTTGCGGGCTTCACCGGCGCTATTTCACTAATTTTTCTCTCCCACCCAAACACCGCTTCCCTTACGCGCTCCATCGTTCCAATCGCCGTCTTCCGCGCACGCTTCGATCCTTCGTGCAAAATCTCAAGCACCTCCGCCGGCTTCTCCTCGTACTTCTTCCGCCGCTCCCGCACCGGCGCGATCCATTTCACCAGGTTGTCCGCCATCGCGCGCTTGCACTCGATGCACCCAATCCCCGCGCTCCGGCAGCCGTCATTTGACCACGCGAGCGTCTCCGGAGGCGAAAAAAGTTTGTGCCAATCGTACACAGGACAAACATCCGGATTCCCCGGATCGGTTCGCCGCTTTCGGGCCGGGTCGGTCACCATCGGCCGCACTTTTTCCCAGATCGTTTCGTCGCTGTCGCTGAGCATGATCGCGTTGCCATAGCTCTTCGACATTTTCCGCCCGTCCGTCCCCGGTATCCGCGGCGT